>JAJKJM010000042.1 GCA_021153985.1 Polaromonas sp.
CCAAAGGCCAGAAAACCCTTGGGCAGCGGCTTGCCGCGCAGGCTGGAGGTGATGGCCAGCATCACGGCCAGGTCGGCGGCCGGCTCGCTGATGCGCACGCCGCCCACGGCATTGACGAACACGTCCTGGTCCATGCAGGCCACCCCGGCATGGCGGTGCAGCACGGCCAGCAACATGGCCAGCCGGTCGCGGTCCAGGCCCACCGACAGGCGCCGCGGGCTGGGCCCGCCGTTGTCCACCAGCGCCTGGATTTCAACCAGCATGGGGCGCGTGCCTTCCAGCGTGACGAGCACGCAGCTGCCGGGCACCGGCTCGCTGTGCTGGCTCAAGAAAATGGCGCTCGGGTTGGCCACGCCTTTGAGGCCTTTTTCGGTCATGGCGAACACGCCGATTTCATTCACTGCGCCGAAGCGGTTCTTGATGGCGCGTACCAGGCGAAAGCTTGAATGCGTATCGCCTTCAAAGTAGAGCACGGTGTCGACCATATGCTCCAGCACGCGCGGGCCGGCGAGCGCGCCCTCCTTGGTGACGTGGCCCACCAGCACGATGCACACCCCGCTCGCCTTGGCCGCGCGCGTCAGGTGCGCCGCGCATTCACGCACCTGCGCTACCGAGCCCGGCGCGGAGGTGAGCTGGTCGGAATACACCGTCTGGATGGAGTCGATGACGGCAATCGCCGGCTGCGTGGCCTCCAGTGTGGCCAGGATTTTCTCGAGCTGGATTTCGGCCAGCACCTTGACCTGCGAGCCGTCCAGCCCCAGCCGGCGCGAGCGCAGCGCGACTTGCGCGCCGCTTTCTTCACCGGTCACGTACAAGGTGTTGAGCCCGGCGCGCTGCAACGAATCGAGCGCCTGCAACAACAGCGTTGATTTGCCAATGCCCGGGTCACCGCCGATCAGCACCACACCGCCTTCGACGATCCCGCCGCCGAGCACGCGATCCAGCTCTTCGTGCCCGGTGGGCGTGCGCTCCATGTCGGCGGCCTCGATGTCGGACAGCGTTGTCACCTCGGACGCCTTGGCCAGCGACTGGAACTGGCTGCTGTAGCGGTTTTTGACCGGCGAGCTGCTCTCGGCGGCTGACTCGACCAGCGTGTTCCAGGCGTTGCAGTGCGGGCATTTGCCCAGCCACTTGGGGCTGGTGCCGCCGCATTCGGTGCAGGTGTAAATCGATTTGTCTTTGGCCATGCGTGATATTACTGTATAAATAACCAGCTTTTAGGGTTTCGTCATGATGGCGGCTCCGCCAGAAGCCCCTTCTTTTAAAGCCTTGCCATGCCGCACCTGAACATTGAATACACCGCCAACCTCGACGACGCCACTGACATAGGCGCATTGTGCAAAACCCTGGCCGCCGCGCTGGTGGCGCTGCGCGGTGAAGACGGCGCGGCGCCCCTCTTTCCGGTAGCCGGTACGCGGGTGATGGCTTGGCCGGCGCCGCATTTCCCCGTGGCGGATGGCCAGCCTGACCGGGCCTTTATTTACCTGAACCTGCTGATCACCCCAGGCCGCAGCGAAGCGCTGAAAAAGCGCGCCGGCGACGCCCTGCTGGCCGCCGCCGGCGAGCATCTGGAGGCGGTGTTTGCCCAGCACGCTGTGGGCCTGACGCTGCAGATCATCGAGGGCCACCCGGTCTATGAGGGCAAGCGCAATAACCTGGCCGCGCACCTGGCTGCCGGGGCCTGTTAACAAGCCCGATCCCGTGCAACACAAAACATCGGCTTGCAGACACAATGTCTTTTGGCCTTCTTCCGCATCTCACCCTTCTCAAAGCCCCGAGGACCCCGCACCATGACCCTCTCCCGCCGCCAACTCATCCAGTCCACCAGCGCCGCCGCCTTGCTCGCCAGCATCGGCCAACGCGCCTGGGCCCAGGCCATTGACAGCACCAAGGTGATTGCCGGCTTCGCGCCAGGCGGCACCGCCGACATCGTCTCGCGCCGCGTGGCCGACAAGCTGCACCCCGGCTACGCCAAAAGCGCCGTGGTCGAAAACAAGACCGGCGCGGGCGGGCAGATCGCCGTGCAGTTCGTCAAAAATGCAGCGCCCGACGGCGCCACGGTGCTGCTCACGCCCATGTCCATGCTGGGCATCTACCCGCACACCTATAAAAAACTGCCCTACGACCCGGTGGCCGACCTCACGCCGGTCTCGGCGGCGGCGATTTTTGACTACGGCTTTGCCGTCGGCCCCATGGTGCCGACCAGCGTGAAGACCGTGCCCGACTTCCTCGCCTGGTGCAAAGCCAACCCCGGCCAGGCCAACTTCGGCTCTCCGGCGGCCGGCTCGTCGCCGCACTTCATCGGCGCGCTGCTGGGCCGTGCCGGCAATGTGGATCTGCGCCACGTTGCCTTTCGCGGCACCCAGCCCGCCGTGCTCGACATGGTTGGCGGCCAGATTGCCGCCGTCTCTGGCCCGACGGGCGAGTTCACCCAGCATGTGGCGGCCGGCAAATGCCGCCTGCTGTCAACCAGCGGGCCCAAGCGCGGCAAGTTCACCCCCAATACGCCCACGCTGGTGGAGCAAGGCTTCAAAGACCTGGCATTTACCGAGTGGTTTGGCTTCTTCCTGCCCGCCAAGGCGCCGCAGGACGTCGTGCAACGCCTGAATGCCGGCATCCGCTCAGCGCTGGCGTCACAGGACGTGATCGACGGGCTGGCAGTGTCTTACCTGGAAGTGGCACCTACCTCGCCGGCCCAGCTGGCGGCGATGCTCAAGGCGGACACCGAGCTGTGGGGCCCGCTGGTCAAGGCTGTCGGCTTCACGCCCGAAGGCTAAAGCCAGCTTGCTATCAAATCAGTAGCTATCAGCCAAGGTGGATATTGGGCTAAAGCCCGATTCTGCTTATGAAATTCCCTGGAAATTACTTAGGAAACGGAACCACGCATGAAGGTGTGCATTTACGGCGCGGGCGCCATCGGCGGCTGGATTGGCATGGGGCTGGCGCGTGCCGGCTGCGAGGTGAGCGTGGTGGCGCGCGGCGCGACGCTCGCGGCCTTGCAACAGCATGGGTTGCGGCTCAACCAGGCGGGCCAGGTCACGTCGCAGGCCGTGGCCTCCAGCGCCGCGCCAGCCGATCTGGGCGTGCAAGACCTGGTCGTGCTGGCCGTCAAGGCGCCGTCCCTGCCCGAGGTCGTGCGCCAGATCGCACCGCTGATCGGCCCCGACACCCTCGTGCTGACCGCCATGAACGGCGTGCCGTGGTGGTTTTTGCAGGGCTTTGGCGGCGCGCTGGCCGGCCAGCGGCTGAAGTCCGTTGACCCGACCGGCGAGCTGGCCCAGGCCATCCCGGCCAAACACATCGTCGGCTGCGTGGTGCATGCCAGCTGCTCGCTCGACGAGCCCGGCCAGGTGCACCACCACTTTGGCAACAAGCTCATCATCGGCGAGCCCTCCGGCGAAAAAACCGCCCGGGTTCAGCAGCTCGCGGCCCTGCTTGAGAAAGCCGGCTTTGAAGCCCCGGTGTCAGAGCAAATCCAGAAAGACATCTGGTTCAAGCTCTGGGGCAACATGACCGCCAACCCCATCAGCGCGCTGACCGGCGCCACCATGGACCTTGTGCTGGACGATGAACTGGTCACCGGTTTCACCCACAGCATCATGCTCGAAGCCAAGGAAATCGGCGCGCGCATCGGCATCCCGATCAACCAGACGCCCGCGGAACGCCATGTCATCACACGCAAGCTGGGCGCATTCAAAACGTCGATGCTGCAAGACGTGGAAGCCGGCAAGCCGGTCGAACTCGATGCGCTGGTGACGGCGGTCAAAGAGCTTGGCGAGCTGACGCAGGTGCCGACACCGTTTACCGATGCGTTGCTGGGCCTGAGCCGACTTCATGCCCGGGGATTGGGCTTGTATTAGGTCCATTTTGACCCCAAAATGGAGCCACATATCCATTTTGGAGCCAGTCATGGCAAATCTGTCTATTAAAGATGTCCCCGAAGCGTGGGCGGAAGCCCTGCGCCAACGCGCCGCGAGCAATCACCGATCATTGCAGGGCGAGTTGATGGCGATTGTCGAACGCGCGATTGAAGAAGCCCCCTCCCCAAACCAAGACCCGTCTCGAGGCAAGCCGCGCATCGTCGGCTATGACCGCGCCGGGCAACCTATCGTCCGCGTGGGCTGGAAAACGGTGGCGCAGGTGGCGGCGGACTTGAAGGCAAGATTTCCAGACGGCGTGGGCAGCCAGATGTCCAGTGTCGACATGATTCGACAAGATCGCGATAGCAGGTGATGCAGGCGCCCACCCTTCACGTTGCCGAGCCGCCTGCGCAGTATCTGCTGCGGCCACCGCTGGTCGTCGACTGCAGTTGCCTTGCCGGGTTCGTTTTTGGCGAGGACTGGAACGACCTGGCCAGGCAACAACTCGACGGTCGCACGCTGCATGCACCTCACCTTTTACAAACCGAGATCGCCAGCGTCGCCGTCAAAAAGCTGCGGCGCGGAGAATTACATGCGAGAGAGGGTCTGGCCGAGGCAGCCATGATGGAAATCGAACTGCACCCCGTCAATGTTCAGGCCGTAGCCGACCTTGCGATGCGCTATCAGCTTTCCGCCTACGACGCTTCCTACCTCTGGCTGGCTGCCGAACTGAAATGCCCGCTGGCCACTTTCGACGGCAAGCTTGCTGCCGCCGCCACCACCCATTTGGCCAGCCTGTCCTGACAGGTAGCGCCGGGCCGGCGCAAGCACGGATGGGAAGATATCGCTAAAGTGGATTCTTCCCACCTCAGCCCATTTACTCAAGAGACAAAACATGAAACACATAGGCGTCATTGGCGCGTCCGGCCTGATGGGCCATGGCATCGCAAAAAACCTGCAGGCCAAGGGCTTTGATGTGAGCCTGACTGTTCACCGCAACACGGAGCGCGTGGCCGACCTGCTGGCCGCCGGCGCCAGGCAGGCGGCCAGCCCCGCCGAACTCGGCGCTTGCGATGCCGTGGTGATCTGTGTGACGGGCTCTCCGCAAGTCGAAGAGACTTTGCTCGGCGCCAACGGCGTGCTGTCAAAAGCGCGCAAGGGCCTGATCGTGATCGACACCTCCACCAGCGAACCCGAATCGACTCGCCGCCTGGCCGCCCTGTGCGCGCAGCACGGCGCCACGCTGATAGACGCGCCGCTGGCACGCACGCCGGTAGAGGCCGAACTCGGCAAACTCAACACCATGGTGGGCGCCGAACAGGCGGTGTTCGACCAGATCCGCCCGGTGCTGGCGGCTTATTGCGAGAACATCTTCCATGTGGGCGGCCCCAGCGCCGGCCACGTTATCAAGCTGCTGAACAACTTCATCGGCCAGGCGATCTGCACGGCCACCGCCGAGGCCTTTGCCGTGGGCGCGCTGGCCGGCATTCAGCCGCAAAAGCTGGTTGATGTCATTTCCGCCGGTGCGGTGAATTCGGGCCTCTTCCAGGCCATGGCCAAAACCCTGGGCGGCGACTTCGCAGGCATCAAGTTCGAGCTGGACAACGCGCGCAAGGATTTGCGTTACTACACCCACCTGGCAGAGATGGTGAACGTGCCCTCTTACGTCGGCGAAGCGGTGCACCAGAGCCTGGCCACCGCCAGCGCGCTGGGCCACGGCAAGGAGTTTGTGCCGGCGCTCGTGAAGGCGCAGGAAAAAATCACCGGCGCCAGAATCGCGCCGCAGTGAGCTGAAGCGTAGCCAGGCCGCCTAAAGCGGCTTGGCGTACACCACAAAGCCCGAGTTCTCCGCCACCTGGTCATACAGGCGCATGGCTGTGGTGTTGGTGTTGTGGGTTTGCCAGTAAACCCGGGTGGAACCAGCAGCCTGCGCCTGCTCGTACACCGCCTCAATCAAGGCCTTGCCAACACCTTTGCCCCGCACGGATTCTGCGGTGAACAGGTCCTGCAAATAACAGACCGGACCGATGCGCGTGGTGCTGCGGTGATAGAGGTAATGCGTCAGCCCCACCAGCTCACCGCCGGCCTCGGCCACCAGTGCGTGCACCGGCTCATAGACATCAAAAAACCGCGACCAGGTCATGACCGTGATGTCGCCGGACAGGGCGGTTGGACCAAAGCGGCCGTAGAACTTGTTGTAGCCCGCCCAGAGCGGGAGCCAGTCCTCGAAATCGTCCGGTTGCACAGGGCGTACGGTGACGGGAAGCGATGCTGTCATAGTGATCTCTGCTTATTCAGGCCATTGTTCGCCGGGCTTCACGGCGCCTGGGTTGCCGCGTTTTTTGCGCACAACGACCGTGCGCGCCATCTTGTCGTGCCAACCCTGCTTGCGCGCATCGAAGCCCACCCAGAAAAGACCCAGGCACAGCGGAATCGCCGAGACAAAGTATCCGAGGTAGCGGACGATCAACTGCGTGGTGCTGGGGTTGTTGCCTGTGTTCGCATCGACGATGCGGGCGCCGACAGCCATCTTTCCAGGCGTCGCCTGCCGCGCCATCCAGAACCACACCACCGCAATGGCGGGCAGCACCCAGGAGATCAGGAAATCAGCCGGCCCATGAATGAAGTCCGTGCCCTCCCAGTAGGCACCGCCGTAAATCGCCGTCAGGGCCGGGTACATCAGCACACCCAGGAGAACGGTGTCGATGATGGACGCCCAGACCCGTATCCAGAAGCCGGCGTATTCGAGTCGTGATGAGTCCATGTGTGCTCTCCCCTTGGTGGAAAATTTCAGGCAGTTTTAATGTACGCCAGGCCCGCCCTGCGTCCGGATCAGCGGCCTTCCAGCACGCGGACCGAACGCCAGTTCGACAGGTTTTTCATTCCACCTGGAAAGGAACGCGCGGGGCCACGGCGCACATCAGCTCATAACCGACGGTGCCGCCGGCTTGCGCCACCTCGTCGATCGACATCAAGGCGCCGCTGGAGGCCTTGCCCCACAGCGTGACCTCCGTCCCAATGCCTGCAGCGGGTGTGGGCGTGAGGTCGACGGTGAGCATGTCCATGCTGACCCGCCCCACCATGCGGGTGCGCACGCCGCCCACCAGCATGGGCGTGCCGGTGCTGCAGTGGCGCGGATAGCCGTCGGCATAGCCGCAGGCCACGATGCCGATGCGCAACGGGCCGTCGGCGGTGAAGCTGGAGCCGTAGCCCACCGTGTCGCCGGCCTTGAGCTCTTGCACGCCGATGATTTTGGCCGACAGCGTCATGGTGGGCTGCAAATCCCAGTGCGCCGCGCTGTGCTCGGGGAAGTCGGGCGCGCTGCCGTAGACCAGGATGCCGGGCCGCACCCAGTCGGAGCGGCCGGCCAGCACGTCGCCATGGCGCAGGCTGGCGGCGCTGTTGCTCAGGGTGCGCTCACCCGGCAGGTCGTGGGTGACGGCGTCGAAGGCCTTGAGCGCCGCGGCAATGCCCTTGGGGCCGTCAGCGTCGGAGAAGTGCGTCATCAGCGAGATTTCGTCGACTTGCGGCAGCGCGTTCAGGCGAGTCCAGGCGGCGCGGTAGCGCTCGGGGGTAAACCCGAGACGGTTCATGCCCGAGTTCATCTTGAGGAACACGCGGTGCGGCAGCTGCGTCTTGTGGGCGGCCAGCATGTCGATCTGCTCGTTGCAATGGATGGTGTGCCACAGGCCCAGGCGGGAGCACAGTTCCAGGTCGCGTGCATCAAAACAGCCCTCGAGCAACAGGATGGGGCCCCGCCAGTCAAGTGCGCGCAGGCGCTGGGCTTCCGCCAGGTCCAGCAAGGCAAAGCCGTCGGCGCTACGCAGAGGGTCAAAGACGCGCTCGATGCCATGGCCGTAGGCATTGGCCTTGACGACCGCCCAGACCTTGGCATCGGGCGCGACGGCGCGGGCACGGCCCAGGTTGTGGGCAAGTGCTTCGGTGTGGACGGTGGCGAGTATGGGACGTGGCATGGCGTTTTGAATGGCTGGGTTTGCTTCTTAAGCCAGAAGGCTTCAGGCGGCCGGCAAGGGCATTGCCAGGAATCTGTTCTTAAGTCTTTTGCATTCTGACATCGGCCCCCATGCTATAAACCGGAATCGTCTGGAGACATTCACCCATATCTTGCCGCATCAGATTTGCTGATGCACTGATGCAGTGACAACAACAGTTTAATGAAGCGCGGTTTTTACACCATCATGGCAGCGCAGTTTTTCAGCTCTCTGGCTGATAACGCGCTGTTTGTAGCCGCCGTGGAGCTGCTCAAGACCAGCGGGGCCCCCAAATGGCAGCCGGCGGCGCTGGTGCCCATGTTTGCCTTGTTTTATGTAGTGCTGGCCCCCTTCGTGGGGGCTTTTGCTGATGCCCGCCCCAAGGGCAACGTCATGTTCGTCAGCAATGCCATCAAGGTCATCGGCTGCCTGATGATGCTGTTTGGCTCACATCCGCTGCTGGCCTACGCCATCGTCGGGCTTGGGGCAGCCGCCTATTCACCCGCCAAATACGGCATCCTCACCGAGCTGCTGCCGGCCTCGCAACTGGTCAAGGCCAATGGCTGGATTGAAGGCCTCACGATTTCCTCCATCATCCTGGGCGTGCTGCTGGGCGGCCAGCTGGTCGGCCACACGGTGTCGACGCTGCTGCTGTCGTTTGATTTCCCCATCATCACCACCGGCATCGACACCCCCCCCGAAGCGGCGATTTCCGTGCTGATACTCCTGTATGTGATTGCCGCGTGGTTCAACACCCGCATTCCCGACACCGGCGTTGAGATGCGCCCCATGCCGCGCAACAAGCTCGAATTGCTGCCCGACTTCTGGAACTGCAATTCGGCGCTGTGGCGCGACAAGCTCGGGCAGATCTCGCTGGCCACCACCACTTTGTTCTGGGGCGTGTCGGGCAACCTGCGCTACATCGTGCTGGCCTGGAGCGCGGCGGCGCTGGGCTACAGCACCACGCAGGCGTCTTCCCTGGTGGGCGTGGTGGCCATCGGCACCGCGGTGGGCGCGGTACTGGCCTCCATGCGCATGCGGCTGGACCAGGCCACCAGCGTGATGCCGCTGGGCATCGCCATGGGCCTGCTGGTCATTCTGATGAACTTCATCGGCAATGTCTGGGTGGCGGCGCCCTTCCTGATTTTGCTGGGCGGCCTGGGCGGCTTCCTGGTCGTGCCCATGAATGCGCTGCTACAGCACCGCGGGCACAACCTCATGGGCGCCGGCCGCTCCATCGCGGTGCAAAACTTCAATGAACAAGCCTGCATCCTGAGCCTGGGCGCCTTCTACAGCCTGTCCACCGGCCTGGGGCTCTCAGCCTTCGGCGCCATCACCGCCTTTGGCGTCGTGGTGGCCGGTTTCATGTGGGTGATCCAGCGCTGGCACAAGAGCAACACCGTCAAATACAAAGAGCAGGTCGATCACCTGCTGAGCATCGCCCGCAGCGATAAATCTCACTAGGCCTGTAAAACCCATGCAGGCCGATGCGACAAGCAGTGCCGCCTCGCGCGACACCTCCAAAGCCGTTTTGGCTCTCACACTCAACGCCTTCGTCTGGGGCGTATCCTGGTGGCCGCTGCGCCAGTTGCAAAGCCATGGCCTGCACCCGCTGTGGGCCACGGCGCTGGTCTACGCGGTCGTCGTCACCGGCCTGCTCACACTGCGCCCCGCCGCCTGGCGCGGCTTTGTGGCGCATCCGCAGCTGTGGTTCCTGGCGGCGGCCTCGGGCTTGACCAACGTCGGCTTCAATTGGGCCGTGACCGTGGGTGACGTGGTGCGCGTGGTGCTGCTGTTTTACCTGATGCCCGCGTGGTCGGTGCTGGTGGCCTGGGCCATGCTGGGTGAAAAGCCCTCGGCCGCTTCGCTGCTGCGGCTGCTGCTGGCCATGGCCGGCGTGCTGATCGTGCTGAAGGCGCCCGAGTCGCCCTGGCCGGTGCCGCAGGGCGCGGCCGACTGGCTGGCCATCATGGGCGGTTTCAGTTTTGCCGTGACCAACGCCGTGCTGCGCAAATACAACCACACGCCCAGCGAGTCACGCATGCTGGCCATGTTCGGCGGCAGCGGCCTGATGGCGGCGGCCGCCGCGCTGGTGGGCATGACGCAGGCCATGGTGCCGGCGCCCGCACTGGCAGCGGCCGGCATACCCGTCGTGCTGGGCTTGGCCCTGGCCTTCATGGCCAGCAATGCCGGCCTGCAGTACGGCGCGGCACGGCTGGCCGCCGGCACCACCGCCATCGTGATGCTGACCGAAATCCTCTTTGCCAGCCTGTCGTCTGCCGTGATGGGTGCTGCCGAGCTGACGCCGCGCATCCTGCTCGGCGGCGGCCTGATTGTGCTGGCGGCTGTACTGGCGGCGACAGCCCGCTCGTCCCCGGAAAGCGCAAAATCGCACTGAAGCAGGAACACGCTTCACCAGGAGACCCAACATGAGCGTAGAAAAAACGGTTTACGGCTTCAAAGCCAAAGACATCACCGGCAAAGACGTCGCGCTGGATGCCTTCAAAGGCAAGGTGATGCTGATCGTCAACACCGCCAGCAAGTGCGGCTTCACGCCGCAATTCGCCGGGCTGGAAGAGTTGTACAAGCAGTACGCCGGCAAAGGCCTGGCGGTGCTGGGTTTTCCCAGCAACCAGTTTCTCTCGCAAGACCCGGGCAGCGACGACCAGATCGCCGAGTTCTGCCAGGTCAACTACGGTGTGAGCTTCCCGATGATGTCCAAGATCGACGTCAACGGCCCCGGTGCCCACCCCCTGTACCAATGGCTCGCGGCCGAAGCGCCCGGCCTGCTCGGCATCAAGTCCATCAAGTGGAACTTCACCAAATTCCTCGTCGGCAAAGACGGCAAAGTCATACGGCGCTACGCCCCCAGCGACAAGCCCGCCGACCTGGCCAAGGATATTGAGGCGGCGCTCGCGGCCTGAGAGCCTGTTCGACCGGATCAGCTCAGAAGTTAAAGGAAAAAGTGGCTGTAGCCCAGGCTCAGTATAGGCAAACAGCTACCAAATCAATAGCAAGCCATCAACACTGGCGCGCCTTCATTACCCGCAGATAGTCCGCCAGCGTGCGCCCCGCCTCGTGGCCGACCCGCGCATCCAGCACCTGCACCGAGGCCATGCGGTCCACGCGAAAGCTGCGAAAGTCGCTGCGCACCTCGCACCAGGCGGCCAGCGTCCAGACCTTGCCCCAGTAAAAGCAGCCCAGCGGCCACAGCACGCGCCGGGTTTCCCGCTCTTCAACGTCCCGGTAATGCACCTCGACCTTGCGGCGCGCATGCACCGCTTCACGCAGCAGTTGCAGGCTGCGCTGCGTGGCGGTGTCAGGCGCAATCACCACGGCATACAAAGGCACCCCCTCGGCCGCCGCACGCGCCGCCGGTGGCAGCACCGAGAAAATCTTGCCCCAAGCCGCCTCCGCGTCACCCGCCATGGCCGGATCCAGCCAGGCCTGTGCCAGCCGCACCGAAGCCGCCAGCGCATTGGCCTCCTGCTGCGTGAACATCAGCGGCGGCAAATCAAAACCCGCCCCCAGCCGGTAACCCACACCCGTCTCGCCCTCAATCGGCACACCCTGATGCTGAAGGTCGGCTACGTCGCGGTAGATGGTGCGCTCCGATACCTCCAGCCGCTTGGCCAGGAATTCGGCGGTGCTCAAGCGCCGGCCGCGTATCAGCTGGACAAGATGGAAAAGGCGGTCGGCGCGGCGCATGGTGGGGTTGGGGGTGGCTTGGAGGATTGCAGCTTACCGTAGAGCTTGACAACCCGACCAGACAGCGAACGCCAGGTCATGCCGCAGGCTTTGCGGCATAGATTACGTTAGAGTTCATCGGTGACTACTCCAAACCACCAACTTCGCCGCATTGCTCGTGCGAACCGGTTCCGCGCGTTGCGGGACTGGTGTGCTGGGCTGGGTGTTGTCGCGCTTGCCCTCGCATTGATGACGATCCGCAATACGGTGGGAAATCCTGAAACCTGGACGTCTGCTTTTAACGCGCTGGGTGCCAGCGGAGTGTTTGCCCAATATGCAGCCTGGTTAGCAGGCGCCGGAATCTTTTTTCTGCTGGCTGCTGCAGCGATCGCACTCTATGTGAGAGTGAGTGAGCATGATCTCTAACGGGTCAGCCCAGAGGTGATCACCTGCAGCGCCACCTGACCTCAACGTCTGGCTTCGTTTGGGCCCGCACATGAGCAAACGTTCTTCCTCAAGGCGCTCGAGCCGCTCGGCGTAGCCGCTGACCCGAAGGGGTCCCGGCATACGGTATTGAACTGAGCCCACCAGGTGGGAAGCAGCTTTCGTCATTGGCCCGGACGGGCACAACATCGAAATGGTTTGCCACGAACTGGGGGTCTAATGCTTCCATCGAAAGTGGCGTGAGCGCACAATAATGCCAAAGCGGAGGCCAATACCATGAGCAATCCCAACGGCGACAAAGTCTTTAGCGGCTCCATCCCCAAGCTGTATGAAACGTATCTGGTTCCGCTGATCTTCGAGCCCTACGCGGCAGATCTGGCGGCCCGGCTTGCGGCCAGGCCTCTGACTCGCGTACTCGAGATCGCAGCCGGCACCGGCGTTGTGACGCGTGCGTTGACACGCGTGCTGCCCGAAAGCGTCGCCGTCGTGGCCACGGATTTGAATCAGGCCATGCTGGACCAGGCCTCAGCGGTCGGGACCACGCGTCCAGTGGAGTGGCGGCAGGCAGATGCCATGCAACTGCCTTTTCCGGACGCAAGTTTTGACGCGGTCGTGTGTCAGTTCGGGGCCATGTTCTTTCCTGAACGGTCGAAAGCGTTTGCGGAAACACGGCGGGTGCTCAGGCGGGGAGGTGTTTTCATTTTTAACGTGTGGGACCGGATCGAGGAAAACGAATTCGCCGACACCGTGATCACCGCACTCGAATCCGTCTTTCCCCAAGACCCGCCGCGCTTTTTGGCCCGCACGCCGCACGGCTATCACGATCACCAAAACATTGAGCGTGACCTTGCAGGCGGCGGTTTTATTGCGCTGCCTCGCATCAGCACGGTTGCAGCGCGAAGCCGGGCGGAATCTGCGCGGATCCAGCAATCGCCTACTGTCAGGGCACGCCAATGCGCAATGAGATCGAGGCGCGCGACGCTTCGCGGCTGCTGGAGGCAACCGACGTTGTGGAGCAGGCTATTGCCCAACGGTTTGGGCGCGGGGCGGTGGACGGCAAAATCCAGGCCCTCGTTGTCACCATCGAAAACTGACCGCCGACGGAGACAGCTCGGCCTACTGGACATCAATTCCAATATGATGGAAAATTATTTCCATCATGAAAGAATCCCCTCTCGACCTCAACCAGCGCATTGCCGAACGCGTGCGCGAACTGCGGGCGGCCAAAGGGCTGTCACTCGAGGCGCTCGCCGTCCACAGCGGCGTGAGCCGCTCAATGATCTCGCTGATCGAGCGCGGGGAAAGCAGCCCCACTGCCGTGGTGCTAGAAAAGCTCGCCACGGCCCTGGGCGTGATGCTGGCTTCGCTCTTCGACGCACCCGCCGCCGCCCAGGCGCCCGCCAGCCCGGTCGCGCGGCGCGCAGACCAGGTGCAATGGCAAGACCCGGCTTCAGGCTACCTGCGGCGCAACATTTCGCCGCCTGGCGTGCCGCAGCCAATGCAGATTGTTGAAGTGCACTTTCCGCCCGGCGGACGCGTGGCGTTTGAGACCGGCGTGCGTGACGCGCGTGTGCACCAGCAGGTGTGGGTGCTTGAAGGCGCGATCGACATCACGGTGGGCGATGCGCGCCACGCCCTGCGTGAAGGCGACTGCCTGGCGATGCAGCTGGACCGGCCTACCATGTTTCACAACCCCACGCGACAACCCGCGCGCTATGCGGTGGTGATTGCGTCTGAACCCTTGGGCAAACGATGAACACCTCCACATCCCCTTGGCGCTTGCGACGCCTGTCCACCGTGAGCGACGCGCAGATTGGCGAACTCGCGGGCGTGCTGATTGACTGCGTTGATGGTGGCGCATCGGTGAGTTTTATGCACCCGCTGACGCGGGAGCGCGCCGTGGCCTTCTGGCGCGGCGTGGCGCAAGGCGTGGCGGCGGGCGAGCGCGCACTGCTGGTGGCCGAAGACGCGCAAGGTATTTGCGGCACCGTGCAACTGGTGTTGGCCCAGCCCGAGAACCAGCCGCACCGGGCCGACCTGGCCAAGATGCTGGTGCACCGGCGCATGCGCAGCCGGGGCCTGGGAGAAACCTTGATGCGCGCCGCTGAAGACGCGGCGCGTGATGCTGGCAAAACGCTGCTGGTGCTGGACACCATCACCGGCAGCACGGCCGACCGCCTTTACGAGCGCCTGGGCTGGCAGCGCGTGGGCGAGATCCCCGACTACGCGCTGATGCCGCAGGGCGGGCTGCGCGGCACGACGGTGTTTTACCGGCGGCTGGCCTAGGCCCGGTTCCGGCTTGCAGCAACATTTATACAGAATAGCCATCCAGCCCAATAACTGTATGGGTTAGCGGCTATTAAATTAGTAGCATCATGCAATAAGGCTGGCCTGCCGTAACGAAGTCGCGCCTGTCGCTCGAGCCGCGGACAGCCTGGAGTGGGCCTCCAGGCCGAGCAACTTGAGATCGGCCCGCATGGCACGCGCAATCAGCCGCATGTCGTGATCACTGATGTCAAACAGGCCGAAGCGAAATTTGTAGCCCCAGCGCTGCGGGTCTTCCACAAAATCAAACTGCTCCAGCAGCGTCTGGATAGACGCCTCCTCAGCCGCCACATACGCCACGTCGCGGCGAAACGGTGTGAAGCCGCCACCCATGTCGAAGGCATAAGGCTCGCCCGGTTGCACGATGCCCAGCGAGACAAATCTCTGCAGCCTGTCGCCGCCGCCCATGCGCAATGTGGGCGAGTAGTAAGTCACCAGGTCGCCCGGTGACATTCTTTTCAGCGGCGCGCATTTTCCATGGCAGACCTGCATATACCCGTTCAGGGGTTCAGCACAGCCGCGCCGCGCATGCTCGGCACTGGCCACCGCGATCCAGTTCTTGCGGCTCATGCCAGTGCGTGCAACCCAACGCGGTTGCCGTCCAGGTCGAGAATATGGGCGAAGAACCCCATGCCGGGTGGCAAAGCCTGGCGCGGCAAGGCGATCTTGCCGCCGGCCTTCACCGCGCGCGCCAGGGCGGCATCGAGTGATGGAGAGGCATCCAGGTAGATCAGCGTGCCCGCAGCGGCCGGTGTCGCGGCCGTGGGCCCGGCGATAAGCGCGCCGCCGACGCCGGCGTCAGCGCCCTCGCCTTGCTGGTAAGGAAAGACCGCGCCTTCCGACGGGCCCATGGGCTCGCGGCGCAGTTTGCAGGTCAGCACCGCTTCATAAAAGGCCTGGGCTTTGTCCAGCTGGGTGCTGGGGATTTCAAACCAGGTGATGGCGTTTTTCATGGAAGGCTCCCTTTGTGTGAAAGAAGCCTTGATGGTGCTTGGAGCCTACTGACAACGTGATGTCAGTAGCTTGTTAGCCCCCACGCTTTTCACTTCGTGTAATGCGCTGCCCCCCGAGGGGGCGCTGCGCCTGCGGCCCGGCAAAGCCGGTTCCGCGGCCCCGGCTGGCTAAACGCGTCCACGCGACTCAGGGCGTCAATGCTGCGTCCAGCACTTCAATCCAGTGCCGCACCGGTGTTGCGGTGCCGCTTTGCAGGTGCGTGATGCAGCCGATGTTGGCGGAGATGATGACTTCAGGCGCAGCGGCCTGCAGGTTGCCGAGCTTGCGGTCGCGCAGCTGGTACGCGATGTCGGGCTGCAGCACGGAGTAGGTACCGGCCGAGCCGCAGCACAGGTGCGATTCAGCGGCCGCCAGCTTCACATCAAAGCCCAGCGCGCCCATGAGCGTGTCCACGCCGCCGCGCAGCTGCTGCCCATGCTGCAGCGTGCACGGCGGATGGAACACCAGCGTGCCGGACCGCGCTGCGACCTTGCCTTGCAGTTCGCCGACCAACTCGGGCATCAGCTCGCTCAAGTCGCGCGTGAGTTCGCTGATGCGCGCTGCCTTGGCGGCATAGGCCGGGTCGTCCTTGAGGATGTGGCCGTAGTCCTTGACGGTGACGCCGCAGCCGGAGGCGTTCATCACGATGGCCTCCACGCCTTTCTTATCGCCTTCACCTTGCACATGCGGCCACCAGGCGTCGATGTTGCGCCGCATTTCGGCCTTGCCGCCATCCTGGTCGTTGAGGTGGAACTTGACGGCGCCGCAGCAGCCCGCCTTGGGCGCGATGATGGCTTGAATACCCGCCGCGTCCAGCACGCGCGCGGTGGCCGCATTGATGTTGGGCATCATCGCCGGCTGCACGCAGCCTTCAAGGATCAGCATCTTGCGGGCATGCGTGCGCTGCGGCCAGGCGCCTGCCGCCTGTTTGGCCGGCACCTTGTTTTGCAGCGCTGAAGGCAGCAGGCCGCGCACAGCCTGGCCGGCTTTCATCGCAGGCGCAAACAGCGGCGACGGCAGGCCTTCCTTGAGCGCCCAGCGCAAGGCTTTTTCACCGGCCGGGCGCGGCACGCGCTCGTCGACCAGCTTGCGGCCGATGTCGACGAGGTGGCCGTACTCGACGCCGCTGGGGCAGGTGGATTCGCAGTTGCGGCAGGTCAGGCAGCGGTCCAGGTGCAGCTGGGTCTTGCGCGTGGGCGCTTGGCCTTCGAGCACCTGCTTGATGAGGTAGATGCGGCCGCGCGGGCCGTCAAGCTCGTCGCCCAGCAATTGGTAGGTGGGGCAGGTCGCCGTGCAAAAGCCGCAGTGCACACACTTGCGCAAAATGGCTTCGGCTTCCAGGCCGTCGGCGGTGTTTTTGAATTCGGGGGCGAGGTGGGTTTGCATGTGTCAGGGCGCTTCTTTCAGTGCCAAAGCGAGTGCCTTGCGCCTGGCCGCCCGGCGCAAGTCTGCATAAAGTGGAGGCAAGGACAGCGCCAGCAGCATGAGCGCCAGCGGAACGACCCAGATAAAACCGACGTACTTGAACCCGGCCGCACCGACCAGGCCGCCCGCGACAAACATCGCCAGCAAGGTGCCGAACAGCCGCAGCTTGATGCGGTTGGCGCGTACGCGGGATTCGATGGGGCTGGCTGTGCGGTTCCAGTAAAACATCTTGCCCAGCTCAATGCCCAGGTCGGTAATCACGCCGGTCATGTGGGTGGTGCGAATTTGCGAAGACGAAATCTTGCTGACCAGCGCGTTTTGCAGGCCCATGGTGAAAGCCAGTACCAGCACAGTCAGCGGAACGGCGAATGGGGTCTGGCGATTGAGTGTGGCGCCCAACAGCCCGAACACCAGTAACAGCACGGCCTCCACCAGCAGGGGCAGCGCGTATTCGCTGCGCAGGTGATGCTGACGCGCCCAGTTCACGAGCACGGCTGTCACGGCGGCCCCGGTGGTGAAAGCCAGCAGCGCCCCGACGGCGCCCAGCACCAGCGTCATGTTTCCCAGCACAAAGTTGTCGGCCAGTATGGAGGCGAAGCCCGTCATGTGCGAGGTGTACATGCCGACCACCAGAAAGCCACCCGCGTTGATGGCGCCGGCATTGAAGGCCAGCAAGCCGCCGAGAAGGCGGTTCATATAGGGCGTGCGGTGCTGCCCGGTGAGGTGGCGAAGGCGTCGCATACCTTGCTTACCAGCCCGCAAACATGCGGCCCAGGTTGAACACCCCGGCCGGGTCAAACTGTTTTTTCAGTTCGCGGTGGATGCGGTCCAGCGGCGGCTTGAGTGCGGAAAACACCGCAACGGATTTGTGCGTTGAACGAAACAAGGTGGCGTGGCCTGAAGCTTGTGCGGCCGCTTCACGGATGAGGCCTGCGTCGCCATCAGGCCTCTTGACCCAGCGCTGTGCGCCGCCCCACTCTACCAGCGTCTCGCCCAGATTGAGCGGCGGCGCCGTGTCGGGCACGCTGAGCCGCCACAGCGACTCATCGCCTTGCAAGGCAAAGAAGGGCTGGGCCTGTTCGCGCAAGGCAGTCCAGTGGCGGGCCGCGTCGGCGTCCAGAACTTCTCCACCCATGGATGTTTGCGCGGCGGCAACGGCCGCTTTTGCGCCGCGCAGACGAACGTACAGGCGATCCTCACGCCAGCAAGAGGCATTCACAGGCAAGGGCATGGCGCCCCAGCGATTGAGTTGCTGCAGCGCGGCGGCTTCACTCATGTCAAACACCAGCGTGGCCTCCATGGGCGCGGTGGGCAGGACTTTGAGCGAGACCTCCAGCAGCACGCCCAGGGTGCCGAGCGAGCCGGCCATCAGGCGGGAGACGTCATAGCCGGCCACGTTCTTCATCACCTGCCCGCCAAAGACCAGGCGCTCGCCTTTGCCGTTGAGCAGCACCACGCCCAGCATGTAGTCGCGCACGGCGCCCACGCTGGCGCGGGCCGGGCCGTTCAGGCCGCTGGCGACCATGCCGCCCACCGTGGCGCGCGCACCGTCGGCGCCAAAATGCGGCGGCTCGAACGGCAGGCACTGGCCTTGCGCGGCGAGCAGCCCCTCCAGCTCGGCCAGCGGGGTGCCGGCGCGTACGGTGACGACGAGTTCGCTAGGCTCATAGCTGACGATGCCGGTGTAAGCCGTCATGTCGAGGATGTCGCCCCTGAGGGCTTGCCCATAGAAGTCTTTGCTGCCGCCGCCGCGAATGCGCAGGGGCGTGCCGGCGGCCGCAGCGCTTCGCACGCAGTCGGCCAGGGAAGCGGTCACATCATCGGTCTCTGAAGCCATGGCGGCAATGGTACGCGGCTCTCTGGGGCGGGTGTTTGATCTTTTTGCATGCGGCCTGTTCGGTTTTTTGTGGCGGCACCGGGCCACCGCCCCGCCCGGTCAGTCGGTAAAGAAATTGACCGGCAGGCCCGGCACATCCACCTGCATGGAAAACACGCAACCCGAGTCCGGGTAGGCCGCAAGCTCGGCGGCAGGCCGGTTATAGCGCGCCGTGGTGATGTAGAGCGTTTTCAGGTCGTCGCCGCCAAAGCAGGGCATGGTGGGGCACTGCGCCGGCACGGGAATGTCGGCCAATAGCTCGCCCGCGGGCGACAGCTTGAGCAGGCGCGCACCTTCAAACATGGCGACCCAGTAATTGCCCTGCACGTCCACCGCCGCGCCATCGGGCCGCCCGCCGTAGCCCGGCATGCCGAACTGCCAGCCCGCAGGCTTGCCCGGCCACTGGTGAAACACGCGGCGGTTTGTCATGGCATTGCTTTCGCGGTCCCAGTCCCAAGCGTGTGTGGTGTGGGTCGGTGTGTCCGTCCAGTACACGGTGGCCGCGTCGGGCGACCAGGCCAGGCCGTTGGCGATGATGGCGCCGCCCGCTTTGCGCTCAACCACCGGAACAAGGCTGCTTCGGCAGTCGATAGAGAACAGTTCGGCGAGGGATTTGTCGCGCGGCTCATACATGGTGCCGGCCCAAAAGCGGCCCACGGGGTCGGCCTTGCCGTCGTTGAAGCGGGTGGTAGCCGTGTCGTGGCCGGCCTTCATGATTTGCTGCAGCTCGGCGCCCCACTCGCGGGCGCGGTAGACGCCGTCGCGCAGCGCAATCACCAGCCCGCTGTTGTCTGTGCCCGTGCGGGCCGGCGCGATACTGCCGGGCTCCGACGGCATGGCCCAGCTTTCCACCGTGCCCATGAAGACGTTGCAGCGATGAATCTGCCTGCCCGGGATGTCGACCCAATACAGCATGTTCTCGTCAGGGTGCCAGAACGGTGATTCACCCAGTTCGCTGGGTTGGGAGACAACGGTTTGCCAGGTCATGAGAATCTTCCTTGGAATGCTGAAATGGATCAGCGCCCAAGGTTAGCACCGCCCGCAGTCCGGCATGTCGGTGTGTCGTTTCGCTATTTTTTTGATAGCATAAGGCCTATGCAGTTATTGGGCTTGAGGCACTTTTTGCCCATGATTTGAGACGGTATACGGCGTGAAAACGGAGCCAAAAAAAAGCCCACCAGCTTGCGCCGGTGGGCTGAACATCCAAAGGAGACTCTCAGTTAACCATCAGAAAGGGAGGAGGCTCCATCTTTGGGAGCTTCCTGCCCGCCGCATCAGCGGTTGTAAGCCGTTTCGCCGTGTGACGTGATGTCCAGGCCTTCGCGTTCGTCTTCTTCGCTGACGCGCAGACCGATGGTCAGGTCAACAATCTTGTAGGCGATGAAGGAAACCACACCCGACCACACGATGGTGATCAGCACGGCCTTGGCCTGGATCCAGACCTGGCCGGCGATGGTGTAGGCGTCAGGCGTCACGGCTGTGGCGGTCACCCAGTCACCCACGAAGCTTGGGCCACCCAGGGCTGGCGAGTTGAAGACGCCTGTCAGCAGCGCGCCGAGAATGCCGCACACACCGTGCACGCCAAACACGTCGAGCGAATCGTCCGCGCCGAGCAGTTTCTTCAGGCCGTTCACGCCCCAGAGGCCGGCAAAACCAGCGATCAGGCCGATCACCAGGCCGCCGCCGATACCGACGTTGCCGGCGGCTGGCGTGATGGCCACGAGGCCCGCAACGGCGCCGGATGCGGCACCCAGCATGGAAGCCTTGCCGCGCATCAGCGCTTCACCGATGCACCATGCCAGCACGGCGGCTGCCGTGGCACCCAGCGTGTTGATGAAGGCCAGGGCTGCGAAGCCGTTGGCTTCCAGAGCCGAGCCGGCGTTGAAACCGAACCAGCCCACCCACAGCAGTGCGGCGCCGACCATGGTCAGTGTCAGGCTGTGAGGCGCCATGGCTTCCTTGCCGTAGCCGATGCGCTTGCCCACCATGTAGGCGCCGACGAGGCCCGCGACAGCGGCGTTGATGTGCACCACGGTGCCGCCTGCGAAATCAAGCGCGCCCATCTGCCAGATGTAGCCGCCCTTGCCGTTCATCGCGTCGACCACTTCCTTGCCGGTGTAGGCGTCAGGGCCCATCCAGAACCAGACCATGTGCGCCATCGGTGCGTAGCTGAAGGTGAACCAGATTGCCATGAAGAGCAGCACGGCGGAGAACTTGATGCGCTCGGCGAAAGAGCCGACGATCAGTGCGCAGGTGATACCGGCGAAAGTGGCCTGGAAAGCGGCGAACACGATCTCGGGGATCACGACACCCTTGCTGAAGGTGGCGCCGTTGGCGAAGGTGCCCGCGACGTTGTCCCAGATGCCCTTCATGAAGAGCCGGTCAAAGCCGCCGAAGAAGGCGTTGCCTTCAGTGAAGGCCAGGCTGTAGCCGTAGATGAACCACAGCACGACGATCATCGAGAAGGTCACCATGACCTGCATCAGGACCGACAGCATGTTCTTGCTGCGCACCAGGCCGCCGTAGAACAGGGCCAGGCCGGGAATCGTCATCAGGATCACCAGGAGGGTGGAAACCATCATCCAGCCGGTGTCACCCTTGTTGGGCACGGGCGCTGGTGCGGCTGAGGCAGCGGCGGCAGGCGCCGGTGCGGCAGCAGCAGCGGGCGCAGCGGCAGCGGCCGGTGCGGCAGAGGCTGCCGCTTCGGCCGGTTTGGCTTCAGCGGAAGCGGCGGGTGCTGCCGCCGGAGCCTGCGCCATGACGGCGCCGGTTGTCAGCAGGCTCAATCCCAGTACAAGGGAAGCGAGTAGTTTTTTCATGTCGATGTTCTCTTTATGTGGCTGGTAGGCTGATAGGCTGGTAATAAGGGAACGCCTTACAGCGCTTCCTTGCCGGTTTCACCCGTGCGAATACGCACGACCTGCTCGAGGTTGTAGACGAAGACCTTGCCGTCGCCGATCTTGCCGGTGCGGGCAGCGCCCTCAACTGCCTCGATCACGCGGTCCACCAGGTCGTCGGAGACTGCCGCCTCGATCTTGACCTTGGGCAGGAAGTCAACCACATACTCCGCACCGCGATAGAGCTCGGTGTGTCCTTTTTGGCGGCCGAAGCCTTTGACTTCAGTCACGGTGATGCCTTGCACGCCAATACCGGAAAGTGCTTCGCGCACTTCGTCCAGCTTGAACGGTTTGATGATGGCCGTTACGAGTTTCATTTTCAGGTTTCCTCCAAGGATGAATAAGGGAGCGGCCCCCTCGGTGCGCCGCCCCAGCTGCTTTACACGGTTTTTGCGGGCTTCACTGTCTTCATGAAAAGCCCCAAATGCTACGAAAGCGTTGTGAAAATCAACGGAGTCTCCATAGCACGTACCGTGCCAAAGTAGCCGGTCTTATCGCCGGCAAGTCCACCTGCTTCCCGGCTGGAACGTTACCTGGGTGGAATCCAACAACACGATAAGCACCATATTGGGGCGTGAATCACGCACAACTTTGGAGCATCACCAGGGAGTTTGTCAATGAGCTTGTCTTTAGTGCGCAGCCGCGCCCTTTTGGGCCTGGAGGCGCGGCCGGTGCAGGTCGAAGTGCATCTGGCCAACGGCCTGCCCAGCTTTACGCTAGTGGGTTTGGCCGAAACCGAAGTGAAGGAAGCCCGCGAGCGCGTGCGCTCCGCCATCCAGAACACCGGCCTGGACTTCCCCGCCAACAAGAGAATCACTGTGAATCTGGCGCCCGCCGACCTGCCCAAGGATTCCGGCCGGTTCGATTTGCCGATCGCCTTGGGCATCCTCGCGGCGAGCGGGCAGGTGGATGCGCGCAAGCTTGAGGGCTATGAATTCGCCGGGGAACTGTCTCTGGGCGGCGACCTGCGGCCGGTGCGGGGCGCGCTTGCCATGAGCCTGGCCCTGGCGCGCCCCCATCGCGCTCCTCACCCGGACGGCCCCGCCGCTGAAAAACTCCCCAAATTGGTGTTACCCGAAGCCAGCGCGCAGGAAGCCGCCCTGGTTCCCGGCGCCGAGATCTTCCGGGCGCACCATTTGCTCGATGTGGTCCGGCAGTTTTTACCCGGAGATGCGCCGGTTGAAGACCTGGACGGCTGGGCGCAGGTCAAGCCAGTGGCCCTGCCGGCGCAAACGGCCTACCCGGACCTGGCCGATGTAAAAGGCCAGGCCGCGGCCCGGCGCGCCCTGGAGATCGCCGCCGCCGGCGGGCACAGCGTGCTGATGATGGGCGCCCCGGGCTCGGGCAAGTCCATGCTCGCGCAGCGCTTTGCCGGCCTCTTGCCCGCCATGACCACCGAAGAGGCGCTGGAAAGCGCGGCAGTCGCCTCGCTGGGCGGCCGCTTCACCATGGACAAATGGGCGCTGCGCCCCACCTGCGCGCCGCACCATACGGCCAGCGCCGTGGCCCTGGTCGGCGGCGGCTCGCCGCCACGGCCGGGAGAGATTTCGCTGGCGCATCGCGGCGTCCTATTTCTTGATGAATTGCCCGAGTTCCCGCGCGCCGCCCTGGAGGCTTTGCGCGAGCCGCTGGAGTCCGGCGCCATCACGATCTCACGCGCCGCCCAGCGCGCCGAGTTTCCGGCGCGCTTTCAGCTGATCGCCGCGATGAACCCCTGCCCCTGCGGCTACCTGGGCTCCAGTTTGCGGGCCTGCCGTTGCTCGCCTGACCAGGTTTCGCGCTACCAGGGAAAGCTGAGTGGCCCGCTGCTGGACCGCATTGACCTGCATGTGGAAGTCGGCGCGCTAGGCGCCGACGAGTTGATCAACACGCCCCCAGGAGAATCCACCGAATCCATCCGGGCCCGGGTCGTCACGGCACGCGAGCGCGCCATCACGCGCCAGGGCGGCACCAACCAGGCGCTGGAAGGCCAGGCCATCGACACCCAGTGCCGGCTTGACGATGCCTCCGCCAAATTTCTCAACACGGCGGCTGCGCGCCTGGGCTGGTCGGGCCGCAGCATCCACCGCTGCCTGAAAGTGGCGCGCACGATTGCAGACCTGGCCGGCGCACCTGACGTGGCGGTAGCGCACGTGGCGGAGGCGGTGCAATACCGCCGGGCGTTGAAGGCAGGCAACTGAGAACGCCTCACGGACGCCAGTGCCAGTACCTTCAGTGCGTGCGCGGCCTGCCCGCCTTGCGCGCTTTCCACCAGCGCGACAGGTGCACCTTCAGGTCATGGCGCGGGTGGGTGATGCGCCTGATCGCGCTCACGTAGTCGAGCGCGAGGCCGGGTGTCCAGGCCATGGCTTCGGCGCGCACGCGGGCGCTGCCGGCCATCCAGACGTCGGGGTGCAGTGCGAGCCGCAGCAGGGTTCGCCAGAAGGGCTTGTCTGCAAAGACGCCTTCCATGGCGGCATCTACGGCTTGCGTCACCACGACGGAGCAGTTGCGGTTGGTGAGGTTGTAGGTGTCGTCCTGGTGGTAGACGTCCCAGAAGGCCTGGAGGTAGGCGCGGTTGTAGTGGCGGAAAAATATCTTGTGCGTGGAGGGCCTTGTCGCCGCGGCTTCTTCGGCATAGGCGGGCAGCCAGACGCCAGCGTGGTCGTTGCTGGAGGTGGCGCGCAAGTGGTCGACAAGGTTGGCTTGCGTGATGGCCAGGCGAACGCGTGGGTGGTGGCTGATGTACAGGCCGTCTTCGCATTCAAGCGCGACGTGGCCGGTTGATACGCGGCCCTTCTTTGTCATCGACGCGACGTAGCGCTCAATCAATGGAAGGCGGATGCGGTCTTTGTCGTCGTCTACCGCATCCACCGCCGTCCAGACGTGAACGATCATGTGGCCGGCGGCGGCATTGGCGGCGAGCACCTCGGGCGCGGCCGGCGCGGCGTCGGGTTGCAGCACGCGGGTGCCACTGTAAAGCTCTACAGCCGCCAGCCTGGAGCCGCGCGGCAGGCGCCTGAGCCGCCACGCGCCGCGCATCAGGATGTAGCCGCCGACGACAAGCGCCAGGCCGGTGCACAGGGACACGTTCATGCTGGAAGGCACCGGCCAGTCGGTAAGCAGCAGCAGCGCCATTAGCAGATAGGTCCAGCCGATCAGGTTGGACTTGCGCCAGCTCGGGTAACGGATCAACCAGCTGGAGGCGATGCGGATCAGGCCGTTGAAGGTGAAGGCGCCGGCAAACAGGATGCCGGCGGCGATGGAGTTGTCCCAGGGAAAGTCCAGCACCAGGCAGGCAAAGACCACCATGGCCGCGCCGCGCAGCAGCTCGAAGCGGCGCCGCACCCGCGCGTGAGTGGCGCCCACCACCATCTCGGCAACGCCCTGCACCAGCAGCACCGCGCCGAGCACCCAGGTGGCGATGTCGGCCACGCCATCCACCAGGTCAATCAGCAACACCGCGCCGAGAAGGGCGGTCAGCACGCCCGCCGCCATGAAGAATTTCCAGCGCTTGACGAGCACGTCGCCGCCAAAAAGAATTAACGCAAGTCTGAACATGTTTTTGCTGTTTTGCTGCAGGCCCCACCGCCGGCGGCCGTTTGGGCCGGGCCATCATAGCGCCAAGCTGTTTGAGCGGCATCGTCTGATTGGCTGCTTTGCCGCAAGTAAAAAGCCCCGCGACGCTGGCGGCGTTGCGGGGCTTTTGAGTTTGGCCGACGGGCTCGCGTCTTGTCAGGGGGCCGGTCTCTGGTTGTGGTGTCTGTCTGGTGCCTGATTAACGGCCGCCGTAGTAAGGCGAAGGCTCAGGCTGGGCGGCGACGGGTGCGGGAGGAGGCTTGGGGCCGTAGGTGCCGCCGTCACTGGTGCGCAGCACATTGCCTTCGACCGTCACGCGGCTGCCCACGCTGGGCGGCCTGGCCACTTCGACCATGCGTTGCGAGCCGTCTTCCATGCGTACGCCGACCTGGTAAACGGTTTCCTTGCGCACGTGGCCTTCAATCGCGTTGCCGGCAAAACCGCCGCCGACCGCGCCCAGGATGGTGGCAGCGGTGCGGCCGCCGCCGTGGCCGACCTGGTTGCCGAGCACGGCGCCCAGCACACCACCGGCCACGGTGCCGATGCCGACACCTGCGGGCTTTGTGGAGCGCTCAATCGGCGTGACCGACTCGACCGCGCCGCACACGTGGCAAACCGCTACGGGCACCGGAGCGGGATAAGGTGCGGGTGCGGGTGACACGCCTGCGTAGCTGGGTGCTGGCGCGGGCTTGGACGTAGGCTTAACTACTTTCTTGACGGGTACTGGCGCAGGCTTGGCGGGTGCGGCGACCGGCTTTTCGGCCAGATCGTCTGCTGCGGTGGCAGTGGCGGCAACCGCAGTTGCTGCGGGGGGCGCCGCTGTAATCGCCGACTGCGGTGTGGCCAGCGCGACCGGCGCCGCTGCGGTGGGCGGGTTGCGCATCTGGTAGATCATGGTGCCTCCCATGGCGAGGACGGCAACGCCCAAAATGCCGACGGCGGCCCACAGGGGCTTGCTGGCCGATGAGGCCTGCTGGCCGGGCTGGAGAGTTTCAGTGGATGTGTTCATGGCAATTCCCTCAGGTGAAACCAAATCGCTGGTTCGGCGTTGGCTGAATCATTGCTGTCAATACTTGTTCAATATGTGTTCAACACTTGTTCAACGCTTTCCATGCCGCGAAGGTAAACAGGCTTTGGCAGGCGGCGGTGTATTTATGTAAACGCAGGTTATTTTCCGGCAAAGTCGCCGTAAACGCGAACTGCACCGGATGGCCTGAGGCAATTGTTAATAGTGCCGTTCAAAGATTGGGCGCAAGCAGGCGCTGCAACTCTTCCGCTTTGACGCCACGCCGCTTGGCCAGGTCCTGCAGCTGGTCGTCGCCGATCTTGCCGACGTTGAAGTAGGTGCTCTCGGGGTGGCTCAGGTAGAAGCCGCTGACGCTGGCGGCCGGTGTCATGGCCAGGCTTTCGGTCAGGGCCATGCCGATCTCTTCGGCCTTGAGCAGCTCGAACATCTCTTTCTTGACGCTGTGGTCGGGGCAGGCCGGGTAGCCGGGCGCGGGGCGTATGCCCTGGTATTTTTCGGCGATCAGCGCGTCGCTGTCTAAGGCTTCGGTGGGCACATAGCCCCACAAATCCTTGCGCACGCGCTGGTGCAGGCACTCGGCAAAGGCCTCGGCCAGGCGGTCTGCCAGGGCCTTGAGCATGATGGACGAGTAGTCGTCGTGGTCGTCGAGGAAGTACTTTTCTTTCTTCTCGGCGCCGATACCGGCGGTGACGGCGAAGACGCCGATGTAGTCTGGAAGGTTTAAGCCTTTTTGGCCTGCAGCCAAGGTGGCGTCTTGGCTACCCGCTATCAATTCAGGAGCAATTGCCTTGGGCGCAACAAAGTCGGCCAGGCAGCGGCTGGGGCGCATCACGCCGTCGATCGCAGTCTTCTCGGTCTGCTGGCGCAGGCCGTACCAGGTCATGGCGACTTCGCTGCGCGACTCGTCGGTGTAGATCTCGATGTCGTCGCCCACGCTGTTGGCGGGGTAGAGCGCCATCACGCCGTTGGCAGTAAGCCAGCGGCCTTCAATCAGGCGCTTGAGCATGCGCTGCGCGTCGGCATACAC
>JAJKJM010000043.1 GCA_021153985.1 Polaromonas sp.
GTCTGGATGATGCCGGCCTTGGGGTTGGCTTCCATCAGCTTGACCATGGAGACCAGGCAGTCGCCGCTCATCACGCTGTCGGCGTCCAGCACCACCATGTAGCGGTAGTCCTTGCCCCAGCGGCGGCAGAAGTCGGCCACATTGCCGGCCTTGCGGTCGGTGCGGCGCTTGCGCAAGCGGTAATAGACCTCGATCTGCGGCTGGTCAGGGTGGCCGGCCAGTTGCGTGCGCAGGTCTTCCCACGCAGCGCGTTCGGCCTTGATGATGGCCGGGTTGTTGCTGTCCGACAGCACGAACACGTCGAAGCTCTGCACATGGCCGGTCATCGCGACCGACTCGCAGGTTGCGCGCAGGCCGGCGAACACAGTGCGCACGTCCTCGTTGCAGATCGGCATGATGATCGCGGTGCGGGTCGATGCGTCCAGCGGCACGTGCTGGACTGTTTTGGCCGACAGCGCGTGCTTGTCGCCGTAGATGGTCACGTAAAAACCCATCATCGCGGTCATGAAACCGGTCACCACCCAGGCCGACAGCAGCGCAAACAGGCTGATCTGGCCGTATTGCAGCCAGGCGTTGTCGTAGTCGGGCTGCATGTCGGCAAAGATGCTCGTCGCCAGCACCGTGCTGACCAGCGTCAGCAGCAGGAACACCGCGCGGCGGCGCCTGGCCGCGCGCTGCCAGGGCTCAGGCCGCGGGGCGGGCAGCGGACGCAAGGCTGCCGGGTCGGCCGCCTTGAACAGCGCCAGCATGGGCAGCAACACGGCGGTCGCCATGCTGTTCCAGAAGCCTCGCCAGGGGCGCGGCGCCATCGAGCCACGGTTCAGCGGCGGCGCCGTGACCGAATTCGGATGACGTTCCTCACGCAGGGTGCTGCGTGCGGCAGGAGTGGTCACGGTGTAATCAGGTTGGTCCATGTTTCGCTCACGGTGTGGTTGTCATGTTTAAGGAAGGCGCGCAGCTCGACAGGCTGGGCCGCGTTCAGCCGCAGCACGCGCAGCGTCATCCGCCAGGCGCCGGTGGCGGGGTTTTTGTAGGCCATGCTTTCGAGCACGCGGCCGTTGGCGTTGGCAGTGGAGATGGCTTCGACCTTGGCGTCCTCGGGCAGTGCGTCGAGCGCCGGGCCGGCAAAGTCGATGACGTACTGGACCTGCCCTGTGAGGTCGGTTCCTGGTTTGGAGAACCCGAAACCGCGGCGCGATTGCGTCACCCAGCCGTTGGGCGGCAACTGCTGGTTTTTGCCCTGCCAGCTGATTTGCCAGGCGATGTCCAGCGACTGGCCCGGGGCCGGCATTTTTTCAGGCACCCAATAAGCGGCCACGTTGTCGTGGGTTTCATCAGGCGTGGCAAATTGAAACAGCTCGACCCGGCCGGCACCCCAGTCGCCCACGGGCGTCACCCAGGCGCTGGGCCGCATCTCATAACGGGCTTCGGTGTCTTCGTAATTGGCAAAGCTGCGGTCGCGCTGCATCAGGCCAAAGCCCTTGAGCGACTTCATCGCGAAAGACGTCACCAGCGGGGCTGACGGGTTTTGAAGGGGTCGCCACAGCCATTCACCGTCGCCGGTCGCCATCATCAAACCGTCGGAGTCATGCACTTCCGGCCGGAAGTCGCCGGAGTGAGGCTGGTTCTCGCCGGAGAAAAACATGCTCGTCAGCGGCGCGATGCCCAGTGTGGTCACCGGCGCGGGGTTGCCGCTGGTAGAGGCCGAGCGCATGAAGATGCGCGCCTGAACATTCGTGGTGGTTTGCTCGCCGGGCTGGATGTCGAAACGGTAGGCGCCTGTCATGCGTTCCGAATCCATCACCGCGAACACTGTTAGCTGCTTGCTGTCGGCGGCAGGTTTTTGCAGCCAGAAATCCGTGAAACGGGGAAACTCTTCCTTGCCTGCGCCCGCACCGCCTGCGGTGTCGACGGCCAGGCCGCGCGCTGAGAGGCCATACCGCTGGCCCGAACCCAGCGCCCGGAAGTAGGTGGCGCCGGTGAACACCACCAGTTCGTCCTTGTAGGTGGGCGAGTTGAGATTGCTGAAAAAGCGCACGCCGCCGTGGCCCAGGTCGCCCCAGGTCTCCGGTGACAACTTGTTTTTTCCGAAATTGAATGTGGCCGGGTCGTAGGGCAGGGGCTTCACGCCGCTTGTCGTGATTTCGTGAATGCGGACCGAATCGCCGTGCCGGCCGACGTGGAAAAAGTTCGCCTCAAAGGGGAGCTTGTCGGCGCGCCACAGCGTGCTGGCGGCTTTGAAACGGATGTCGCGGTAGTCGTCGTACGCCAGTTTTGCCAACTCGGTTGGCACTGCATGCGAGGCCTCTCGCCAGGGCGCTTGCGAGCGCTGGCGGGCGATTTCGGCCACCTCGTCCAGGCCAAAGGCGTATACCTGGCCCGCCGTAAGCGCCAGCACCGCAAGGCTTGCGCAGGCCGCAATCCGGCCCCGCAGGAGAAAGCCGGCGCGGCGGTTGCAGCCGCCGGAGGTGTTGAAAAAAGACGGGAAAAAAGCTGGCATGCCATGACTAGGGCAAACCCTGTGCCAGCTTGAAAAAACTGTTTTAAATCAATGACTTGAGCGTGATACCTGACTTAACAAAATGTAATCCGGCCCACAAGCCCCCATAACCCCTGTTTTTGTCGCCAATCAGCGACAGGTTTCCTGGGTGTTTGAATTAAATCGTTTTAAATCAAAGGCTTAGGCCTGTCGCCGGCCAGCGACGGCCCTTGGCGGCGCGGCGACAAGTTCAGGGTCTAAGCCTTGAAGTGGCCCGGCGTCAGGCCGTGCTTTTGCATTAGGCGGTAAAACTCGGTGCGGTTGCGGTCCGCCAACCGGGCCGCATCGGCCACATTGCCGTCCGTCAATTTGAGCAGCCCGACCAGGTAGTCACGCTCGAAGTGTTGCCTGGCTTCGGCAAACGTGAGCACCTGCACGCTCGGCGAGCGCAAGGCGCGCTGCACCAGTGCCAGCGGCACCAGCGGCGTGGTCGACAAGGCGCAGACCTGTTCCACCACGTTGTAGAGCTGGCGCACATTGCCCGGCCAGGCGGCGGTAGTCAAAGCCTTGAGGGCTTCGGGCGCGAAGCCGCTCAGGCGCTTGTCGTACTTGGCCGCCAGCTTCAGGAGGAAGTGATTGGCCAGCAGGGGAATATCCTCGCGCCGATCCGACAGCGGCGGCAAGGTCAGCGTGACCACATTGAGCCGGTAATACAGGTCGGCGCGGAACTGGCCCTCGGCCATGGCCGCGTCCAGGTCACGGTGCGTGGCCGAGATGATGCGCACATCCACCGGGATCGACTGGCTGGAGCCCAGCGGCCGCACCACCCGCTCTTGCAGCACGCGCAGCAGCTTGACCTGCAGGGCCGGCGGCATGTCACCGATTTCGTCGAGCAGCAAGGTGCCGCCGTCGGCCGCCTGGAAAAGGCCCTTGTGGTTTGCCACTGCGTCGGTGAACGCGCCCTTGACGTGGCCGAACAGCTCGGATTCAAGCAAGGCTTCGGGAATCGCGCCGCAATTGACCGCGATGAAGGGCTTGCTGGCCCGCGCGCCGGCCTGGTGGATGGCCTGGGCCAGCAGCTCTTTGCCGGTGCCGCTTTCGCCGCGCAGCAGCACGCTGGCGTCCGATTGCGCCACCATGCGCGCTTCGGCCAACGCTTCGGCCATGCGGCTGGAGCGGCTGATGATCTGGTTTTGCCAGGCTTCAGGGCTGCCCCGTCTGGCCGGGTTGGCGGGTGCGCTCAACGCCAGGGCCTGGGCGATCTTGTCGAGCAGGCCCTTGCCGTCAAAAGGCTTGGTGAGGTAGGTGAACACACCGCGCTCTGTGGCCTCCACGGCATCGGGAATGGTGCCGTGCGCGGTCAGCAAAATCACCGGCAACGAAGGGTGTTGCTGGCGGATGTCGTCAAAGAGCGCCAGGCCGTCACGCCCGGGCAGGCGCACGTCGCTGAGCACGAGCTGCGGCCGCTCGATGTGCAACTGCGTGAGCGCGGCTTCGGCTGAAGTAACGGCGGTGACACGATAGCCCGCCGCCGTGAGCCGCATGGTGAGCAGGCGCAGCATGTCCGCATCGTCGTCCACGACGAGCAGATGGGGCGTGTACAGGTCGGATGCTTCGCTCATGGCGCGGCGGGGCGGGTGCGGCTGACCGCAGGCGTGGGGGCGGACGCCGGTGCGGCGGGCTGGCGGCTGGTCAGGCTGCGTTCAATCGCCTTGAGCGCTTCCAGGCGCTCGTTGGTCTGGTCCAGCCTGCGCTGCACGTCGCGCAGTTGCTGGTTCTGTTTGTCCAGTTGTTCTTCAAGACGGCGCTGCTCGGCGTAGCGCGATGCCAGCAGCCGCGCCAGCGGGTGCAGCGGCTGGGCGTCGGCATTGCCCAGCACGCGGGCGAGCAGTTCCTGGGCGCGCACCAGCTCGGGCAACTGGCGCAACTGGCTCAGCACCAGCGACAGCTGGACCTGGGCCTCGGGGCTGGCGGCGTCGCCCAGCCGCGCGGTTTCCTGCGTGAGTTCGGCCGGCGGCATGACACGCACGCGCTCGGCATAGGCCAGCATGCGCAGCGTCATGCCGCTGGCAAACACGACAGCCTCAGGCAGCGGCGCGGGCTGGCTGGCGGCAGTCCGCGCGGCCTGGGCGGCAGAGGCCGCGGCCCGCGCCGCCTGAACAGCCGCCGTGTCGGCGCTGCGCTCGGGCGCGGAGCCGCCGCTGCTGCATGCAGCCAGAAAGCCCGCGGCCATCAGGCTGGCCAGCAGGCGATGGGAGAAATCAGTACTTGGAAGCATGAGGAAGCTCTATTCTGAAGTGTGCGCCAGGCTGGTCGGGCATCAAAGTGATGATTCCGCCGTGCGCGGCAATGTATTCATGGACGATTGAGAGGCCGATCCCGCTGCCGCGCACCACATCGGTGGGTTGGCGTTCGCCGCGGTAAAAAGGCTCGAAAATCCGCTCCCGGTCGCCTTCCGCTACGCCCACGCCCTGGTCGTGAATGTCGATACGGGCAAAGCCGCGTTGGTGGCTCAGTTCCAGGCGGATCAGGCCTTTGGGCGGCGAGTAGCGGATGGCGTTGGACAGCAGATTGGCCAGCGCTGTGCCGATTTTTTCGGTGTCGATTTCCATCACCAGCGGCTCGCCGACGACGGTGACGGTGAGTTCACGCGCGCGCCACTGCAGGCGTTGCGCATAGACCTGCTCTTCCAGGATCTGCAGCAGGTCGACGCTTTGGCGGTGCAGCTGGCGCGCCTCGAAGGCTGCGGTGTTAAAGCGCAGCAGGTCTTCGATCTGGCCCTGCAAAACACCCGTGTTGTGTTTGAGGATTTGTGCGATCTCGCGCTGGTCGCTGGTCAGCGCGCCGGCCACGCCGTCTTCAAGCAGCGATACGCCTTCTCGCAGCGAGGCCAGCGGCGTTTTGAGTTCGTGCGAGATGTGGCGCAAAAACCGCGACTTGTCGGCGTCCAATTCGACCAATCGCAGGCGCAGCCAGTTCAGCCGCTGCCCGACCAGCGCCAGGTCGGCCGGGCCCTGGATGGCGATGACCTGGTCGAGCCGGTTTTCGCCCAGGCCGACGATGGCGTTTTCAAGGCGCCGCAGCGGCAGCGTGAACCACACGCCGAAGGCCAGCGCCATCGCGACGGCCAGCGCGATGGCCCAGGTCACCTGCTGCGCCAGCTGCTGGCGGCTGGCCTCGAGCTTGCCTTCGAGCGACTTGTTGCGCTGCTGGATGGCCTGCTGTACCTGCACCGCGATGGCGGCGTTGATGCCTTCCAGTTCGCGAAACTCCTGCGCGAGCTGGCGCTCCCGGTCCAGCGCGGTGTCGGGCGGGCCGGTCAGCAGGCCGGCGATGGCCTGCAGGTGCGCGCGCCACTGCCGGGCCCTTGCCGCCGGGATGTTTTCACGGGCCAGGCCATCCAGGATTTCGGTGGCTTCACGCACTTCATCATTGAATCGCTCCCTGAGCACCCGGTCGTCCAGCACGACTGACTGCCGCGAGGTGCGCTCCATCGAGAGGCTGCGCTCGCTCAGCGACTGCGCCGCACCACTGAGATCGAGCGCGCGGGCGGCATTGCCGCGGCTTTGCTGTGTGAGGTCTTCCAGGGTGAACAGGGCGCGCAGCGAGGCGGCGCCCAGCAGGGCGGCAATCAGCAGGAAAGCGATGACCAGCAGTTGCCGGAACGAGAATCTCTGCAGCATGCGCGTGGGGTGCGTCAGCAACAGGCCTGGGTGTCAGGCCGCAACAGCGAGGTCCCGCGTGAGGACTTCACCGCGCAGCGAGCGTTGCGTGGCCTGGGTGATGGTGATGTCCAGCATCTGGCCGATCAGGCGCGGCTGGCCCTTGAAGTTGACCACGCGGTTGCATTCGGTGCGGCCCATGAGTTCGGTCGGGTCTTTGCGCGAGGCGCCTTCCACCAGGATGCGCTGCACCGTGCCCTGGCGGCTGGCGCTGATGGCGCGCACGCTGTCGTCAATCGTGGCCTGCAGGTGTTGCAGGCGTTTGAGTTTGACCTCGTGCGGCGTGTCGTCTTGCAGCGCGGCGGCGGGCGTGCCGGGGCGCGGGCTGTAGATAAAACTGAAGGAGGTGTCGTAACCGATCTCGTCGATCAGCTTCATCATCTTGCCGAAATCGTCTTCCGTCTCGCCCGGAAAGCCCACGATGAAATCGCTGCTCATCGCCAGGTCGGGCCGGATGGCGCGCAGCTTGCGAATGGTGCTCTTGTATTCCATGGCGGTGTAGCCGCGCTTCATCGCCATCAGGATGCGGTCCGAGCCGTGTTGCACCGGCAGGTGGAGGTGGTTCACCAGCTTGGGCAGTTTGGCGTAGGCGTCGATCAGGCGCTGGGTGAATTCATTGGGGTGGCTGGTGACGTAGCGGATGCGTTCGATGCCGGGGATGTCGGAGACGTATTCGAGCAGGGTGGCGAAGTCGGCGATCTCGGCCGTGCCGCCCATGGGTCCGCGGTAGGCGTTGACGTTCTGGCCCAGCAGCGTGACTTCCTTGACGCCCTGGTCGGCCAGGCCCGCGACTTCAACCAGCACGTCTTCAAAAGGCCGGGAGACCTCTTCGCCGCGGGTGTAGGGCACCACGCAATAGCTGCAGTACTTGGAGCAGCCTTCCATGATGCTGACAAAGGCGCTGGCGCCCTCGACGCGTGCCGGCGGCAAGTGGTCGAACTTTTCGATCTCGGGAAAGCTGATGTCGACCTGCGGTTTGCCCAGCCGGGCGCGGCTGGCCAGCATTTGCGGCAGGCGGTGCAGTGTCTGCGGGCCGAACACCAC
>JAJKJM010000044.1 GCA_021153985.1 Polaromonas sp.
AGGCCAAAGAGGCCATTGAAAAGGCCATGAAACCCATCAACCCCCAACTGAAGGAAGACCCCAACCATGGCAAGAGCTGACGCCAAAACCGCCGTACTCGCTGACGGCCTGCGCTACAAGTCCAAGGTGTCGGGATCACCGTTTGCCGCCACCACGTCTTTTGGCGCCGCCACCATGTCGTGTTTCATGTGCGGCAAACACCGAGCCCGCTCCCTGATGGGCACACGCAAGGTGCTGGGCAAGTCCCAGGCCGTGTGCTCGCCCTCGTGCAAAGCACTCGACGAAGCCCTCGAGAACGCCGCCAACCAGAGTTGATCAGCTGATCTGCTCGTCAACAAAGGCCGCCTTGTGCGGCCTTTGGTCTTTGTTTGCCTTGCAAGGACCGCAATGCGGACTTGCTTACCTTTTCGCCCAGCCGCCGTATTGATCACGGCGTGTCCCGGAGCGCATACTGGATGCTTGCAAACCGCATAGCAAAAGGTGATTTCCCATGGCTTCCCTGCCCACGCCGGACCCCATCCTCGAACCTGATGAGGCCATAGACCACATCCGCGGCCGCGCATCCGCCCCGGTCACCGTCGTTGAATACGGCGACTTCGAATGCCCCTCGTGCTTTCAGGCCCACGCCGCGCTGAAGATCATGCTGCCGCACTTCGACCGGCAGGTCCGTTTTGTCTTTCGCCACTTTCCGCTGCGCGAAGTGCACCCGCATGCCGAGATGGCCGCCGAAGCCGCAGAAGCCGCCGGTGCGCAAGGCAAGTTCTGGCCCATGTACGAGTTGCTGTTTGCCAACCAGCAGCACCTTAAAGACAAACAGCTGCTCGACTACGCCGCGCAAGTCGGCTTGGATATGGCGCGCTACCAGAACGAGATGAGCGACCACGTCTACCTGCAGCGCGTGCAAGAGCACATGCAAAGCGGCCGCCACCTGGGCATTCGCTCAACGCCGGCGTTTTACGTCAACGGCGTGTTCTGCGATGTGTCGTTTGGCCTGCAGCATCTGCATGAGGCGATCGACAAGGCTCTCGGCCAGCAGGCCTAGATGAATCTATCTATCCGCAGATTTCGCAGATTTACGCAGATAAAAACCATCAAGATGCAAGGTTATGGGCCGGCGTTTGAGTGAACTTTGAGATAAGCGATCCCGTTTCCAATCTGCGTAAATCTGCGTAAATCTGCGTAATCTGCGGATAAATTTCAACCGTCCACAGGTTGCAGAGGCGTCACTAGCGTCTTCTGCAAAAACGCCAAATCCAGCCAGCGGCCAAACTTGAACGCCGCCTGTTTGATCGTGCCGCTGTGCTCAAAACCCAGGCGCTTGTGCAACTCGATGCTGGCGCTGTTGCTCAGGTCAATCGCGCCGACCAGCACGTGCACGCCTTGCTCCTCGGCCTTGGCCACGATGGCCTCCAGCAGCGTGCGCCCCAAGCCCTGGCCGCGGTGGCTTTTTTCAATATAGACCGAATGCTCGACCGTGTACTTGTACGCAGGGAACGCGCGGAACGTGCCGTAGCTCGCAAAACCCAGCAGCTTGCCAGCGTCGTCCTCAAGCCCGATCACCGGAAAGTTGTTGGCCCGCTTGGTGGCAAACCAGGTCACCATGCTTTCAGGTGTGCGCGGCTTGTAGTCATACAGCGCGGTTGAATTGGCGATGGCCTCGTTGAAGATGGCGAGGATCTGGCCGGCGTGGCGCTCTTCGGTGCAATTGACGGGGTGCATGCGGATTTTGTGGTGGATGTTGGTGTTGCTCCGTTCGCTGTTGTCAGGCACCAGCGAGCGGAGTGCGTGCAGCTATTTTGCCGGGCCTTAGCCCGCCGTGGCGGACCCGGGCAGGGGAGCCGCCTGCGCCGCACCGCGCGCACGTACGCGCCGCACCTGGAACGCCGCACCAATGACGTACAGCAGCAGAAGTACCCCCGTGGCGGCCTTCAGCGCAGGCGCGTCGGCATTGGGCAACAACGGTGCGCCCAGCGGAAGGCGCGTCGAAGTCTCGGTAATCGCCGGGATCATGTGGAACACAAACGTGATCGAATAGCTCAGCGTCTCGACATAAGGCGATGCACGCCCCAGCACTTGGGTGGTGCCAGCCACCCAGGCAATGCCCAGCACCAGTAGCGTGATGATGCCCAGCGCATGCGGCTTGCCGAAACCGCCGTGCTGGAAGATGCCAAAGCCCGTGAGGCAGGTCAGCACCGTGGTCCAGATATACACCTTGCCCAGCGTAGACCTGGCGATGATTTCCTTGTCGCGAAAAAAGGCAAGTAGGGCTGCCGCCACAGCCACCAGGCTGATCGCGGTGTGAATGACGCCCAGGTGCGTTAAACCATAGATCATCGGAATCTCCTTGTGCCCTGGAGCGCCAGGGCCGTGGGTTGAACAAGCCTGCGTTGGCCCAAGCAAACGCCATGCCGCGCAGATTGTGGCCCGCGGCATTGGTTTCGGCTACTGTCTTGAGGACTGGCCCGATAATCGGTAGAACACCGTGGCAGCGCCACCCCCAACAAACCAATCAAACCAAAGTACTCATGAAAAAAACATTTCAGCTCAAAGTCGAAGGCAAAAACCGAGAGCGCCTGCTCGAAGCCGCCAAACACGACATCCGCAAATACTTCAAACGCGAACGCGCCAAGCCGCTGCCCAAGGGCGTGGACTTCTGGGACTTTGATTGCAAGTCAGGCTACAGCCAGGATTCGGCAACTGTGGTGCCGGAGGCTGGTCTTATCAAGTCGATTGACGAGGTCGTGAAGGACGGCGGCGAGCAGTTTTATGTGGAGGTGCTGGCCAAGCCGGGGGTGAAGGTGCCACGTGCGAGCAATGAGGGTGGTGACGGTTTTGATGACGTCGAGTAAGCATGCGCAGACTCCTTGCGCTCTTGCTGATGATGGCCTTTGCTTCGTCAGCGAATGCGGATCAAAATCTTCTCGGCCAATGGAAGTCTGACTCCGATATCAGCATGCGCTTCAATACAGAGCGCGCAAAGCTTGACAGCAAGACGGCCCTGTTTCTTTCGCAGGTGATGGGCCATATGACCCTGACCTTTACGGCAGATGCCATGACGTCCGAGTTGCCGGATCTGGAGACGCGAACGCAAGAGGGCCGGAAGAGGCCATTGACAGGCTTTCGCGAAACCCATCCCTATTGTGTCCTGGGCGTTGCGTCGGATTCGGTTGCCGTCAAAACCGTTGCGGCAGTGACCGGCAGGGACACCATCATTGTTTATAACTTCATAGGCCCAGACATGCTCTGGGTGTACGCTGGCGGCGAAGACAACTCGCAGAGTCTTCATCTTCGTGAATACTATGTGCGGGTAAAAGATGTGCCCCAGCCCGAGACGCCCAAAAGCGCTCAACCCTAGAAAGGTCGGTTCTGCGACCTATGGATAGAGACCCAGAAGCCCCACAAGGCCCTTACCCCGACACCATCCAGCAAGGCGATGTGTTCTGGCTGCAAGCTGATCCCACACGCGGTTCCATCCCCGGCTCGCCGCACCCCCATGTCGTCGTGCAAGACGACGTATTCAACCGGTCCCGCATCAGCACCGTGATCATCTGCGCGCTTACCTCCAACCTCAATCGCGCCACCGAGCCAGGCAATGTCCTGCTCGAGCCCGGCGAGGGCGATTTGGAAAAGCAGAGCGTGGTGGTCGTGTCGCAGGTGTCTTCGGTCTACAAGACGCGTCTGGGTGAGCACATCGGGACGCTGTCGTACGAGCGTGTTCAGCAGATACTGGCCGGCATGCGCTTTCTGCAGGCCGCATTTCACCAGCGGTAACCATCAAATCGGCCTCCAGCCCAATACCCACATTGGTTAGCGGCTATTGATTTGATAGCGAAGCGTGATGGGGTTGACGAACCAATAACCACATGGTTATGATTCGGGCATGCAAACAGTCGCGAACGAATTTTCCAGTCAGGTTTCAGACGAGGTCTTCAAGGCCCTGTCTGACCCGACACGCCGGGCGATCTTTGAGCGCCTGGCTCGCGACGGTGAGCAGACCGTGCGCGCCCTGACCGACCAGGCGGGCGTGTCGCAGCCGGCCGTCTCCAAGCACCTGCGTGTGCTGAAGCAAGCCCAGCTGGTCATCGACAGGCCCGAGGGCCGTGAGACGCACTACAGCGCCCAGCCGCTGGCGCTCTCGGCCCTGCGTGACTGGGTGAGCTTTTACGGCGCCTTCTGGAACGACCGCATCGACGATCTCGAATCACTCTTAAAAAGGATGGACCAATGACTTCCACTACAGCCACTTCCGCAGCCACCGCCACTGAAACCCGCTCCGTCGTGGTCGAGCGCCAAATCCCTTACCCACCCGAAAAGATCTGGCGCGCCCTCACGCAGCCGCACCTGATCGAAGAGTGGCTGATGAAAAACGACTTCAAGCCCTCGGTAGACCACCGCTTCAAGCTGAGCGCAGACTGGGGCGCCGTCGAATGCAAGGTGCTGGAGGTCGAACCGAACACCACGCTGTCCTACACCTGGGCCGCCTATGGCCTTGAGAGCATCGTCACCTGGACGCTCACCCCTGCGGGCACCGGCACGCATCTGCGCATGGAGCAGTCGGGCTTCCGGCCAGACCAGGAGCAGGCTTACCAGGGCGCCAAATACGGCTGGCAGCAGTTCTTTGCCAAGCTGGAGCAGGTGGTGGTGCGGGCAGATTGACGGTTCACGCCTGAGCACACCTTTTAAAGCGAGGCACTGGAATGAACGCGATGGCCAAAAAGACATCCGCCAAGCCGGCGCTCCTGTCAGGCGGCAATCCGCAAATTCCGAAAGGTGAGGGCGATGCCCCTGTGCAGGCCTACATCGCCGCCATGCCAGGCTGGAAGCGCGATGTAGGCCGCCGGCTCGACACACTCATCGTGCAAACCGTGCCCGGCGTGCACAAGGCCGTCAAATGGAACTCGCCGTTCTATGGTGTGAAAGATGAGGGCTGGTTCCTCAGCTTCCATTGCTTCGCCAAGTACATCAAGGTGGCCTTCTTTCGCGGCCTGTCGCTCAAGCCCGTGCCGCCCGTCGAATCCAAAAGCCAGGACACGCGCTACTTTCACATTGCTGAAGACGGTCAGTTCGACGAAGCCCAGTTCACCGCCTGGGTGAAGCAGGCCAGCCAATTGCCACTAGAACGGATGTGAGCCGTATCAAAGCAGAAAGGAAAAACACCATGCCGAAGACAAGCGCCACCAAAACAGCTGCGACAAAAACTGCGACAAAAAAAGTGATCACAGCCGCAACCAAAAGCAAGAACAGCAAGGCGGAAAGCAGCGCCCCTGCCTCCCAGCTGATCGACGAAAAAATCGCCAACCTGAATGACTGGCGCGGCGAAGCCCTTGCCAAAGTTCGCGCAGTCGTCAAGCAGGCCGTCCCCGGCGTGGTCGAAGAATGGAAGTGGAGCGTTCCGGTCTGGTCGCACAACGGCATCATCTGCACCGGCGAGACCTACAAGGCCGCCGTGAAGATGACCTTCGCCAAAGGCGCCAAGGTGGACGACCCTTCAGGGCTTTTCAACTCCAGCCTCGAAGGCAATACCCGCCGGGCGATTGACTTTCATGAGGGGGATGAGATTGATGAGAAGAAGTTGAAGGCGCTGGTGCGGGCGGCTGCGGCGTTGAATAAGGGCTAGTATTTCGTCTAAGTTTTCGCTGAAACATTCCAGCTCACGTGAAGGCCGTCTTTTTCATTCAACTTCTTGAACTCAAAGGTATGCTTTGAACTATCAATGGCAACTGCCCACTTATATTTGTTCAGCGATGCGTGCCCAACCGACTGGCTTGTCGATGGTGAGGATGACACTTGGCATACGATTGTGAACTTTGCTTTTCAGTCTGATCCACAACTCTTCTCGGACATCGAAGGTGGTCTGCCGCATGAGGAGGTGTTGAAACGTGATCCGCTATATGAGGGATTTGTAACTCAGATGCGGTCGTCGTCCCTTCCTTCGATGCAGCTTCGAAAATGGGATACCAGCATTTCGCATAGGAATCGATTCTGCAAATCGTTTACTGCGATCCTCCGAAATTACAAGCCACTGGTCGCGGCACTGTCCTTCCAACAAAAGACTCTTCAAAAATCGAAGCTCGCCCTTTTTAATTCCTATAACAGTCACATTGGGGAAATCGAAGGCCAAGGCATTGGATTTGAGGAATATTTTGATAGCAAATCGCGACTTCGATTGAAGCATTCCTTTCTCAATTTTCACGGTCATCACGAAATTGAGGGGCTTGAGCGACAGATGGTCATTCTCTTGCTCATGGCATTTTTCGTTGCAGACCAATTCCGCTTTTACTATCAAGATCTCGTGAAGAGTGGTCGGTATGGCTTTGATAAATTGCTGCTTACTGTGGTGTCTGACAGGCTTAGTGGTGATGGCGATGATCGCTTTCGGCGGAAAAGTGAACAAAATCTGAGGCACCTCATTGATCCTGACGGGGATGGTGCATTTGTACGGCTCACAAGATCCAACCAAATCGACGTTTTTTCAGGTGATCTAATCGCTGACAATCTCGCCGGTTGGCTCAATGCGGCGATTCGCGACCCTACGGGATGCTTCGCTGAGTACGTAAGACAAGCGGCTCCTTCTGGTGTGTGGACTGGCTGGCATACGCTTAGGCCGTCAGTGGAGAAGCTTGAATCAATCTCAGCAATGCAACTGTTGAGGGGCTAAAAACTTCAAGGTTCGGTGCCACCACCTCTATCTGACTTGGAAAGGCTTGAGTCTAAGAGCGTGTGGCGATTTCGAATCTCATTCGCGCCACCACCTCCACAGGCTACTCACCGCCAAACCCGACTCACCCGCCCGCCCAGTGCGGCCGATACGGTGGGTGTAGTCAGTGGCTGAGTGGGGCAGGTCGTAGTTCACGACGACGGGCATTTGCGCGATGTCGATGCCGCGGGTTGAGCCCGGTGAGTCAGCATGAGCAAGCAGGGCTGCGGTTGTGTCGCAAGTGTCTTCCGTGTACAAAGGCGGCAAGTTGTTCTTCTTGCCGCCTACTTTGCAGACATCTGGCAACCCACCCCATGCAAACCCCGAATCCATCCACCATCACGCTGCTCGTGTTTCTTCCGCTGGTCGCGTGGCGTGTCTACGCGCGCTTTCGCCGCATGGTTGGGCGCCAGCGCCTGTCGAGGATCCGTCCCTGGATCACCCTGGCCATCTTTCCCATCCTGCTTGTTTTGCTGTGCTTCGCCGCTCGTGAACACCTTGAAAGGCTTGGGTGGCTTGCCGGTGGCCTGGGCTTTGGTGGGTTGCTCGGCATCTTTGGGCTGCGCAAGACGCGCTTCGAGCCAACACCCCAAGGCCTGTTTTACACGCCCAACGCTCACCTGGGCATTGCGCTTTCATTGCTGTTCGCTGGGCGCATTGCCTATCGATTGTTCGAAATCTATACGGCAGGGCCGACGGCGCAGCACGGAATGGGCGACTTCGCGCGCAGCCCGCTCACACTGGCCGTCTTTGGGCTGTTGGCGGGTTACTACATAAGCTACGCCATCGGCCTTGTGCGCTGGCGATTTGGTGTTTTGCGGGCCAAGCGGGAGCGTGAAGCGCTGGGGCGAGATGTTTAGTCTTCCATTGATTGCGTCAGGTCTGACAGTCCTCGACCGCTTCAGCGCGCCGCTTGAACGACATGCTAAGCCTCTGCTGCGCACCGCAATGGTGTCTGTTTCCATGCTGCTTGCAGCTGTACCCGCGATGGCTGCCCAGGATGCCGGCGGCTTCGAGTGCAGGTATGACGGAAACCAGCAAGAGATGAATGCTTGCGCGGTCCGGGATTACAGGGCCGCGGACGTTGCTCTTAATCTGAAATACCAGGCAGTGATGTCGGCTTTACCGGCAGGAGAGCGGATGGCCCTCCGGAAAGAGCAGCGGGCTTGGTTGCAGCGTCGGGATCCAGAGTGCAAAGCAGAGGCAAAGCCATCGGAAGGCGGGTCCATGTGGCCGCTCGAATACTTTGGTTGCATGCGGGCTGCAACAGAGCGTCGAACAAAAGAATTGGATCAACCAAAAATCGCCAGGTGATACCTGAAGGTTTAATCGCGCACTCAACTCTGGCTTGAATTGATTATTACCGCGTAGTGTTTTCTGCCGAATGTGGTACCGGCGACTTCAGTTCGCAGAGTGTCTTGGTTGGACTATCGGCAAACTGAAGTGTCAGTATTACGACCTTTTCTTTATCTTCGTAAGAGGGATCGTCGCAAAAAAAACTATTGCCGGCGCCCACGACGCGAAGGCCGTCCCCGTCCCCATAGTCAATGACCAAATCATCTTTCGTGGCACAACCCGTAATTACTAAAGCTGTGAGGGTCAAAAAAACTAGGAATTTCATGCATTAACTATGGCTGTTTCAGGTGAGCCCAGTATGCATTCTGTTCGCAACTTTTATGCCCTTTTTAGCCAGATGGCCACCGGACCTAGTGAGTACTGTTGTTCGCGGCCCGCAACTTATCCTTCTTACTGGGCCGCTTTCCCTTGATGCCACCTGTTCCCGCAGGATCAGCCGGGTTCGGTGGCAATAGCTCCACCGGTTCAAAGCCCGCCACCTGCTCACGCGCCACCTTGATCCCCTGACGCTTTTCAATCAGCTTGAAGTGCGCCTCAGTAGCAGCACTCACAAAACTCACCGCAAGTCCCGATTCACCCGCGCGCCCAGTACGGCCAATGCGGTGGGTGTAGTCCATCGCTGAGCGGGGGAGGTCGTAGTTCACGACGACCGGCATTTGTGCAATATCGATGCCGCGTGCGGCGACGTCGGTGGCCACCACCACTTGCACGGCTTTGATCTTGAAGTCTTGCAGCACCTGGGTGCGTTTTCCCTGGCTGAGTTCGCCGTGGAAGGGTTCGGCTTCGATGTCGACTTTGCGCAGTTTGTCGGCGACGATTTCTGCGGCGTGTTTGGTGGCGACGAAGACCAATATGCGCTCCCATTTTTCGGTCTGCACCAGGTGGCGCAGCAGCTGGGTGCGGCGGGGGGCGTCGACTTCGATGGCGCGTTGGGTGATGTCGGGTGCGGTTTGCGCTACCTGTGCGACTTCTACGCGCAGCGGGTTGCGCAGCAGGCTTGATGCGAGTGCTTCAATGGCGGGCGGGAAGGTGGCTGAGAAGAAGAGTGTCTGGCGCTTGGTGGGCAGCAGGGCCAGGATGCGGTTGAGTTCTTCGCCAAAGCCGAGGTCTAGCAGGCGGTCGGCTTCGTCGAGTACCAGTGTGCCGGTGCTGGTCAGCGTCAAAGCGTTGTGATCGATCAGGTCGAGCAGGCGGCCGGGTGTGGCGACGACGATGTCGGCGCCGCCGCGCAGGTTCATCATTTGGGGGTTGATGGAGACGCCGCCGAACACGACTGCGACCTTGAGCCGTTGGGGGAGGTATTTGGCAAACCCCACGATGGCTTCACCGACTTGCGCGGCCAGCTCGCGCGTGGGTACCAGGATGAGCGCGCGTACCGGCCGGTGCTGGCGCCCGGCGGGCGCCGGTGCGTTGACGAGGTGCTGCAGCAGCGGCAGCGAAAACGCGGCCGTCTTGCCCGAACCCGTCTGCGCCGAGCCGAGCACGTCGCGTCCTTCAAGAATGGCGGGGATGGCGGCGGACTGGATGGCGGTGGGGGCGAGGTAGCCCTGTTCCTCCATGGCGCGCATCAGCGCGGGCAGCAGTACCGGCGAAAAACCCAGTGAAGAAAATGGCATGTGGAGGTCTCGGAAAAAAGAAGCTGCTGCGGGTGCCGGAGCTGGGGAGCATGGCGTCGACAGATGCCGGTGGGTCCAGGGGTGGCCCGGCAGTGGTTTAGCGGTTGGTACCTCGGGGTGGTTCGAAGCGGGGACGCACATCGCCCCTGTCAGGCCCCTGATTTTAAGCCAGCGGCGGCGGGCAGCCCGATTTCGCTATAAAAATAATAGCTGCCAGCCAAGGTGCTCATTGGGCTACAGGCACATTTGGTCTTCAATTCCCCGCGACGCGGCTGCGAACGGGGCGCCGCGCCGCCAGCGTTTGTGCGCCCAGCGCTGCCTAAACTTTTTCCTACTTGGGGGCGTGTGCACTGCTTACCCTTGCGCGGGCGCGCGGCCGCTACGGTGAAGTTTCCCGCTGACCAGCTTCCCGGCAAGGCCTTGCTGCGTGCTGGTTTCCCACCATCACCCAACCTTCACCACAAAGGAACTCCTATGCTTGCCATGAACTATCGGGGACCTTACCGGGTCCGTGCACAGCAGAAACCTGAACCGGAAATAGAGCACCCGTATGACGCCATCGTGCGTGTCACCCGCTCGTGCATCTGCGGCTCTGACCTGCATCTCTACCATGGCCTGGTGCCTGACACGCGCGTAGGCATGACATTTGGACACGAGTTCACCGGCGTGGTGGAAGAGGTGGGCTCTGGTGTCAAAAACCTCAGGCCCGGCGACCATGTGCTGGTGCCTTTCAACATCTTTTGCGGCTCGTGCTTTTTCTGCCAGCGAGAGCTCTACAGCAACTGCCACAACACCAACCCCGAGGCGACGGCCGTCGGCGGCATCTTCGGCTACGGGCACATCACCGGTGGCTATGACGGCGGGCAGGCCGAGTATGTGCGCGTGCCGTTTGCCGACATCGGCCCTACGGTGATTCCGCCTGACCTGGATGTGGACGACGCGGTGCTGCTGACCGATGCGTACCCCACCGGCTACCAGGCCGCCGAGATGGGCGAGATCGAGCAGGGCGACACGGTGGTGGTGTTCGGCGCGGGGCCGGTGGGCCTGTTTGCGGCCAAGTCGGCCTGGCTCCTGGGTGCCGGGCGGGTCATCGTGGTCGACCACATCGATTACCGGCTGGAGTTCGCGCACAAGTTTGCCCAATGTGAGACGGTCAACTTCAAGGATGTCGACGACATGGCCATCCATATCAAGAAGATGACGGACTGGCTGGGCGCCGACGTGTGCATTGACGCCGTGGGGGCCGAAGCTGCGGGCAGTTTCGCGCACCGGCTGACGGGCGTGAAGCTCAAGCTGCAGGGCGGCTCGGCCATCGTGCTGCACTGGTGCATCAACTCGGTGCGCAAGGGCGGCGTGGTGTCCATCGTCGGGGTTTACGGCCCGACCTTTAACGCCATTCCGATCGGCAACGCCGTGAACAAGGGCCTGACGCTGCGCATGAACCAGGCCAGCGTCAAGCGCCACCTGCCGCGGCTGATCGAGCACATCCAGGCAGGGCGCATCAAGCCCAGTGAGGTGATTACCCACCGGGTGCCGCTTGAGGAAGTCTCAGACGCGTACCACCTTTTTTCGAGCAAGCTCGACAACTGCATCAAGACCGTGCTGGTGCCGCCGCGCGCCGCCATCGATACCCCTACCCGCATCGCTGTACCCGCTTGAAAGGAGCAGACCATGGATACCTTCGCTTCCAACGACTCTTCCGGTTCGTCCGGCTCTCCCGGTAACAGCAGCGGCGGCCCCGGCTTCCAGGTGCCGCCGCAGTACGCCCACATCCAGGGCTGGGGCGCCGACCTGGACCACGCCAACCGGCCGGCCTATCCACGTGAACGAATCCCGCCCCGGCTGGAGGGCGTGCACTGGCATGAGCCTGAGCAGCAGCCGCAGACCGTCGAGATTCTTCATTCCAACGAGCGGCCGGGCATCACGCCGGTTTTCGGTACCAGCGTGCCGCCTTCGGGCCTGAGTGGTTCCATACGCCGCTATGCCTTTAAGTTCAGTGAGAACGACTTGCGCCACTGGATGCTGCTGCTGTTCGCTGATCGTGTGAACATGTTTGAAGGCATCGGGCAAGACCTGGCGCGCGGCCATATTCCCAATGTGTTCGCCGAGATGGGCGGCAAGGCCGAGTTCAAGTACAACCGCAAGGCCGCGGTGCAAAAGGCAGTGGTCGCCGGTGCTGTGGCGGGCCTGGCGGTGTGGCTGCTGATGCGGTCACGTGGGCAGCGCCAGCACCAGCATCAACCTCATCGCCGCCTGCGGCACCGCTGAGGCGCGCTCTCGCTTAACGCGGCGTGCGCGCCCCGGCAGGCGCGAGGAACACCAGCGCACACGCCGACGCCCCCAGCGCGCACAGCACGCAGCCCAGCACCACCCAGCGAAACGCGTTGACCAGCACGTCGGGTGCCGCCGACTGCACCGGCCCCTGCAGGCTGATGGCAAACACCACGCCCAGCACCGCCACGGCCAGCAGGCCGGCGACGCGCGCCACGGCGTTGTTGATGCCCGATGCAATGCCGGCGTGGGCCGTCGGCACCGCGTTCATGACGGTGGTGGTGAGCGGCGCGACGGCAATCGTCATGCCCAGGCCCAGCACCACCATGGCGGGGAAGAAACCTGTCCAATACGACCACCCCACGCCGGGCAACGCCAGCAATGCGAAGCCGGCGGCTGCCACGGCCGGCCCGGCCATCAGCATGCGCCGCGCTCCAAATCGCTCGGTAAGCTTGGCGGTGCTGGACGACAAGAAGCCGAGCAGCAGCGAAAACGGCAGCAGCGTGGCGCCCGCGGCGGTGGCGGAGTATTTAAAAGCGCCTATCAATACAAAAGGCAGAAAAAACAGCGCGCCGCTGAGCGCAAAGTACAGCAGCAGCGTGAGCAGGTTGGTGCCCACAAAGTCGCGCGACTTGAAGAGGCCCAGCGGCATCATGGGCGCACGCGTGCGGGCTTGCACAAACACAAACGCCACCAGCAGCGCCGCCCCCAGCGCGATAAAGCCCAGCACGCTGCCGGCTTGCCAGCCGCGCTCGGGCGCCAGCGTGAGGCCGTAGGTGAGGGCGCCCAGCCCGCTGGCCACCAGCAGCACGCCCGGCCAGTCGAGTTGCTTCGGCGCGTCCGGGTCGCGGCTGTCGGGCACGGCATAGAGCGCCAGCCACACGGTGGCCACCGCCATGGGCACATTCAAAAAGAAGATAGACCGCCACGACACCGCATCGACCAGCCAGCCGCCCAGCACCGGCCCGGCCGCGCCGGTGATGGCCGCCCACGCGGCCCAGGTGCCAATCGCTTTGCCGCGCGCCTCGCCCTCAAACACATTACCGATGATGGCCAGGCTGGCGGGCACCAGCAGCGCCGCGCCCATGCCCTGCACGGCGCGCGCGGCGATCAGCGCCAGCGGGCCGGGCGCAAAGCCGCAGGCCACCGAAGCTGCCGTGAAGATGGCAATGCCGAGGATAAATATCTTGCGGCGGCCGAAGCGGTCACCCAGCGAGCCGCCCACCAGCACCAGCGAGCCCAGCGCGAGCAGGTAGGCGTTGATGACCCACTGCATGGCCGCCAGCCCGTCGGCCGAGCCGCCCGTCAGGTCGCGCTGGATGGCAGGCAGGGCGATGTTGACAACCGAGCCGTCGATAAACGCCATGGATGAGCCCAGCACCGTGGCGGCCAGCGCGAAGCCGGGGTGCGGTGCGCTGCTGCCGTTTTTCTTCGCTTGGGCGCGGATGATGCCTTCGTCGCAGGGGGCGTGCGGGTTGCCGGGCATGAGGGCTCCTGGGGTTGAATGGGTTGAGGGGTGGACGGTGGAGATGGACGGTGGATGGTTGTCGAGTATTTGACAATTAGTCTAATTATGGATAATATTTCCAGATGACGACACCTACCGCGCAGCCACCCATGCCTCATCCTGCCAGTTTCCCGCCATCCAGGGCAAGCAGGCCGGCTGATGCCCAACTCCTGCTGCTGGACAAACGCCAGGTCGAATCCATGCTCTTGCCGGCTGACGTGCTGGAGGCCGTGCGCGAAGCCTTTGTGCTGCACAGCCAGGGCGAAGGCCGCGTGTTCTCCCTCGTACGTGAAAAGCTGGCCACCGGCGGCGTGTTCGGCATCAAGTCGGGCGACGTGGGTGCGCAGTCGCTACTGGGTTTCAAGGCGGCGGGTTTCTGGCCTGGCAATCCCGCCCGGGGCGCTGACGCCCACCAGGCCACCATCATGTTGATAGACCCCGCCACCGGCCGGCCAAGCTGCCTGATTGATGGCAACGCCGTCACCACCGAGCGCACCGGCGCGGCCGGCGGCCTGGGCCTGCAGCTGGCGCGGCCCGAAAGCCGCACGGTGTGCGTGTTCGGCAGCGGCGTGCAGGCGCAGGTGCAGTTGCGCTTTGCCCTTCGCCAGCTGCCCGGGCTGCGCCAGGTGTTTTACGCCACGGCCGACGGCCGGCCCAAGCCCGCGTTTGAGGCGATGTTTGCCGGCCGGTGCGCCGTTTCGCATGCGGCAGACGTGAATGCCGCCGTGGCCCAGAGCGATGTGGTGATCACGGCGACCACCGGCAAGGGCCCGCTGTTCGAGCTGGCCGCTGTACGGCCCGGCACCCACATCAATGCGGTGGGCAGCGACACCCAAGGCAAACGCGAGTTGCCCGAAGGCTTGCTTGCCAAAGCACGCGTGTTTGTCGACGATGCCGCCCAGTCGCGCGGCATCGGCGAATTGCAATGGGCGCCCGAAACCGCCTGCACTGAAATCGGCGATGTGCTGTCGGGCAAGGCGGCCTTTGCGCGCAACGCCGGCGACATCACCTTGTTTGACATGACCGGCATCGCCTTGCAAGACCTCACCGTCGCGCGCATGCTGGAGCAGCGCGCGCGCCTTGCCGGCAAAGGGCAAAGTATTGCCTGGCCTTGGTAAATAGATTTGAAGCGATTGAAGCCTTTTTTGAAATTCTGGAGATTCCCTTGACCGCCACGACACAGTCCCACCCCCTGGCCGCGCTGGACACGCCCGCCGCCGTGATTGACCTGCCGCGCATGGAGCGCAACATCGCGCGCATGCAGCAGCGCATGAACGCGTTGGGCGTGCGCTTTCGCCCGCACGTCAAAACCAGCAAGTGCACGCCGGTGGCCCGGGCCCAGCGGGCGGCAGGCGCGCAGGGCATCACGGTGTCGACGCTGAAAGAAGCCGCGCAGTTTTACGCCGATGGGTTTGGCGACATCCTTTACGCCGTCGGCATGGTGGCTACCAAGCTGCCGCAGGCGCTGGCCCTGCGCCGCCAGGGCTGTGATTTGAAAATCATCACCGACAGTGTGGCCTCGGCTGAGGCCATCGCCGCCTTTGGCCGCGAGCACGGCGAAACGTTTGAGGTCTGGATCGAGATCGACAGCGACGGCCACCGCTCGGGCATCAAGCCCGGTGAGGCCGCCTTGCTGGAGGTGGCGCGCACCCTGCACCAGGGTGGCATGCTGCTGGGCGGTGTGATGACGCACGCGGGCTCCAGCTACGACCTCAACTCGCCCGAAGCGCTGACGGCCATGGCCGAACAGGAGCGCGCCGCGTGTGTGCACGCTGCCGAGCGCGTGCGCGCGGCGGGCTTCCCCTGCGCGGTGGTCAGCGTGGGCTCCACGCCGACGGCGCTGTCGGCGGTGCAACTCGACGGCGTGACGGAAGTGCGCGCCGGTGTCTATGTGTTCTTTGACCTGGTGATGCACAACATCGGCGTGTGCGCCACGGACGACATCGCGCTCAGCGTGCTCACCACGGTGATCGGCCACCAGGCCGAAAAAGGCTGGGCGATTGTGGACGCCGGCTGGATGGCCATGAGCCGCGACCGCGGCACGCAAAAGCAGCAGCATGACTTCGGCTACGGCCAGGTGTGCAGCACCGACGGCGAAGTGTTGCCCGGCTATGTGATCAGCGGCGCCAACCAGGAGCACGGCATCCTCTCGCGCGAAGGGGAGGCGGACACCGACATCGCCAGGCGCTTTCCCATCGGCACACAGCTGCGCATCTTGCCCAACCACGCCTGCGCCACCGGCGCGCAGTACCCCGAGTACCACGCGCTGGCTGAAGACGGCGAGCTGAGCACCTGGAGCCGGCTGCACGGCTGGTAATATCGCCGGCGTCAGCCGCGAAACGGGTTGCTGGATGCAGTGCGCAAGTCCGGTTAGCGGCTTACTAAACAGCCAGGGCGCCGGAGTTTTACTTCCTCTCCCTCTGGGAGAGGCAGGGGTGAGGGTCGGCGGTGGTTGGTATGTCGCTGGTGTTCCACCGCCGCGAGCCCTCACCCCAACCCTCTCCCAGAGGGAGAGGGAGCAAGAAGGGGAGAGGGAGCAAGAAGGAGAGAGGGACGAAGAGGGAGGGCTCTGGCGGGTTCTACTCCCTCTCCCCTGGGAGAGGGCGGGGGTGAGGGCCAGCGATGGTTGATGTGTAGCTGATGTTCCACCGCCGCGAGCCCTCACCCCAACCCTCTCCCAGAGGGAGAGGGAGCAAGAAGGGGAGAGGGTGCGAAGAGGGCAGAGCTCTGGCGGGGTTCTACTCCCTCTCCCTCTGGGAGAGGGCGGGGGTGAGGGCCTGCGGTGGTTGATGTATCGCTGCATGGTCCACCGCCGGAAGCCCTCACCCCAACCCTCTCCCAGGGGGAGAGGGAGCAAGAAGGGGAGAGGGTGCGAAGAAGGCAGAGCTCTGGCGGGGTTCTACTCCCTCTCCCTCTGGGAGAGGGCAGGGGTGAGGGCCGGCGATGGTTGATCTGTCGCTGCATGTTCCACCGCCGCGAGCCCTCACCCCAACCCTCTCCCAGAGGGAGAGGGAGCAAGACTGGGTCCGCAGCCGGGTTGGTGCTATAAAAAATATAGCTGCAAGCCAAGGTGGCTATTGAGCTGTGGCTATTATTTTCTTAAGAATTTCTGATGCTCTCTCAGGAGTGGGCCCGGCCGGGCTGCGCGCGCGGGTGTGTGAAAGTTTGTAGCCTGCGGAGCATCGGCAGCTGATTCATCGTCTAATGGCAAGTCATTGCAAGTCAACTGACCGGAGCTTTTTCGATGGCCGACGATTCGACCCGCCCTCAGACCCCTTCACCGCAAACACCCCCGGCGCTGGACACCAGCCGCCGGCACCAGATGTTCCCGGTACTCACCGCCGCAGAGATCGCGCGCATCCACCGTTTTGGCACGGTACTGCAGTTCAAAAAAGGCGACAGGCTGTTTGCCGCCGGAGAGCCCGGCCCCGGGATGTTTGTGCTGCTCAAGGGCTCGGTCACCATCACCCAGCGCGACGGCCTGGGCCATGTGGTGCCCATCGTCACCCAGGGGCCGGGCGAATTTTTGGCTGAAGTCGGCCAGCTCTCAGGCGCGCCCGCGCTGGTAGACGGCCATGCCGAAGAAGACGTTGACACCCTGCTGGTGCCGCCTGGCCAGTTGCGCGCATTGATCATTGCTGAAGCCGACCTGGGCGAGCGCCTGGTGCGGGCGCTGATTTTGCGGCGCGTGGCGCTGATCGAAGCCGGCGCCAGCGGGCCGGTGCTGATTGGCCAGCCGCAGTCGGCCGGCGTGATCCGCCTGCAAAGCTTTCTTAACCGCAACGGCGAGCCCAACCACGTCATTGACATCACCCAGGACGCCGACGCCGCGGCGCTGGCCGAGCAAGCCGGCGCAGCGGCCACCGACGTGCTGGCCGTCTGCCCCGACGGATCGGTGCTGCTGAACCCCAGCGAAGACCAGCTGGCGCGCTGCATGGGCATGGTTGATACGGCAGAACATGACGAGCTGTTTGACGTGATCGTGGTCGGCGCCGGGCCTGCGGGCCTGGCTACCGCGGTGTATGCCGCCTCGGAAGGCCTGCAGGTGCTGGTGCTCGACTGCAGGGCCTACGGCGGGCAGGCCGGCGCCAGCGCACGCATTGAAAACTACCTGGGCTTTCCCACCGGCATCTCCGGCCAGGCGCTGGCCGGCCGCGCCTACGTGCAGGCGCAAAAGTTCGGCGTCGAGATGCTGATCCCCGCGCAGGCCAAGTCGCTGGACTGCGCGCACAAGGCCATCAAGGGCGAGTTGCACCTCAAGCTCACCGACGGCCGCAGCCTGCGCGCCAAAACCGTGGTGGTGGCCAGCGGTGCGCGTTACCGCCGGCCCGATGTCCCGGATCTGGAAAAGTTTGAAGGCCGCGGCGTCTGGTACTGGGCCTCGGCGCTCGAAGCCAAGATGTGCAGCCAGACTGAAGTGGTGCTGGTAGGCGGCGGCAATTCGGCCGGGCAGGCGGCGGTGTTTTTGTCGCAGCACGCCGCCAAAGTCAACATGCTGGTGCGCGGCCCCAGCCTGGCAGCCAGCATGTCGCGCTACCTCATTGATCGCATCGAAGCCGCCCCTAATATTGAGTTGCGCCCGCACACCGAAGTCGTGCAACTGCACGGCGATGACGATACGGGCCTCTCCGCCGTCACCTGGCGGCACCGCAAAAACGGCAACGAGCAAGAGGCCGCCGTGCGCAATGTGTTCCTCTTCGTTGGCGCCGACCCGGAAACCAGCTGGCTCACCACCTGCGGCGTGGCGATTGACGCGCACGGCTTTGTCATGACGGGCGAGTCCGTCACCTGCAAACACTCGGATTACAAACCCGCCCCGCTGGAAACCAACATCCCGGGCCTGTTCGCCATCGGCGACGTGCGCAGCGGCTCCGTCAAACGCGTTGGCGGCGCGATAGGTGAGGGCGCTGCCGCGGTGGCAATGATTCACCAGCACCTGGCGGCGATGGACCGTGCGGCGGCTACGGCTTGAAAGGAATCTCTATGCGTATCAAACCCTGCACCCACGTTCCTGCTGAAATCCACTCACCCAATTCAAAAGGCTGCGAAGAGTGCCTCAAGATGGGCGACACCTGGATGCATCTGCGGCTGTGCGTACATTGCGGCCACATCGGCTGCTGCGACGATTCAAAGAACCAGCATGCCAGCAAACACCACGCGGCCACCGGGCATGCGGTGATCCAGTCGTTTGAGCCCGGCGAAAGCTGGATGTGGTGCTACGACCACCAGTTGCAGGTTGGCTAGCTCGCGTCTTCCGGTTTTTTCGTTGCCTTGGTGAATTCGATCGAGGCCACCATCACCGGGCTGGACTTCGGACTGCGCTGCCAGTGCTCGTCAGCGGCTTTTTGGACCGCGTCTTTGTCGTAGTTTCCCTTGGACAGATCGGCCCAGACATGCACATAAGCCCGGCACCATGCGTCGTGTGCTTCGTTGATTTTCTCTTCGGAGAGTTCCGGCGCAGGTTCCGGGTCGGGATGAGGTTCGGCGGCCATGAAACCATCCTAGCCAGCCTGCCGCAATGAGTCCACCCCAATGGTCGTTTTGCGGTCCCGGCTTACACGCTGCCGGGCGTCACGGGTTTTGGTAAACCTTCTCACTGTGCGGCGCAGCCGCGAATTCCGGCAACAGCTCGGCCCGCGCCGAGAACTCGCGCAAGGCTGGATAGTCCGCTGCATTTACCACCTCAGGCAGCATCGCCTGCGTAAAGTGCCAAGCGATGCCCACGGTCACGCCGTCCTGGCCCATGGTGTCGCTGGTCACGGCCAGCGGTTTGCGCTGCAGCTCCGCTTCAAGTTCGCCATACGCTGCCAGCAACTGGCTGGTCACGCGTGATACCCAGGGCTGGTGCAGTTTTTCGGCGGGGCGCAGCATGCGTTCATACACAATCTGCACGCTTTTTTCGCAGGCGGCCAGGGCCAGGCCGATGGCTCGCAGGGCCTGCTGGCGCTCAGGCAGCGTTGCCGGCATCAGGCTTCTGTGGGCCGGCGCCTGGGCGGCCAGCGCTTCGGCATAGTCGATGATGAGTGTGGAGTCCATCAGCACCGCGCCGTCGTCGCAGACGAGGGTGGGGGCTTTGACGACCGGGTTGATGCTGCGGAATTTCTCGAATGTGCTGAAGACCGAGACCGACTGGTGCTCAAAGCGCAGGCCGAGGAGTTGCAGGGAGATGGCTACGCGGCGGACGTAGGGGGAGTCGAGCATTCCGATGAGTTGCATGGGGTTTCCTGTCGCTATGAATAGGGTTGATGAAACTTTAACCGCTATGCAAGGATTGCGCAGGGCCTTGATACCTCAGCCTGAACGGAGGACGTCATGGTTTGCTGCGAAGGGGCAAGAGCAATGCCGCGAGATGGCGCTGACGCCGCACAAGCTCCAGCATGGCCAACGGCAGCAGCACGCCGGCCGCAAGGCTTGCCGCACTCAGGAGATAGAGGTTGCCGCTGATGTGGGACAGCGCCAGAAAAGCCCTTCCCTGCGCGGTGTAGTGAAACAGCAGAATGAACAGGCTGGCCGAGCCCACATAGCTCAACGGCCGCCGGAACGCCGCATACCGCTGCAACAGCGCTGAGGCACAGAGCACGAGGTAAATGCCCAGCGCGGCCTGCACGGTGCAAATGAGCGGGTTGCCGTAGATCCTTAAATTCAGGTCTATGGTCTCGTCGAAATAAAAGTGCAGCGCGGCGAATGCAATCGCAGCGCCCGCAAAACCGGCAGCACTGAAATGCATGGCCGCCACTGGCTTGCCAAGCAGAAAGCCGGCGAGCATGCAGGCCGTGCTGAAGAACGCCAGGTCAAGGCTCCAGGGCAGGCCGGGCAGTTTGTCCAGGCCCATAAAGTGCAGCCGCGCGGTGTCGATTTGCCAGAAGCTGTCTATCCACGCAATGCCGGCTGCCAGCAGGGCGCAGGTGATGAGGACGAGCCAGGCCCTGCGGTTCGGCAAAGGCCTGGTGACGCGGAGGATGGCCATGGACACGAGCGACGCCACGAAGAGGTGCGGCAAAAACCACAAGGGCGTCCATGCGATGGTAGGTGTGGTGGCATAAAGGACACCCGAAAAATACGCCAGCGGGGTCGTGGTGGCAACGGGGACCACGTGCGGGCTGAACATCTCTGCGATGCCCAGCAGCACGAGAACCACGAAGTAGGGTTTGAGAAGCACGTCGGCGCGGGACCGTGCAAACGGCCCCGGCAAGGCGGAGTCTTTGAGGAACACGCCTGAGAGAAAAAAGAAGAGCGGCAGGTGAAAGGAATAGATCACCCGAAAGAGTTCGCCTTTGCCCTGCAGCACTGCCTCGTTGTGCCCCAGCACGACCAGGATGATGCCTATGCCCCTGGCGATATCGATGGTGGTGTTGCGTGGCGTGTGGGAGGGCATGGCGTGTTGTCAGGTCATGGATGGCCATGTTGACGATTCAGCGATGAGGAGCGATGAGGAGGGCCGAGGCCGTCCGCCTGCATAAAACCATCGTACCAAGGCCTTGTAACCGTCTTGATACCCGATAAGCGCTCTGGGCTATACCGGCAGGTGCCTTGCCGGCCAGGTTGACAAAAAATGCAGCGGTACCGCACATTACGAACTGGCATCACAACAACAGCTAAAGCTAAAGCAAAAAGCAAAAAGCAAAACAGCCTGAGGAGGGCTTATGACACCGAAACAACTCGCGGCGCTTGGCGTTGCAGTGGGCCTGGCCGCGGCGCTTGCAGGGTGCGGCAAAAAAGAGGAGGCGCCCCGGCCGGCTGCAGCGCCCCCCGCCGTAGCGGTGCCAGCGGCTGCCACGCCGCCGTCGGCACCGGCGCCCGCCTCAGTTGCGCCTGTTGCACCTGTTGCAGCAGCGCCTGCCGCCTCCGCCTCCACTGATCTCGACAGCCCCACGCCGCTGCCCTCCAAAGAGATCAAAGGCGTCGGGATCAAGCAGAAGCTGACCTACTACTACGCGCTGAACGCCGGCGCCGGCGCCATCAAGCTCACCGCAACGGCCAAAAACTCACCCAGCGGCGCCACGCAGGCGCTGGCTTTCGGGCTGCAAGACCTCAAGGCCAACAAGCTGTGCTCCGAATCGCACGGCAACACCAACGCCGACAAGACCATCACCATCAATTGCCAGGTTGAAAAAGCCCAGCCACTCATCCTGCGCCTGGACCTGAGCGAAGAAACGATTGACTACGCGGTGTCGCTGGAAGGCCCCGTCGAATTGCCGCCGCCTTTGGCCGCTGGCGCCGCCAGTCCCCTTGCTGGCGCAGGCTCTACAGACATCGACGAGCCGACACGGCTGAAGGGCAATCGCATCAAGGGCGAGGGCGTCAAGAAAGCCGTGTCGTACTACTACGCCTTCAACGCCGGGCCAGGCGAGCTGACGGTGACGGGCGACGGCAAAAACATTTCGGCGGCCATGAGTAATGCACTGACGGTGGGCCTCTATACCTTGCGGTCTGAACGGCTGTGCGAGCTGTCGCTGGGCAACACCACGCTCGACAAGCGCGGCGTGATGAGCTGCAAGCTCGACAAGCGCCAGCCGGTGATCTTGCGGCTGGACCTGGCTGCGGAGACGGTGGACTTTCGTGCCAAATTCGATGGTCCCTACGACTTTGAAGCGTACACGCCACCCAAGGTGGTGACGATCGCGCTGGACTCCGCCGTGTTGTTTGACACCGGCAAGGCGGTGCTCAAACCCGAGGCGAAGCAGACATTGCATGAGGCGGCTGACCGCGTGAAGAAATTTGCCGATGCGTCGGTAATGGTGTCGGGCCATACCGACAACGTCGGCAATGAGGCCAGCAACCAGGTGCTGTCAGACAAGCGGGCCGCTGCCGTGAAGGACTACTTTGTGAGCCAGGAAGGTGTGCCTGCGCCGGGCCTGGCGGTGAAGGGCTACGGCAAATCGCAGCCGGTGGCCGACAACGCGACGGAGGAGGGGCGCGCGCGCAACCGGCGGGTTGACGTGGTAATCACGCCCAAGGGCAAGTAGTGTTGCTCCTTCCCCCTCTGGGGGAAGGCGGGGATGGGGGCTCCCCGCCCCCGGTTTGTCTCGTCAACGTGAGCGGGAGATTGATCGCTGCAAGCCCCCATCCCAACCTTCCCCCAGAGGGGGAAGGAGTTATTGCCGGGTCAAGTGCGGGTCGGGACGCCTCCTAAATCAACCGCTTGATCGCCTGCTTGCGCCACACCAGCCGGTAATACGCGGTCTGCAATCCCAGCATCGCTACAAAGGTCACCGGGTAGGCCATCCAGATGCCGTTGATGCCTATGCGGTGGCTCATGAACCAGGCCACGGGCACCTCGATCAGTGCGATGCAGAAAATTGAAATGCCCATGGGCACCCAGACCGTGCCGCTGGCGCGCATCACGCCCGACACCACGCCCTGCATGCCGAAGACGATGCTGCTCCACAGCATGATGTGCAGCAGGGTTTGCGACAGTTCAATCACCGGCTCGCTGGTGATGAAAAAGCCCATCAGGTGGCGCGAGAAGAGGTAGCCCAGCAACACCAGCGCACCGGTCAACGCCAGGTTCATCTGCAGGCCTGTGCGTGTGATCATGCCCAGCTTGTCAGTACGGCCCGCACCGATGGCCTGCGCGCCGAGGATAGAAGCGGTGATGGCAATCGAAATCGCCGGGAACTGCACATACGCCACCACCTGATTCACCGCGCCATACGCCGCCGTGGCGCTGGAGCCATAGCCATTCACGAGCGACAGCAGCGCGATCTCTGCAAGTGAAATGACGATCAGCTGCACGCCGGTGGGCACGCCGACTTTCAGCACGGTCTTGAGGATGGCGGGGTTCACGCGCAGGTGGCGCCTGAACTCTGCGTCGGGTGCCAGCGGGCTCTTGATGCGGTGCAGGCGCCAGGCCAGCCAGCTGGTCGAGATGATGAAGGACAGGATGGTGGCCACGGCGCTGCTGGCCACGCCAAGCTTGGGCAAGCCGCCCCAGCCGAGGATGAGCGCGGGCGTGATGACCAGGCCGCAGGCCGTTGAAATGCACAGCGTGTAGAGCGAGGTCACGGTGTCGCCCACGCCGCGCAGCATTGAGGTCGACAGCAGGAAGACAAAGAGCCCCGGCATGGCCAGCAGCATGATGCGGGCGTACAGCGTCGCGTCGGCCAGGATGTCGGGCGGCGTGCCCAGCGCTTTCAGCAACGGCGCGGTAAATGTGCCGCCAAACACGGCGACCGCCAGGCCAAAACTTGCGCCCACCGCCAGCGTGGTGCCGGCCACGGCCTTGACCTTGCCGGTGTCGCGCGCGCCCCAGGCCTGGCCGATCAGCACGGACGCGCCTGCGCCCAGCCCGATGGTGAAGGCGATAAAGAAAAACATGATGGGAAAAAAGCTGGTCACAGCCGCCAGCGCGCCCACACCAATCATCTGGCCGATGTAGATGTTGTTGATCGTCCCCGAGAGCGACTGCAGGATATTGCTGAGCAGCATGGGGCCGAGGAAGGCCGCGAAGGTCTTCCACATCGGCACGCCGTCGCTCAGGGCTTTGGGTGCAATGGGCTTCATTCGACGCTCCAGCTGGCGGCGGCAAGTTTGGCCAGCTGCAGGCGCACGTCTTCGGGCCAGGGCGCGACCAGGTTCTCAAATTTGACCAGGTCGCCCGCAAACAGCGCACGGCTGGCTTCTTCAAAGCCCGCAAAGTCGCCCGCCATTTCACTCATGAAACGGTAGGCGTTCTCGCGCGAGGCGCGCACGCTGACGCGGCCCTCATTCGCCTTGCGGGATTCATCGATCAGGCGGCGCAGGGTGACTGAAGCACCGCCGGGCTGGCTGCCCAGCCATTCCCAGTGGCGCGGCAAAAGCGTGACCTCGCGTGCCACCACGCCGAGTTTGGGACGGCCTACCGGGCGGGCTGCGGTGGCCTCTTCGGCCGGGGCAGGCGAGGGCGTCGCTTCCGCTTCGGGACGCAGGTCCAGGTCAATGCGCTCGCCGGTGGCGTCGTTGAACACGCGGATCAGCGTGTCTTGGGTAGCGGCCAGCTTGCGTAGCGCGTGGATGACCTGGGTGCGGTCACCGGCGGCGACTTGCTGAAAGCCTGAGAAGGCGACGAGGCGTGGAGAAGTCTCGGGGGATGAAGAGGATGGAGGCGATGAAGGGGATGACGACGATGACGACGATGGAGATGGCATGAGAAATGGCTCGTGAAAAGGTTCGAAAGGGCGGCACGGGATGAATTTCATCCGGGTGAATAAATTGTATAACACCCGGATATAAATTGGCAATACTTAAATTAAGCCGGGTGTAATTAACTGTAAACACGCTCTATAGCTGGAATTCATCTAATAAGCGAACTTATTATTCTTTTGAGTTTGTGCTTGAGGCCTTTACATTCCCTACCTGTTCAAAAAAGAGCCGGCACTTTTCACAAGAAAGAAGCGGCAAATAAAGGGTTAGCGGGATTTCATGATCGAACTCAAAGGTATTTTTCAAACCTACAGAGGCCTCACCGGCCCGGTCCAGGCGCTGAGGGGCGTGGACCTTCACATCCAGCCAGGCGAGGTCTACGGAATCATCGGCCGCAGCGGCGCCGGCAAAAGCTCTCTGGTGCGCGTGATCAATCTGCTGAACCGGCCCACCGAAGGCCAGGTGCTGGTAGGCGGGCGCGAGTTGACTTCTCTGAACGGCGAGGCCCTGCGGGTGGCACGCCGCGACATCGGCATCATCTTTCAGCACTTCAATTTGCTGTCGTCCCGCACGGTGTATGGCAACGTGGCCTTGCCGCTCGAAATCGCCGGCTTGCCGGCGGACGACATCAAGGCCCGCGTCGGGCCGTTGCTGGAACTGGTTGGCTTGAGTGCATTGGCAGACCGCTACCCGGCGCAGATCAGCGGCGGGCAAAAGCAGCGTGTCGGCATTGCGCGTGCGCTGGCCAACCGGCCCAAGGTGTTGCTCTCGGATGAAGCCACTTCGGCGCTGGACCCGGAAACCACGCGCTCTATCCTCGGCCTTCTGAGGCAGATCAACAAGGAGTTTGGCCTCACCATCGTGCTGATCACGCACCAGATGCAAGTCATCAAGCAAGTCGCCGACCGCGTGGCGGTGATCGACGCAGGCCGCATCGTCGAGAGCGGGCCGGTGATCAATGTCTTTACCCGCCCGCAGCACGAGACCACCCGCAGCCTGATCGCCGAAATCGTGCCGCAAGAGTTGCCCGACAGCGTGCTGGCGCGCATCCGCACGCTGATGAGCGCCGAGCATGCGGAGGAAGGCCAGCTCTTGCGCCTGGCGTTTGCGGGCGATGAATCTGACCGGCCGCTGCTGTCGGACGTGATCCGCCGCTTTGGCATTGACCTTTCCATCGTGCACGGCCAGGTCGACGAAATCCAGGGCAAACCTTTTGGCTCGCTTGCGGTGTTTGCGCGCGGCGCGCGTGAGCAACTCAATGCTGCGGTAGCGCATTTACGCGGCGCCGGAGTGCATGTCGATCAGGTCGGTGCGGATTTACCGGGAGGCCTGGCTCATGTTCAGTAATTTTTCACAAGCCCTGCTTGAGCTTTTTGTCAGCTCGCTGTGGGAGACCATCGTCATGGTCGGCATCTCGGGGCTGGTGGGCGCGTTCATCGGCGTTCCGCTGGGCGTGTTTTTGCGGCTCACAGACCAAGGGGGTGTGCTGCAGAACGCGGTCACCAACCGAGTAGTGGGCGGCATCGTGAACGCAGTGCGCTCCACGCCTTTCATCATCTTGCTGGTGGCCATCATTCCGTTGACTCGATTCCTCACAGGTTCGTCGATCGGTACGGCGGCTGCCGTGGTGCCGCTCACGATTGCGGCTGCGCCCTTTATTGCGCGGCTGGTGGAAACCTCTTTGCGCGAAGTCGACCACGGCCTGATCGAAGCGGCGCTGGCCATGGGCGCTACCACGCGCCAGATCGTGCTCAAGGTCTTGCTGCCCGAGGCATTGCCCGGCATCGTGGCGGGCCTGACGATTACGTTTGTGAGCCTCACCGGCTATTCGGCGATGGCCGGCGCCATTGGCGGCGGCGGTCTCGGCGACCTGGGCATCCGCTACGGCTACCAGCGCTTTTTGCCCGAAGTCATGCTGGCCGTGGTGCTGGTGCTGATCTTGTTTGTGCAAGCAGTGCAGAGCCTGGGCGACTGGGCTGTGCGCAGGTTGAGCCATAAATGAAGAATATTTCTCTCGGGCTTTTCTCCCTCCCCCGCTGGGGGAGGGCAGGGGTGGGGGCCGGCGGCGGTCAGACGGCTGCCTGGCTTGCAAAGGCCGCGAGCCCTCACCCCAGCCCTCTCCCAGGGGGAGAGGGAGCAAGAACATTGCCGCGGCGATGTTGATCCCCGAATTCCTCCCTCTCCCTCCGGGAGAGGGCAGGGGTGAGGGCCAGCGGCGGTCAAACTGCCATTAACGGTACCAACGCTGCTGGCCCTCACCCTAACCCTCTCCCAAGGGGAGAGGGGACAAGATTAAGAACAACCATTTTTCAATTCATCAAAGGAAACACCATGAACAAACGCACCCTCATCCAGTCCGCCATCGCACTCGCGCTGGCCGCCGCATTGCCCGCTGCCGTGCTCGCACAAGACAAGCCGCTGAAGATCGGTGTCACCGCCGGCCCGCATGCACAAATCTTTGAGCAGGTCAAAAAGATCGCTGAAAAAGACGGCCTGAAAATCCAGATCGTTGAGTTCAGTGACTACATCCAGCCCAACGCCGCGCTCGCCGCCGGCGACCTGGACGGCAACAGCTACCAGCACAAGCCCTTCCTCGACCAGCAGGTCAAAGACCGCGGCTACAAGATCGTCAACGTGGGCTACACCGTCAACTTCCCGATCGGCCTCTATTCGAAAAAGGTCAAAAGCCTGGCCGAGCTGAAAGAAGGCGCGCGCTTCGGCATCCCCAACGACCCGACCAACGGCGGCCGCGTGTTGCTGGTGCTGCAAGACAAGGGATTGATCAAGCTCAAGCCTGAGGCCGGCCTCAAGGCCACGCCGCTGGATGTGATTGAGAACCCCAAGAAGATCAAGTTTGTTGAACTCGACGCCGCCCAGCTGCCGCGCTCACTCGACGACCTCGACGCCTCGGCCGTCAACACCAACTACGCGCTGTCGGCTGGATTGAACCCCAAGGATGCGATTGCCCAGGAAGCGGCCAAGTCGCCTTACGTCAACTTGCTGGCCGTGCGTGAGCAAGACAAGGACAAGCCATGGGTCGCCAAACTGGTGAAGGCCTACCACTCGGAAGAGATCCGCAAGTACGTGCAGGCCGAGTTCAAGGGTGCCGTATTGGCCGGCTTCTAAACCCGGCTTAAGGGCGCGCACATGTCGCACCTGCTCACGCTTCCCGACGCCGGCGCCTTGTCCATACGTGCCAAGGCGCTGGTGTTCGAAGACCCAGGCTCGGTTGCCTTGCTTGAGCGCGTGGAGCAGGTCGCGCCCACCGATGCCACCGTACTGGTGATCGGCGAGACCGGCACCGGCAAAGAACTGCTGGCGCGCCGCGTGCACCAGGGCAGCGGCAGGCGCGGGCCGTTTCTTGCCGTGAACTGCGGGGCCTTCAGCGAGGCGCTGATTGATGCCGAACTGTTCGGCCACGAAAGCGGCGCTTTCACCGGTGCATCACAGGCGCGTGCCGGCTGGTTTGAATCGGCCAATGGCGGAACGCTCTTTCTCGACGAGATTGGCGACCTGCCGCTGGCTTTGCAGGTCAAGTTGCTGCGTGTGTTGCAGGAGCGGCAGGTGGTACGCCTGGGCTCTCGCAAGCCCATCTCTCTGGATGTACGCCTGATTGCCGCCACCAACGTCGACCTGCGCAACGCGGTGGCGGCTGGCCACTTTCGCGCTGACCTCTATTACCGCATCAGCGTGGCCACGCTGGAGCTGCGCCCGCTGTATGAACGCCCCGGCGACATCCTGCCGCTGGCGCGCCATTTCCTCGCCAACTATTCAGCGCGCCTGGGCATCACGGGCGCCAGTCTGGCGCCCGATGCCGAGCAGGCCTTGCTCGCGCACGACTGGCCCGGCAATATCCGCGAGCTGGAAAACGTCGTGCATTACGCCTTGATCGTCGCGCCCAGCAGCAGGTTGACGGCGGTTGACTTGCAGGTGAACCAGCGCTCGGTCGCCGGCGCATCGCGTGGTAGGGCAATACCGGTACCGGCTGCTGCGGCGGTGCAGGGCGCCGATACCCCCGTCGCGCCCGCACCGGCCTCCGACGCGCTGCGCGACCTCTTGCTGCAGCGCATGCACGCCGCGCAGCCGGATCTGTTCAACAGCGTCGAAGAAACGCTGGTCAAAGCCGCCTTTGAATTGTGTGGCGGCAACCAGGTTCATACCGCACGCCAGTTGGGCTTGTCACGCAATGTGCTGCGCACGCTGCTCAAGCGCCATGGCTTGCTCGACGCCGGCCTGGACGCTCCCGAAGCCCCGGCGGCCGCCAGCTAAGCCGCCGCCGCGCTGTTGCAATTCATGCAGCAAGATGCGCTGTGTGTTGCCTCGCCACCCGGAACTGTCTGCTTCGCAACAGGCCATGCTTTTAGAACGATAGAAACAGGTGTTTCAGGCCGGTTTTTACTGGCACGACTTCTGCCTCTTCTGCCTTTTCAACCCAGGCCTGCAAAGGCCACCAGCAAAGGCACCCATGACCCAAGTTCAATCGTCGCATCCCGTCCTTGACATCACGCCAGTCGCCGGCCGCATAGGCGCAGAAGTGCGCGGCCTGCGTTTGTCGGCTGATATTTCCGGCGACACCGTGGTGGCGCTGAACCAGGCGCTGCTCAAGCACAAGGTGCTGTTCCTGCGGGGCCAGCAGCATCTGGACGATGCCGCGCAAGAGGCTTTCGCGCAGCGGCTGGGCGACCCGGTGCCGCACCCGACGGTGCCCTCGCGCCAGGGCACCGGCTACATCCTGGAGCTGGATTCAGCGCACGGCGGCCGCGCCAATTCCTGGCACACCGATGTGACCTTCGCCGTTGCACCGCCCAAGATCTCGGTGCTGCGCGGCGTGGTGATCCCGCCCTGGGGCGGCGACACGGTGTGGGCCAATACCGCCGCGGCCTATCAGGGCTTGCCATCCGCACTGCGTGAGCTGGCCGACAAGCTCTGGGCTGTGCACGGCAATGATTACGACTACGCCGCGCACCGTCCGGAGAAGGACATTTCGGACGAGGGGGCGAAGCACTACCGCGAGGTGTTCACCCGCACCCTGCATGAGGCCGAACACCCCGTGGTGCGCGTGCACCCTGAAACGCGTGAGCGCGCGCTGGTGCTGGGCCACTTTGTCAAAAAGCTGGTGGGTTACTCGAGCACGGATTCGCAGCATCTGCTGTCGGTGCTGCAGGAGCACATCATCCGCCTGGAGAATACCGTGCGCTGGCGCTGGACGCAGGGCGACGTCGTGATCTGGGACAACCGCGCCACGCAGCACTACGCCATCAACGACTACGGCGACCAGCACCGCGTGGTGCGCCGCGTGACACTGGCGGGCGATGTGCCTGTCAGCGTCGACGGCCGGCGTTCGGTGGTGCATGGGAAGGCTGCGCAGCCTGGTAGTGGTAGCGCCGGCAAAAGTCCGGCAGCGACGGTGGCTGTCGCTGCCTAAAGCGGGAGTGAAAAAAAAGCCTGCGGTATGAAACCGCAGGCCTTGAAAATCCCACCCACTGGGACACGAGCATTCGAATCAACTGAGAGTCAGGCGACCTTCTGCGCCTTCACCGTGAACTGATTGGCCGGCCGGTCCAGGCCCAGGTTCTCGCGCAGGGTACTGCCTTCATATTCGGTGCGGAAGAGGCCGCGCCGCTGCAGCTCGGGAATCACCAGCTCGACAAAATCATTGAGCGATTCAGGCAAGACCGGCGGCATCACATTGAAGCCGTCGGCGGCGCCGTTTTCAAACCACTCCTGCATCTTGTCGGCAATGGTCTGTGGCGTGCCCACCACCACCCAGTGGCCGCGTGCGCCGGCCAGGTATTCATACAACTGGCGCACGGTGAGCTTGTCGCGGCGGGCCAGCTCCAGCACCACATGGGCGCGGCTGTTTTGTCCGGGCGGCGGCTCGGGGATGTAAGGCGGTGGCGCGTCCAGGTCCCACTTCGACAAGTCTTCGCCGGGCCAGAAGGTGTGCAGCGTGTTCAGGCCCACCGATGGGTGGATCAGTTTTTGCAATTCAGCCCACTTCGCGTCGGCCTCTTCCTGCGTGCGGCCCACCACCGGGGAGATGCCCGGCAGCACCAGCAACTGCTCGGGCCGGCGGCCGTATTTGGCAAGCCGGCCTTTCACGTCGCGGTAAAAGGTCTGGGCCTCGGCCAGGCTGGTCCACGCAGTGAAGATGGCTTCGGCCGACGCGGCGGCTAGCTCACGGCCTGGCTCCGACGAGCCCGCCTGCACGATCACCGGATAGCCCTGCGGCGGGCGCTCCAGGTTCAGCGGGCCGCTGACCTTGAAGTACTTGCCCGAATGGTTGATCGCATGCACTTTGGCCGGGTCGAAATATTTTCCTGATGCCGGGTCGCGAAAGAAGGCGTCGTCTTCAAAGCTGTCCCACAGGCCCTTGACCACATCGATAAACTCATGCGCCTGCTCATAGCGCACGGCGGGCTCGGGGTGTTTGTCCAGGCCGAAATTGCCGTACACGTTGTCGGCGCCTGTGGTCACCACGTTCCAGGCCGCGCGGCCCTTGCTGAGATGGTCGAGCGAGGAGAACTTGCGCGCCAGCAGAAAGGGGTCTTCATACGTGGTGGACGCTGTTGCCACAAAGCCGACGTGTTTTGTCACGGCCGAAAGCGCAGCCCACAAAGTCACCGGCTCGAAGTAAGACACCCGGCCCTGGCGGCTGAAGGCTTCTTCGTCGCCATGAAAGGCCATGCCCGGGCTATCGGCTACAAAGACCTGGTCGAAGAGGCCGCGCTCGGCGATTTTGGCTACCTCGATGTAGTGGTCGATGTTGACACCCGAGTCCACCTGCGAGCCTGGGTGGCGCCAGGCGGCGATGTGGTGGCCAGTGGCCATGATGAAAGCGCCCAGGCGCAGTTTACGTTTTGTCATGAGGATTCTTTCTGTCGATCAGAGGTTGGCTTTGAGGTCAGCTGCGGGTCTGGACTGGCTTCCATGCGGTGAAATGGCTCTCCAGCTTTTCCAGCACGAAGTTCAAGGTGACGCCGATCGCGGTGATGGCGATGATCCCGAAATACATGTCGGCAATCAGGAAGCTGAACTGGGCGTAAATGATCAGGTAGCCCAGCCCGGCCTTGGCTCCCACCATCTCGGCGGCGATCAGCACCAGCATGGCGGAGGCGGCGGCCAGGCGTATGCCCACGAAAATCGTGGGAATCGACGCCGGCAGGATCACCTTCAGGAACAGCTGGCGTGACGTGGCGCCCATGGTTCGCGCCGATTTCACCAGCAGCGGGTCGACCTGGCGCACCGCGGAGATGGTGTTGAGCAAAAGCGGCCAGGCGCAGGCATACACCACGATGGAAATCTTGGACACTTCACCGATGCCTAGCAGCAACAGGAACACCGGCAGCAAGGCCAGCGGCGCGGTGTTGCGCAGCAACTCGATCAGCGGGTTCAGGGCATTGCCCAGGCGCTGGTACCAGCCGATGGCCAGCCCGAGCGGGATGGCGAAGACGATGGCGAGCAGCAAGCCGCCCAGCGAGCGCGCCAAGCTGATGGAGGTGTGCTCCCAGAGCTGGCCGTTCAGCGCCAGTGCCCAGCCGGCGGCCAGCACTTCACTTAGCGGCGGTAAAAAGGTCGGGTCCGTCAGGCCCAGGCGCGGCGCCAGTTCCCACAGCAGGGCGAGCGCCACGATGAGGCCCGAGCGCCAGGTGGCGTTGGCTAGCTGGTGGTAAGCCCGCAGCCACACCGGCGGGGTTTTCAGTTGCAATCCGTGGGTTGCCGGATGCGTTCCTGCCTTCAGGGCAAGGTCAGACATGGGAGAGTTCTTTCTTTTCAGGTTGTGAGGCAATGCGGGCACGGCGCTCCTGGCGCGCCGAGGCCACCTCGTCATGCAGCTGTGACCAGATCTCATGGCGCAGCTCACCGAAGAGCGGCAGCGAGCGCACGTCGGCGGTTCCGGAGCGTAGAGAGTCGGGAATGTCCACGATCTGCTTGATGCGGCCGGGGCGCGTGGTCATGATGGCCACGCGCTGGCCCAGCACCACGGCTTCGTCGATGCCGTGCGTGATAAACACGATCGTCTTGCCAGTGCGCTGCCAGATCTCGACCAGTTCTTCCTGCAGCGTTTCACGCGTCTGTGCGTCCAGGGCGGCAAAGGGCTCGTCCATCAGCAACACTTGCGGTTCGTAGGCCAGGCTGCGTGCGATGGCCACGCGCTGCTTCATCCCGCCCGACAGCTCATGCGGAAAGCGGTTGGCAAAGTCGGTCAGGCCCACCAGCGCCAGGTAGTGTGCGGCCTTTTCACGCCGGGCGCGCTTGCCGACGCCTGCTACTTCCAGGCCGAAAGCCACATTGTCCAAGGCGCTTAACCAGGGGAAGAGGGCGTATTGCTGGAACACCACGCCGCGGTCGCGCGCCGGGCCTGTGATGGGCTGGCCGTCGATCAGCACGCGGCCGCTGGTGGGCAGCGCCAGGCCCGCCAACAAGTCAAGCAAGGTTGACTTGCCGCAGCCGCTGGGCCCGACCAGCACCAGAAACTCGCCCGGCTTCACGTCCAGTGTGACGTCGTGCACCGCGACAAAGCGCTTGGCGGCGCCGCCGTCGTCCGCGCGCACGGTGAACTCCTTGCTGACGTTTTCAAAGCGGATCTTGGCGGCGCTCATTTGGCGGACGCCAGTTTGTCGGCGTTGGTGAAGTAGGGGTTGAAGGCGTTGGTGTACAGGTCTGCGGGCTTGACTTGCCCGGCCTTGAGCAAGCCGTCTTTCACCAGCCAGTTGATCCAGACCTGCAGCTCGGTATCCTTGATCACGCCGCCGGTTCCCGCTACGCCGGTGCTCTTCCAGTACTGGATGCTGTCGGCGCTTTCGGCGCGCTTGCGTCCCTCAATGATCTTGACGAAGCGCGCCCGCACCTCGGCAGCCGGCGTGTTGCGAGCCCACTCGATGGAACGCGCCAGCGCCGACACGAGGTGGCGGCTGGTATTGGGGTTCTGCTCGATGAATTTGTTGTGCAGGACGATAGAGCCGGCCGTGAAATTTCCATACAGGGCGCGGTCTGTGAAGAGGGGGCGTATGCCGCCACGCTCCAGTGCCTTGTCGCGCAGCACACCGCCCAGTGTGGTGACTTCCACATGGCCCTGGCGCAGCGCCTGTTCTCCAGTCACCGGGGGGGTTACCACCAGCGTCACCTGCTTGGCCTCTGCGTCGGTGAGCCTGGCCCGCTCCAGGTATTCACGCACCATGAACTCGTGGTGCGCGCCCAGCGTGTTCACCGCGATCTTTTTGCCGATCAGGTCGCGTGCGGATTTGATGGGGCTGTCTTCCTTGACGTAGTAGCCGCTCCAGGTGTTTTCGTCCACGCCGTAGTAGCCGAGCACTGCCTTGATCGGTGCTTTCTTGGCCAGCAGCTTGACGACCGCGCCGTTGAAGGCGCCGCCCAGGTCGACATCACCGGTGACGACGGTCTGGATGTCTTGCGGACCGCTGATGGTGTTGCCCACCCACCTGGCTTTGAGCGGTGCGAGGTAGCCGAGGTCTTCGGCCAGCTCGATCCAGGTAACCTGGCCGACCCAGCCCTGGTAGCGGATCTCGGTTTTCTCCAGCGGTGGGGCGGCATGGGCCTGCGTGGCGAGCAGGCCGAAAGACAAGGCGGCAAGGCCGAGGAAGCGTGTGATAGTCATGGCGTGAGGAGTGGATAGTGAGTGGTAGACAAGCTCCACATCGCAGCATCCATGCCAGTGATTCAGGGCTGATTTCGGGCAATTTCGCGGGTTTGCGCGGCCTGGCTGTTGGGTCTTCAACAGTTGCCTGGTGATCGGCTGACAGTACTGCTTCCTTCCGTGCAGCTGCGGGATGCGCCGGGGTTTAGCTTGCCGTCCTACAGCGCGGTTTCTGAAAATGCCTTACATATACGGGGTTGGCATTTTCTTTCGCCGTCTTCCCATCCATCCATCCATCATCCATCCACCTCGTTAGTTCCGGCTAACCCTCTTTCCTGGAGAACCCCATGGCCCAATACAACATCGCCGTCATCGTCGGCAGCATCCGCAAGGACTCGTTCAACAAAAAGCTCGCCCGCGCGCTTGAAAAACTGTTCCCGGCGGACTTCAGCTTTACCCATGTGCGCATTGACGACCTGCCGCCCTACAACCAGGACGACGATGGCAACCCGTCCGCTGAAGTGAAGCGGCTCAAGGGCGAGATCAAGGCGGCGCAGGGCCTGCTGTTTGCTACGCCTGAATACAACCGCTCAATCCCCGGCGTGCTGAAAAACGCGATTGACCATGCCTCGCGTCCGTACGGCCAAAGCGCCTGGGACGGCAAGCCCGCCGGTGTGATCGGCGCGTCGGTTGGCGCCATCGGCACGGCGCTGTCGCAGCAGCACCTGCGCAACATCCTGGCCTACCTGAACGCCCCCACGCTGGGCCAGCCCGAGGCCTTCATCCACAACAAGGAAGGTTTGTATGACGCCGACGGTAATCTCAGCGAAGGCAGCAGGAAATTTTTGCAGACCTGGGTTGACGCGTACGTGGCATGGGTGAAAAAGCACGCCTGAGCTTGCGTTTCCCATTGCTGCTTTTGCCCGGCGGCTAGGTTTTTACCGCCGCAGGCTCCCGCTTAAAACGGCGCGTCGCCTTCGATGGTGGTGCGGTAGAGCTTGCGGCGCAGGTGGTCGGGTGTGCCTGCCGCCAGGTGGGTGACTGAGCGGTTGTCCCAGAACACCATGTCATGCGGCTGCCATTGGTGGCGGTAGGTGAGTTCGGGACGCGAGGTGTGTTCGAACAGTTCGCTCAGCAGCGCGGTGCTTTCGTCCTCTGGCATGCCCAGGATGCGGGTGGTGAAATGCTCGCTGACAAAGAGTGCCTTGCGGCCGTTTTCAGGATGGGTACGCACCACCGGGTGAACCACCGGTTTGACCTCTTCAACCTGTTCCTGCGTGAGCTTGGGCCGCCACGGGTTGCGGCTGCGCAGCTCTTCGTATTTTGCGAGGTAGGTGTGTTCGGCGCGCAAGCCCTGGACGGCGGTCTTGAGCGCGTCGGGCAGGGTGTCCCAGGCCGTGTGCTGGTTGGCGAACAAGGTGTCGCCGCCTTCTGCGGGCAGTTCTTGTGCGTGAAGCAGCGAACCCAGGCTGGGTTTGTCTTTGTACGAGAGGTCGGAGTGCCAGAAATGGCCGGCGTCGCCCAGGCCGATGGGTTCACCGTTTTCCTTGATGTTGGAAACGATCAGGATTTCCGGGTGGTTCTGCAACTGGAAGTTTTTCAGCACGTGGATTTGCAGGGGGCCGAAGCGGCGGCTGAAATCAACATGCTGTTGCGGCGTGATGCGCTGGTCGCGAAAGACCAGCACGTGGTGGTCCAGGTGGGCGCGGTGGATGCGGCTGAAATCGGCGGTGCTGAGCGGTTTCGAGAGGTCCATCCCCAGCACTTCGGCGCCCAGCGGGGCATCAAACGGCCGGATCTCGATGGAGGAGGGGGTGTGCTGTGATGTTGCTGCCGCATTCGCGCGGTCGTCCGGAGCCAAGGTCGCTGTCATCTTCACCTTTCTTGTTCAAGCCAGTGCCCGTGAACGGGGCAAACGCTGAGTGTAGGGACACGCCGGCCCAAAGTGAACTACTTGTTAGTCATTAAATAATTACCGGGGCCGCAGCGATGCAGCATTTCGGGAGTACATAAAAAAGCCCGCAAATGCGGGCTTTTTTGGTGCGCGATACACCAGCTCAGGCAGCCAGCGCGGCCTTGGCCTGGTTGGCGGACGGCTGGGTGTGCGTCACGATTTCGATTTCGGCGGCAGCCAGTGCTGCCGCCTTGGCGGCTTCGCCCATGGCCAGGCCTTCGGCGCGCACAAAGCGCACGTCGGTGATGCCGAAGAAACCGAACACCACTTTCAGGTAGCTCTCCTGGTGTTCCAGGGCCGTCATGGCTTCGCTGGTCGAATACACACCGCCGCGGGCCGAAGCCACGATCACGGTCTTGCCGCCGGCCAGGCCGACGGGGCCTTTGTCGGTGTACTTGAAGGTGCGGCCGGCTTGTGCGATGCGGTCGATCCAGGCTTTGAGCTGGCTGGGGATGGCGAAGTTGTACAGGGGTGCGCCCACCACGATCACATCGGCGGCCAGGAATTGCGACACCAGGGCTTCAGACACAACGTTCTCGCGTTTCTGCGCATCGCTCAGCACCGCATCGGCAGGCATGCGAAAGCCCAGCGATTCAGCCGACAGGTGGCTGGGCGTGTTGGCGGCCAAGTCCAGGTAGCTGACTTCGGTGCCGGGGTTGGCGGCGCGCCACGAGGCCACGATTTGGGCGGTCAGCTGGCGGGAAACCGAGTTGCCGCCAAGAATGCTGGAGTCGACGTGAAGAAGCTTGGTCATGATGAAAATCCTTGAAGTTATGTTGTGAAGGGTTGTGGGAATCAGGTTCTTAGGCCGTGTTCACCGTGAATCGCAGCCATGGATAGATTGTGCGGATGGTGTGAGTGTTTGATAAGTCGGCATAAATGTGACTTATTGTTCTATTAATGGGACAATAAAGGCCTGAAAATTCTGTTTTCAGGCGACGAAGGACAAAAAGGAGCTCCTCCATGCAAGACCTCAATGACATGCTGTATTTCGCCGAAGTGGTGGAGCGCGGCGGTTTTGCCGCCGCCGGCCGGGCACTGGGCTTGCCCAAGTCGCGCCTGTCGCGCCGGGTGGCCGAACTGGAGACGCACCTGGGCGTGCGCCTTTTACAGCGCACCACACGCAAGCTCTCGCTCACCGAAGTCGGCGAGATATATTTGCGCCACTGCACCGCGATGCGCGACGAAGCCATGGCGGCCTCTGAAGCCGTGGCGCAAATGCAGGTCGAGCCGCGCGGCACGCTGCGCATCACCTGCCCGGTGACGCTGGCGCAAGGCGCGGTGGGTTACCTGGTGCCGCGTTTTATGGCGCTCTACCCTCAGGTGCGCGTCGACATGCGCGTGACCAACCGGGTGATCGACCTGGTGGAAGAGGGCATCGACATCGCCCTGCGCGTGCGGCCCACGCTCGATGAGAGCGGCAGCCTGGTGATCAAGAACCTGGGCGCCAGCGCCGGCCATCTGCTCGCCAGCCCGGCTTTGCTCAAACGCCAGGGCATCCCCGAAAAACCCGAAGACCTGCACAAGCTCGACACCGTGGCCATGTCATGGGCCGACGGGCGCACGTCATGGACGCTGATCGGCCCTGAGGGGCAGGAGTTTGTGCTGCAGCACCAGCCGCGCTACGTGGCCGACGACCTGCAAACCTTGAAGCTGGCCGTACTGGCCGGCACCGGCATGAGTTTTCTGCCGGAGTCGATGAGTGCGGCCGAGCGGCAGGCGCAGTTGCTGGTGCCGGTGTTGCCGGGGTGGGCAATACGGTCCGGGTTGGCCCACGCAGTGTTTACCTCGCGGCGGGGGCAGGTGCCTGCGGTCCGGAGTTTTCTGGATTTCCTGGGGGAGAGGATGAAGGGGGAGATGCTGGTTTGAGTTTTTTTGCCGTTCTGGCCGTTCTGGTCCGGATTCAAAACGCTATCAATTCAGGAGCTACCAGCCAAGGTGGATATGGGCTGGAGGCCAATTCCATTAAGAACTTCAAGCAACAAGCCGCTCAAGCGCATGCTCCGCATAAGCCCTCCCAAACCGGTTGGACAGAAAATCCCCCAACCCAATCTCCTCCTGCCGCACAAACCCCTTCGCCGGCAAGTGCCCATGCGCCAGCAAGTCCAGCACCGCACAAATGCCTGACGCCGTGGTGACCTGGATCGCACTGCGCATCACGCCATCCACCACCTGGCTGTAGACCTTGTGCGCATAGGTCTCTTGCGTGAGGCGGCCTTCGCGCTGGCCGCTCACGGTGACGAACACGATCACCACGTCTTGCAGCGTGACGGGCAGGGCGTTTTCCAGCAGGTCTTTCAGGACGTGGCGGCGCTCCCGCAAGCGCAGATCGTTGAGCAGCACCTTCATGATGGCCGCGTGGCCGGGGTAGCGGATGGTTTTGTAGTTGAGGTGCGTGACTTTGCCCGCCAGGGTTTCGCACAGCGTGCCCAGGCCACCAGAGGTGTTAAAGGCTTCGTACGTCACACCGTCGAGTGAAAACTCTTCATGCTCGGCCAGCGGTGGCACCTGGCGCAGCACGCCTTCAACAATCGCTTCGCAAGGCTCGCAGTACTCGTTGATGACGCCGTCGGTGCTCCAGGTCAGGTTGTAATTGAGCGCGTTCGACGGGAACTGCGGCAGCGCGCCGACGCGCATGCGCACGCTGTGCAGGCTGTCAAAACGCTTGCACAAATCGGCCGCGACGATGGAGACAAAGCCTGGTGCCAGGCCGCACTGCGGGATCAGCGCGGTGCGTGCGGTGGCGGCCAGTTCTTTCACGCGCCGTGTGCTGGCGACGTCTTCGGTCAGGTCGAGGTAATGCACGCCCGCGGCCACGGCGGCTTCGGCGATGAGGGTGGTGAGATGAAAGGGCGCGGCGCTGAGTACGGCATATTGCCCGGCCAGCGCGGCGCGCAGGGCTGCCGGATCTGTGATGTCCAGCGTGAGGCGCTGTACGCGCGGCCCGGTTTTGATGGCTGCGAGTGCTTGCGGCGATGCATCCGCCACCGTGACGGTGTAGTCGGCCGTGGCGGCCAGCAGCCCGGCAATCGCTGAGCCAATCTTGCCGGCGCCTGCGATCAGGATGTTCTTTTTCATGTTGCCTCCTTGGTGTGGGTACGTGTATGTGGATGTGGGTGTGTGGGGGTGTGTTTGATTGTGGAAGTGAGTGGTGGCGGTTACCAGTATCAATAACTACAAATTACAGCCATAATTTAGTGAAATAGGCTATCTAAAAAGTCTATTCGACTAGTTTGACTTCGGAGTGCCGCATGAACCTCGACGCCATCGACCAGACCCTGCTCAGCGAACTGCGTGAAAACGCGCGCTGCCCCATGGCCTTGCTGGCCCGCAAGGTCGGGCTGTCGCGTACGGCGGTGCAGGCCCGCATCACCCGCCTGGAGCGCGACAAGGTCATCACCGGTTATGGTGCGCGCATTGGCGATGCTTATGAGCAGTCGCTCGTATCAGCGCATGTGATGCTCACCGTCGGCCCCAAGCTCTCGGGCCCGGTCGAGGCGGCGCTGCGCAAGATTCCGGAGGTGCGCTCGCTGCTGTCGGTCAGCGGCACTTTCGACATGATTGCCATCGTGCAGGCAGGCTCGATTGAGCGGCTGGACTCGTTGATTGACGGGATTGGCCTGCTGGAAGGAGTCGAGCGGACCAACACCTCGGTGGTGTTATCGGCGCGCTTTCAGCGCTGAAATCCTCTTACTCCCTCTCCCAGGGGGAGAGGGAGTGAATGCGGCGCAGCTATTCTTCGCTGCTGCGCTCGCCCTTGAGGCGTACCTTTGCCTCAAAGCGTGAAGCTTTTCCGGTCGGCCAGCTTCTTGAAGTCAGCGGCGGACCTGCCGGTTTTTGCCTGGATGTTGTCGATGTAGGCCTGGAAGGTCATGAGGCGCCTTGCAAAGAAAGAGGTTTGCCAGTCTAGGCGGTTGGCGTTGGGCGATCAATCCCGATGTCAGTCAGGCGTGTCAGGCCTGCCACGGCGCATGCTTTTGCATCACATCCGCATACAGCGCACTCGCTTCAAACTGCGCCAGCCAGATTTGCAGGCGCGGCCACGGTTGTGCGGCAAACCAATCGGGATCGGTGTGCGCGAACTGGCGCACAAAGGGCAGCAGCGCCATGTCGGCCAAACTGGCGCGGGGGCCGAACAGCCACCCGCCGGCCAGCATGCCGTCGAGCTTGAGCAGCCACGCCGCAGCCCCATTGCGTTGCTGTTGCGCAAAGGCCTGAACGTCGCCGCCGGATTCTTCGGAGTAGCGATTCGGGTACTTGTAGCGGTCCAGGCTGCGCTTGAACGCGCCGTCGTTGCCGGTGATGAGCGCAAGCATGCTGCCTAGATCGCCTTGTGCAGAGGCGAGCCAGCTCTGCGGGTCATTGCGCCGCAGCGCCCACAGCATCACGTCCAGGCTTTCGTCAATGACCTCGCCGCCGGGCAGCACCAGCACAGGCACCGTGCCTTTGGGTGAGGCGGCAAGCATTTCGGCGGGTTTGTTTTTCAGTGTGATTTCGCGGTGCTCGACATGGATGCCGCTTACCGCCAGTGCCAGCCGCGCACGCATCGCGTACGGGCAGCGGCGAAACGAATAGAGGACGGGCAGGGCGCCGGTCATGGATTGAATGGATGGAAGAGTTAAGCGCCGGGCTGGCGCACGCCGATGTGCGCGGCCTGGCGCTTTTCGGCCAGCTCGACCTGTCGCTGGCGTTCGCGGTAGCCGGCTTTTTGTTCGTCGGTGGTGCTGCCGTGGCAGTGCGGGCAGCTCACGCCCAACTCATACAGCGGCGATTGGCGGTCTGCTTCGCTGAGCGGGTCGCGGCAGGAGCGGCACAGCGTGAAGCCGCCGGGCTTGAGTCCGTGGCCGACGGAGACGCGCTCATCAAACACAAAACACTCGCCCTCCCAGGTGCTTTGCGCTTCGGGCACGGTCTCCAGGTATTTGAGGATGCCGCCTTGCAGGTGATAGACCTCTTCAAAACCTTTGGAGCGCAGCAGCGCGGTGGATTTTTCGCAGCGTATGCCGCCGGTGCAGAACATCGCCACCCTGGGCTTTTTGCCGTCTTGCGCGGCAAGCCTGCCGCCTTCGGCCATCTCGCGCTCAACCCAGTCCGGCAATTCAGAGAAGCTGCTGGTGTGCGGGTTGATGGCGCCTTCAAAAGTGCCGATGGAGACCTCGTAGTCATTGCGCGTGTCGACCAGCACCACGCCGGGCTCATGGATAAGCTGGTTCCAGTCCTCGGGCTTGACGTATTCGCCGGCCATTAGTGCGGGGTGTACCTCGGGCACGCCCATGGTGACGATCTCGCGCTTGAGGCGCACTTTCATCCGGTAAAACGGCAGGTGGCCGGCCCAGGCCTCTTTGTGTTCAAGCTCGGCCAGGCGCGCATCGCTGCGCAGGTAGGCCAGCACGGCGCGCACGCCGGCTTCAGGCCCGGCGATGGTGCCGTTGATGCCCTCGGCCGCCAGCAGCAGCGTGCCCTTGACGTTGTTGGCCTCGCACTGCGCAAGCAGCGGCGCCTGCAGCTCGGCAAAGTCGGGCAGCTCAACGAATTGGTAGAGGGCGGCAGTCAAAAATTCAGGCATGGCACAAGAAACGGGTCAAAAAACGGCTGGAGGGCGAATAAAAGCTGACAGAAAGCGGACAAAAAGCTGACGGCCTGGGGCACGGCAAAGCGCAAAAAACGCTCTGAAGCGGTGCGCATTACCCAGACTCCATCGTAGCGGCTCGGCTTTACCTCTTTCAGGGAGAGATTTTGTGGCGGAAAGCACCTGAATCAAGGTTTTTGAGCTCTCGTCCGATAGACATTTTGCTGCGATGCAGCAAAATGACAGTGTACTTATTGTTTCAGTTCAGGATGCCTGGCCGATCGCCTGCATTCGCCCCTGGCGCTGAGCACCTCCATGACCCTACAACTTCACTCCCACCCATGGCCAAAAGCCTGAGCAGCCTCTGGCTGAAAAGCCTGCGCCGCGTGAGCAAGGTCCAGCAGGCCCAGCAGGCGCGAGGCTTGCAGCTGTTTAAAAGCATGCTGCCCAAGGCCGCGGCCGCCAAAAAGCCGCGCAGGCCCAGGCTGAAGGCGCTCAAGCTGGTGGCGGCTGTGGCTGCGCCATCTCCCAAAACCGCCCCGAAGTCCCGCCGGCCAACCGCCGCGCAGGCGCGTGCGGCGGCCGGCCTGCCCGGCACCTGGCGCAAAGCCTGGTTTACCTTGCCGGGAGACGGCCCGTGGACGGAGACGCGGCGCATGCTGTACTGGCTCTATCTTCCTGCCGGGGTGGCTGATCCGCTGAAGGTGCCTTCTTCACTTGTTCCGCCTGACTCACCAGAAACGCCCAAGGCGCCCAAGCCGCGCCCGCTGGTCGTGATGTTGCACGGCTGTGAGCAGACGGCCGCCGACTTTGCCGCCGGCAGCCGCATGAACCAACTGGCCGAACGCAAAGGCTTTGCGGTGCTGTACCCGCAGCAATCCGGCACCGCCGATGCGCACCGCTGCTGGCACTGGTACAAGCGCGCCACGCAGCAGGGCGAAGGCGACATCGAAGTGATCGCCGCGATGATTGCGCAGGTTCAGCAAAAACACGGGCTGGACACCTCGCGCACTTACGTGGCGGGGCTGTCGGCCGGGGCGGCACTGGCGGCAATTTTGGCGCTGCGCCACCCGGGGCTGTTTGCCGCCGTGGGCATGCATTCGGCGCCGGTGTTCGGCACCACGCATTCGCCCTTCAGCGCCTACCGCGCCATGCAGCATGGCTCGGCCTCGTCTTACGGTGCGGCGGCGCGCGTCTTTACGGGCGCCGAATCGCAGTTTCCCGGCATGCCGGCCATCCTGATCCATGGTGACCATGACACCGTGGTGCGGCGGGTCAATGCCGACCAGCTGGCCGAGCAGTTTGAAATCGTCAACGGCCCGGCGCTAAGCCAGGCCGCATCGCGTGAAGGACCGCAGGTGCGCCGCCACCCCGAGCGCCGGGGTGGCCGCAAGCCGCGCCATGCCTATCAAACATCCACCTGGTATGCAGGCCGCAAGCCGCAGCTGGTGAAGTGCGACGTCGATTCGCTGGGCCACGCCTGGAGCGGCGGCGACGCAAGTGTGAAATTCAACGAGCCGCACGGCCCCGATGCCACGCTGATGATGTGGACCTTCTTTAGCTATCACCGCCGCGTGGCGGTTTTGCCTGAGGCGTGAGGCCTGAGGACGGCGGCTGGTGGTTGCTTGCGGTTGCTTGCTGTTGCTATTTATTTGATAGCTAGCTGCCCATGCGGATATTGGGCTAGAGGCCGATTTTGTTCATAAATCCGCTTGTGCCGCTTGTGCCGCTTGTTCCGGTTTTTCGTTGGCTGTTGGCTGTTGGCTCAGCGTGTGTAAACCAAACCTGACATGAAGGCGTCGACAGCTTCGGTGTACGCGCCCGGCAGGCCCAGCGTGGTGTTGACTTGCTCGTGGCTCAGGTCTTGCGGCAGCACGCTGGCCTGTGTGCTTCGGGGGGCTGCTTTGGCGTTCACCTTCACCGCAAAGTCCCGCGCCTGGGCGCATGAGCCATCGGCCCGCTGGGTGGAGCACACCAGCAGCATGGGCGTGGCGTCTGTTGCCAGCACGCTGCTGGGAGATACGCTGCGCCAATAGGCCGGGTCGGCGCCAAAGACGCGGTCGTAAAACCGCATGTGCCGGGTGTTCATGATGCGCTCCAGGTCCAGCGCGGCGCTGTCGAGTGCGACGGTGCCCAGCCAGGGCCTGGCACCGGCCTCACGCGCCAGCGCGGGTGATGCGCCCAGCAGTGCCACCAGGTGCGCGCCGGCCGAATGCCCCATCAGGATGACCTTCGCTGGGTCGCCGTCCCAGGAGGCAGCCAGCGACTGCGCCTTGGCCAGCGCTGTGGCCACGTCGCGCGCCTGCAGCAGCGGATCGACCTGCGGCGAGAGCCGGTAATTCACCGACACAAAGAGGTAGCCTTTCCGCCCGACCCAGTAAGCCACCTTGTTTTCCACTACCTTGGGCATCGCCTTGTTGCCCACCATCCACGCGCCGCCATGCACCATGACGATGACGGGCGCATTCGCCGTACCCGTCATGGAGGCTGGCAGGTACACATCCATGCGCTGGCGTGGATCTGTGCCGTAGGCAATGTCGGGGATCTGCCGCAGCTCGGCCGGTACGGTGGCCTTGGCGGCTTTGCGCACGAGGCGTCCGCTGTCTTGCTGGGCGGGCGCCGGCCCGGCGTGGAAAAGCACCATCAGCACCAGCGCAAGGGCCGGCCAGCAGGGGAGTCGGAGGGCAGGGGGCATGTGATGGCTCCAGTAGCGTTATGCCGAGCAAGCCGTAAAGCATACCCGGCGCATATCAAAACCAAAAAGGCCGGCGCGCACGGCGCCGGCCTGAATCACCTTCAGAGGAAGTGGTAGCGCAGGCCGAAATTGACCTGGTTGATTGCGCTGGTGCCTGTGGCGGAGGTGCCGACGCGGTTGTAGCGAACCAGTTCTCCCGTGGCGTCTATGTTGGGCGAGATGGCATAGGCTACGCCGGCGCCCAGCGCCAGCGAGGTGTTGGAGCCGGTCGTCGACACGTTGGCGGTGCTGCTGGTGGTTGAAGCCGTGTCAAGCGAGGTGTGCCATTGCTCGACCCCGGCGCGGCCGTAGACCGACCACTGGTTGTCGATGGGGGCGATCCCCAGCACATGCAGGCCGAAGCCGTGTGCCTTCCAGGTACCCGTTGCGCTGTCTGCCGCCGGTGATGCGATGGCCGATTGCAGGCCCGTCGAGCCGATGCGGTCGTAGCTGGCTTCGACGGCCAGGTTGGGATTGAGGCGGTAGCCCAGCCGCAGGCCTGCGGAGGTGCCCGGCGTGCCGGCCGAGGTGCTGCTGGCCAGCCCCTGGTTGGCCAAGGCGCCGTCAATGTTGCCGCCCAGGCCGGGCGCGCGGCTGTAGGCGATATTGCCGCCGAGGTAAACATCCTGTGAGCCTGCTGCCAGGGGCGCCGCCTGTGCCGGTTGCGCCAGTGCGGCGCCCAGCGACAGCGCGGCGGTAGACAGCCACAACAGCCTGGATGAAAGGGTGAACTTCATGTTTTCTCCGGAAAAAGCCGGCGCATGGCACCGGCAACTTCTGACCTGCCTGGGCGGGCAACCAATGCAAAGTGCACCCTGTTGTTCAACCCAGGCCGCGCAGGACCCTGCGCATCGCCATTGAGCGATCGCCCGGTATCTCGGCGGTCTAGCGCCGGTAAACCGTTGGTAAAAAATTTGTGACTTTACGCAGCACCTTGCGGCGGCCTTAACCGAACTGCACAAGGTTGAGGATAGGCAGCGGGCCGCCCGGGAACTGCGCCAGGCGCGCACCCACGGCCAGTGCGCCCAGGTCTATGCCTGAGAACCCGAGCTTGGTGATGAGTGCCGCTACGGTGGCCTTGGCTGCCGCGTCGTCGCCGGAATAAAACATGACGCGTTTGCCGCCTTTGTCAGCGGGGTCGGTGGCCAGCAGGGCTGCGGCCAAGTGGTTAAAGGCTTTGACGACACGTGCGCCGGGCACGAGGTCGGCCACGATTTCACTGGAGAGGCGACCGTTCAGTTCCGCGGGCTTGAAGAGCGGCGCTTCGATCGGGTTGTTGGTGTCGATGACGATGCGCCCGCCAAAGTTGGGCAGGCCGGCCAATGCGGCGGGCAGGCGGCCCCAGTTGACGGCGACAAACACGATGTCTTTGGACGCGGCTTCTTCGCGAGTGCCGGCTTTGATGCTGGGGCCGAGTTCGCGCACCAAGTCTTTCAGTGAATCGGGGCCGCGGCTGTTCGACAGCGTGGCGGGAATGCCGTGGCGGGCCAGAATGGTGGCGACGGCCGAACCGATGGCGCCTGAGCCGATGATGCCGATGCTGGGGGTGGCGGTTGGCGCTGTGGTTGGGGTGGTGGTTGAGGTGGTGGTTGCAGTCATAAATTCACTCCTTGGGTTGTTGATGGGGTGAATGATGGGATTTGGATTGCTTTTTGATAAGGTGGTAATGCCTTGAATCATCTTCAAGCATTGGTTGAATAAAGGCCCGAACAGCCCTAACATTGGCCGATGGAAACGCTGGCCAACCTTGAATCTTTTGTCCGCAGCGCCGAAGGCCGCAGCTTCTCCGCTGCCGCGCGGCGCCTGGCGCTCACGCCCGCAGCCGTGAGCCGCAACGTCGCCATGCTGGAGCGCAACATCGGCGTGCGGCTGTTCCAGCGCTCGACCCGCAAACTCACACTGACCGAGGCCGGTGAACGTTTCCTGGTGTCGATTGGCGGCAACCTCGACGCGCTGCAGTCGGCCATTGCGGCGGTGGCCAGTGACAGCGGCGAGCCAGCCGGGCCGCTCAAGGTCAGCATGTCGCCCACCTTTGGCATTGACTACATCGTGCCGCTGCTGCCGGATTTTTTGGCGCGCTATCCACTGGTGCGGCCTGACTGGCATTTTGAAAACCGCCCGGTGGACTTGATCGCCGAGGGCTATGACGCCGCGATAGGCGGCGGTTTTGCCTTGTCGCCGGGTGTGGTGTCGCGCCCGCTGGCGCCCATGCACCTGATCGCGGTGGCGTCGACGGCCTTGCTGGCGGGGCGGCCAGCGCCCACAGACCCCGCGGGCCTGGCGGCGCTGCCCGGCATCGTGATGCGATCCAGCGCCACTGGGCGGGTACGCCAGTGGGTGATGCGCGACGCGGCGGGCACTGAAGTTGCCGCGAACATGAGTGAATCGCTGGTGCTGAACGACCCCACCGCCATGCGCGCCGCCGCACTCATGGGTCTGGGCGTGACGCTGATCGCCGTACCCGATGTGCTGCCGCAGCTGGAGCGCGGCGAGCTGGTGCGGGTGCTGCCGCACTGGTATATCGATGCGGGGGCCATCTCGATTTATTACCCTACGCGCAGCCAGATGCCGGCCAGGACCCGCGTGTTCATTGACTTTGTGGCTGAGGCTTTTGAGGGCGAGCAGTTGGGGCGGCGTTTTGCGGGCAGCCTGGGGTAGGGGGATTATTCGCCGCCGGTGAAGCCGCCAGCAAACATCGCGCACTTCACCCACAATCCGAGACTTCGCATCCCGCATGTCGCATACCGCATCTCTTGCTGAAAGTTGAAGGCTCTTCATGACCACCCAATCCCCCAAGCTCAAAGTCGCCGTGATGGGCGCAGGCGCTGTCGGCTGTTATTTCGGCGGCATGCTCGCCCGCGCCGGCCACGATGTGGTGCTGATCGCGCGGCCGCGGCATGTAGACGCCATTGAAGAGAGTGGCCTGCACATGGAAACGCGCACATTCGACGAACACGTGCGCCTGGCAGCCAGCAGCGAGCCCAGCGCGGTGCAGGGCGCGCAACTGGTGCTCTTTTGCGTCAAGTCCACCGACACCGAATCGGCCGGCGCACTGATCCGCCCGCACCTGGCGCCCGGCGCGCTGGTGCTGTGCCTGCAAAACGGCGTTGACAACGCGGACAGATTGCGCGCCGTGCTGCCCGGGCACGCGGTGGCGGCCGCCGTCGTCTACGTCGCCACTGAAATGGCCGGCCCCGGCCACCTCAAGCACCATGGCCGCGGCGACCTGGTGATTGAGCCTTCAGCCCTCAGCGATACCGTCGCGCAGGCCCTGATCGCCGCCGGCGTGCCGACAGAAATCTCGCCCAACGTGCGCGGCGCGCTCTGGGCCAAGCTGATTCTCAACAGCGCCTACAACGCCGTCTCGGCCATCGCCCAGTTGCCTTATGGCAAGACGGTGCAGGGCGTGGGCATCGTCGACGTGATGCGCGACGTAGTCGCCGAATGCCTGGCCGTGGCGAAAGCCGAAGGGGTGGAAGTGGCCGGCGACGTGCACGCCGCCGTCGACAAGCTCGCCGGCAGCATGCCCAACCAGTACGCCTCGACTGCCCAGGACCTGGCCCGCGGCAAACCCACCGAGATCGATTACCTCAACGGCCTGATCGTCAAACGCGGCGAAGCACTGGGCGTGCCGGTGCCGGCGAATAGGGTGCTGTGGGCGCTGGTGAAGTTGCTGGAAGGCAAGCAAGCCTGAGGCTGCTTCCCTTATTGCGGCCGGGCACCGCCAAGCTCTGCCAGCAGTGCCGGTAGGGCCTTGTCGGCTGTCTGAAGCTGCTCGGGGCTGAGCTGGGCCAGCAAGGCCTGCGCTGCGGCATCCAGCGTAGCCAGGGTGGCAGCGCGTCTTTGGGCGTCACGCAGCAGGAGCTGGAAGGTGTCTTTTGCCGTCTGCTGCTCTGGCATTGGCTGGCCTGACGGTCCGGCGGTGGCCATCTCAAGAAAGCTGCCGCGAAAAGCTTCCCAGGCGGGGCCTTGCTCGCGCGTGATCAGCAGTTGCACCCGCAAGTCATACAGTTTGGTGCTGACCTGCTCCCACCGCGTCTGGCTGCGCTGCGGGGTTTGCATGCCCGCTTTGGCCTGGCCCTGGCCGCCCCGCTGGCGCGGCTGGCCACCGCCACTGCCGCCACCAAACTGGGCATGGCTGCTGCAAGCTGCGCCTGCCAGAAAAAGAGCCATGACCCCCATCCGGCGGCGTGAAAAGGGGGAGCCCGTGGGCAATGAAAAAGGCATGTCTTCTCCGGTTGTATGCACGCAGCCATCTGCGCCCGGGTATTTCAAAACGGACGCGCATCGGAGATGTAGTGCCGCGGTAAAGCGGGCGTAAACCGCTGCCGGAATCCGCCAACTTTACGTTGCGCCGCGTCACCGGGTAGGGCGCAACTGGCACCAAATATTTGCCTGTTGATTCCGGAATGCACACATTTGGGGCGGCGCATTCGCCTTCGGAGTGCCTGAAGCGCCCGCAACACCGGTCCCCCCGTGATTTTGAGGCGGCACGGTATGTGCTTCCACCTGTCAGGTCAGGCTAACGAAGGCCTGCGCAGGGTACGTGAGCTTCGCGTTGCCCAATCGATCTGAATGGATAACGGCGTCCACTTCGGGCTTCATTTTTTGAAGATCTCGGAGTGGATTTTTTTTTGGCTTTTTCAGGATTTGAGGGATCGTATGGCTTATCTAGTGCCTTCTGAATTTGTGACCAAGATGGTGGATGCGGGTGAGTCCAAAATCTTCATGTCCACCCGCGACACCGTGATCCGGGCCTACATGGCCGGCGCCATCCTGGCGCTGGCGGCCTGGTTCGCCGTCACCATCAACGTACAGACCGGCCAGCCGCTGCTGGGCGCCGTGCTGTTCCCGGTGGGTTTTGTCATGCTCTACCTGTTCGGCTTCGACCTGCTCACGGGCGTGTTCGTGCTGTGTCCGCTGGCGCTGATTGACAAGCGGCCGGGCGTGACGCTGAAGGGTGTGCTGCGTAACTGGGGCCTGGTGTTCACCGGCAACTTCCTGGGCGCCTTCACGGTGGCGGTGATGATGGCGATCTACGTCACGAACGGCTTCTCGACGGAGCCCAGCGCCGTCGGCAAGGCCATTGGGGTTGTGGGTGAGAACCGCACCCTGGGCTACCAGAAGTACGGCGCAAACGGCATGCTCACCTTGTTTGTACGCGGCATGCTGTGCAACTGGATGGTGTCGGCCGGCGTGGTGGGCGCGATGATCTCCACCCAGGTCAGCGGCAAGGTGATCGCCATGTGGATGCCCATCATGCTGTTCTTCTACATGGTGTTTGAGCACTCCATCGTGAACATGTTCCTGTTTCCCTCCGGCCTGCTGCTGGGCGCGCACTTCACTATCATGGACTACCTGATCTGGAACGAAATCCCGACGGTGCTGGGCAATCTGGTGGGTGGCCTGGCTTTCACCGGCTTGACGCTGTATGCCACGCACGTTAAAACGGGCCCGACACGTTCCATCAAATAACCGCCTCCAAACAAAAGCCCTCGCGCATCGAGCATGCGCGAGGCTTTGCCGGTACCCCACATGTCCAGCGAACTGAAGATATCGGCAGGCCAGTATTCGGACAAGGGCCGCAAGGAAACCAACCAGGATTTCCACGGCATCTATGTACCGAAGGAGCCGCAGCTGAGCGCCAAGGGCATCGCCATCGCGCTGGCCGACGGCATCAGCAGCAGCGCCGTGAGCGATGTGGCCAGCCAGTATGCCGTCACCGGGTTCCTGGAAGACTATTACTGCACCTCGGAAGTCTGGTCGGTCAAGACATCGGCCGAGCGCATATTGAGCGCCACCAACTCGTGGCTGCATGCGCAGACGCAAAAAAGCCAGTACCGCTACGACAAGGACAAAGGTTATGTGTGCACCTTGAGCGCCATGGTCATCAAGTCGACCACCGCGCATATTTTCCATGTCGGCGATTCACGTATTTACCGCCTGCGCGGCAAGGCGCTGGAGCAACTCACCAGCGACCACCGCGTGTGGATTTCCCAGGGCCAAAGCTATCTGGGCCGTGCGTTGGGTTTCAAGCCGCAGCTTGAAATCGACTACCAGACCCAGCTGGTTGAGCAGGGCGATATCTTTTTGCTGGCCACCGACGGCGTGTACGAACATGTCAGCGAGCACGCCATGGCCGGCATGATCCGCGCCAGTGCCGATGCGCCTGAAGGACTGGACGCCGCGGCGAAAGCCATCGTCGAAAAAGCCCTGCAGCAGGGCAGTGACGACAACCTCACGGCACAGCTTGTGCGTGTCGACGAGTTGCCCCGCCAGCACGCTGCCGAGATGGTCCAGGAGCTGTCGGGCTTGCCGCTGCCGCCCATCCTGGAGGCCAGGGCGGAGTTTGATGGCTACCAGATCATTCGCGAAGTGCACGGCAGCAGCCGCAGCCATATCTACCTGGCGACCGACACCGAAACGGGCGCGCTCGTTATCCTCAAAACACCGTCGATAGACCTGGGCGGCGACCCGGCCTACCTGGAAAGGTTCTTGACGGAAGAGTGGATCGCCAGGCGCATCAACAGCGCGCATGTGCTCAAACCCCATGTGCCGACCCGCAAGCGCCACTATGTGTATGTCGCCACCGAATACATTGACGGGCAAACACTGGGCCAGTGGATGATTGACAACCCCCGGCCCGGCCTGGAGGCGGTGCGCGGGCTGGTGGAGCAAATCGCCAGGGGGCTGCTCGCCTTTCACCGGCTGGAGATGCTGCACCAGGACCTGCGGCCCGAGAACGTCATGATCGACAAGACCGGCACAGCCAAAATCATCGACTTCGGCTCCACGCGCGTGGCCAGCCTCATGGAAGCCGATGCCCCCGGCGGGCACGAGAGCATCCTGGGCACAGTCCAGTATTCGGCGCCGGAGTATTTTCTGGGCGAAGGCGGCACCACGCGCTCGGACCTCTTTTCGCTCGGCGTAATCACCTACCAGATGCTGACAGGCAAGCTGCCCTACGGCGCCGAAGTGGCCAAATGCCGCACCCGTGCCGCGCAAAACAAGCTGCGCTACGACTCCGTGCTGTATGACGACCAGGGCATACCCGCCTGGATGGACGGCGTGCTGCGCAAGGCCGTGCACCCTGATCCGGCAAAGCGCTATGGCGAGTTGTCGGAGTTTTTATACGACCTGCGCCACCCGAACCAGGCTTTCCTGGACAAGGCCCGCCCGGCTTTGCTGGAGCGCAACCCGGTGGCTTTCTGGCGGGGTGTGGCGTTGATCCTGGCTGTGGTCGTTGTGGTGCTGGTGGCGTTGAGGTCTGGCGGTGGATAGGCCTGCTCGCCCTTGTCTCAGACCTGCTCCGTCGTCGCTTGCGCCAGCAGCCAGGTGCGGAATACCTTGAGGGCTTCAAGCCCGGCCGACTCTTCCGGGTACACAAGGTAGTAGCCGCGCGTAGACACCCATTGTTTCTTCGAAAGCTGGCGCAAGCGGCCAGTGGCGACTGCATCCCTGGCCATGAAATCAGGCAGCAGCACTGCGCCCAGGCCTACCACTGCCGCATTCAGGGCCATCGACATCAACTCATAGCGCGGCCCCTCTTGCCCGGTACCCATCTCCAGTCCGGCATGGTCGAACCATTTTTGCCAGGCATCCAGTACCGTGGTGTGGTGCACAAGGGCGGATAGGGGCGTGCGGGAGCTCAGTGTCTTTCCGTTTTTGGCAATCCAGGCCGGTGCGGCATACGGGGACATGGCCAGGGGCAACACAAAGTCGTTGTGCAGACCTGCGCGCTTTCCGTCACCGAACTCAAGGGAGGCATCGACCGGCATGCTTTTGAAATCCACCGAGCCCACGCGGGTGGCGAAGTTCAGGGTGATTTCGCTGTACGCGCGGGTGAAGTCCGGCAGGCGGGGGATCAGCCAGTAGCTGCCCAGCGATGCGCCTACCGACAGCGTCAGCGAACCGCCACGCCCCTTGAGCGCCATCACATTGGCCGTGGCGCGCTCAAGGCGCTGGAGAATGGCGCTGACTTCGTCCAGGTAGTAGCGGCCGGCCTCTGTCAGGACCACCGCATCCCGGCGCCGCACAAACAGCTTGAGGTCAAGGCGGCTTTCAAGCGCCATGATCTGGCGGCTGACTGCGCCTTGTGTCAGGTGAAGCTCTTGCGCTGCCGCAGTAAAAGACCGCAGCCGCGCGCTGGCTTCAAGGCACAGCAGTGACATCGTGGAAGGCGCGCGCAGCATCATGGTGCATGAGAAAAAGACATGGAAGACGGACAAATTGTCGTTTGTAGCCTGAGGTTTGTCCACGCATCATTCAGTTTTCTCATTCACCAATCTTAAAAGGTGGGCTCCATGACTGAATTTCAAGCCAGCCGGCGAACGCTTCTCAAGCTGGGTGCGGCCGCAATGGCATCGGCGCCATTGCTGGCACGCGCCGCCTGGCCCGACCGGCCCATTCGGCTGATCGTGCCGTCTTCCGCCGGTGGCTCGCCAGACAACATATGCCGCATCCTGACGGCCGAGCTGATGAAGTCGCTGGGCCAGCCTTTTGTGATTGACAACAAGCCCGGCGCAAGCGGCAACATCGGCACACAGGAGATCGTGCGCGCCGCGCCGGATGGCTACACGCTGGGCTACGGCAATGTGGGTACCCTGGCGATCAACAAAGCCCTTTTCGCCAAACTCCCTTATGACCCCGACAAGCAATTGATACCGGTGGCGCTGCTCGGTTATGTGCAAAACGCGCTGGTCGTACGGAATGATCTTGGCGTGAAGAGTGTGGCCGAATTGATCGCGCTGGCCAAATCCAGGCCAGGCAAGCTCAGCATGGCTTCATCAGGCAACGGCACCACGGGGCACCTGGGCGGCGAACTGTTCAAGAGTATGACCGGCACCTTCATGACCCATGTGCCCTATCGCGGCAGCCCGCAGGCGATCCAGGACCTGATGGGCGGCCAGGTTGACCTGATGTTCGACAACCTGTCGTCCATCGCGCCGCATATCAAGAGCGGGCGCGTCAAGGCGCTGGGGGTTTCAGGCCGGGCACGCAGCGCGCAGTTGCCCGACGTGCCCACCATCGGAGAGTTTGTCAAAGGCTATGAAACGACGGCCTGGGGCGGCATTGTGGCGCCGGCCGGCACGCCGCGGGACATCGTGATGCGGCTCAACAGCGACATCAACAGGGTCCTGGGCAACGCCGCAGTCAATGAGCGCTATGCCGCCATTTCATTCGAAACCACCATCGGCCCACCCGACCGCCTGTTTGACCGCGCCATGCGGGAGACGCGCATGTGGGCCGAGGTCGTCAAGCGCGCCGGCGTTCAACTGGATTGAGCGCGCATGTTCGATCTCATCATTGAAGGCGGCGAGGTGATTGATGGAACCGGCGCGCCCCGCCTGCGTGCCGACGTGGGTGTGTTCCGGGGAAAGATTGCGGCCATCGGCGACCTGGCCTCTGCATCGGCAACAGAACGCGTCAGTGCGCGCGGGCGCATCGTGGCGCCGGGTTTTATTGATGCGCATACCCATGACGACCGCTTGCTGCTGATGCCCACGACGGGCCCGCACCCCAAGCTGTCGCAGGGCGTCACGACAGTCATCGCGGGCAATTGCGGGGTCAGCCTGGCCCCGCTGGTCACCACCAACCCGCCGGCGCCGCTGGACATTCTGGGAAACGATGGCTGGGTCTACCGGAGTTTTGCGGCCTACCTGGATGCGCTGGCCCAGTCCAGCCTGGCCCTCAACGTCGCCTGTCTGGTTGGCCACTCCACACTGCGGGTCAAGCACATGGCAGACCTTGAAAGGGCCGCAACGCCTGAGGAGGAGGCAAGCATGGCGGCAGATCTCACGGCCGCGCTGGCGGCAGGGGCCATCGGTTTGTCGACCGGGTTGTACTATCCGCCCGCAAAAGCCGCCACGGCGCAAGAAGTGATCGCCGTGGGCGCACAGCTCAAGGCGTTAGGGGGCATCGTGGCCATGCACATCCGCGACGAAGGCGACGCCATTGACGAGGCGCTGCGCGAGGCCCTGCACATAGGCCGCGAGCTGGGCGTGGGTACCGTGATTTCCCACCACAAACTGGTCGGCACGGCCAATCACGGCCGGTCTGTAGAGACATTGGCCTTGCTGGAGCAGGCCGCGCAAGGGCAGTCGGTGTGTTTCGACTGCTATCCATACAACGCCTCGTCCACCATGCTGCTGCCGTCACGCGTGAAGCAGTCCAGCGACGTGCTGGTGACCTGGTCGCAGCCTGAGCCAGGAGCTGCCGGCCGCTCACTGAAAGAGCTGGCGCGCGAACGCAATCAGACCGAAGAAGACGTGGCCCGCGCCCTGCAGCCGGCCGGGGCTATTTACTTCGCGATGAGTGAAGACGACGTCAGCCGCATCTTGAGCCATCCGATGGCCATGGTCGGCTCCGACGGCCTCGCGCATGACGTGCGGCCCCATCCGCGCCTGTGGGGGACTTTCCCCCGTGTACTGGGGCACTATGTACGCGAAAGAAAGCTCTTTTCACTTGAGACGGCCATCTACAAGATGACCGGCCTCAGCGCACGGCGCTTTGGCCTCACAGGCCGGGGAACGCTGGCGCCGGGCCATCACGCCGACATCGTCATCTTTGACCCGGACCGTGTGAACGCCAACGCGAGCTACGGGAACCCGACCGAGGTCAGCTCCGGCATTGACGCCGTTTTTGTGAATGGGAAACTCGCTTGCCGCGATGGCAGCACTGTGTGCGCGGGTGCCGGACAGGTGCTGCGCAGGCAGGGCGCTTTGCTCTGATCATGCTGAGCCGGAAGGCCATTCCCCTGCAGTGTGGTAATCAGGCGCCAATGCTGGCTGCACCGGTGTGATGGAGATCCGCTTGCCCTTGCGCAGGCTGATCAGGTCTTCCAGATCTTTGTGGCTCTGTAGCAAAAGCTACAGAACGCTTTCCCCGGCGCGGCTATCTTCGCGTTCATGCCCGCATTGCGGCATGCAACCAAGAAAGAAAAACCCATCATGTCCAAGGAAATCTACTGGCTGGCGTTGACCCTGGCCGCTGCGGCTTTGTTCGCCTTGCCTTACGTCCTCAACCGCATAGCCGTGCGTGGCCTGGGCGGTACGCTGGCCAACCCGATCGTCACAGAAAAACCCCTTGCCGAGTGGGCCCAGCGCGCACAGCGGGCCCATGCCAATGCCACCGAAAACCTGGTGATTTTTGCGCCGGCCGTGTTGGCGGTGCAAACCAGCGGCCGAGCCGATTCGGTGACGGCCGCCGCCTGCGCCGTCTACTTTTTTGCGCGGCTCATTCACTATGTGGTCTACACGCTTGGTGTTCCCGGCGCACGCACACTTGCCTGGGCGGCGGGCTGGTCGGCTACGCTGGTGTTGATCGGGCGCCTGCTGGGGGTGCTGTGAGCCGGCCCTTCGCACTCATCGCGGGGAGCGGAGGTGTGCTCGGCGAATCGCTTGCACGGCAGTTCAGCGGGGCAGGGTATGAGGTGGCGGGCCTGCGGCGTGCAGATTGCGATCTGGCGGACGGTGACGCGGTGGCGCAAGCCATCGCGGCCCTAACCGAGCGCCACGGGCCCGTCGACACGCTGCTGTACAACGCGGGTCATCTGGCAATTGCTCCTTTTCTTGAACTGGAGGCGGGTGCGCTGCGCGAGTGCCTTGAGGCCGGCCCCGTCGGGGCGGCGCACTGCGCCCTGGCCGTGCTGCCGGGCATGCTGGCCGTGGGGCGCGGTAACTTGCTCTTCACTGGCGCCACGGCTTCGCTGCGCGGGTCGGCCCGCTTTGCGGCCATGGCTGCGGGCAAATTTGGCCTTCGCGGGCTCGTGCAGTCACTGGCAAGAGAGTTCCAGCCGCAGGGCATCCACGTGGCCCACGTCGTGCTGGACGGCATGCTCAGCGGCTCTGCTGCCGCATCGCGCTACGCGGCAGCCGAAGCCCCAGTGATGGCGCCTGACGGCGTGGCTGCCAATTTCATGTGGCTTGCGCAACAGGCGCGCACCGCATGGACGCAGGAGCTGGACCTGCGGACCGCATCGGAGAAGTTCTGATGGAGCCGATGCGGCTGAACGCCGACCGTACGGAGCCCGTCCTCGTACGGGCCGGGTCGCTGCCGTGGCTGCCGTCGCCGCAACCCGGGGTCGAGCGGCGCATGCTAGAGCGTGCCGGTGCAGAGGTGGCTGTGGCAACGTCGCTTGTGCGCTATGCAGCTGGCAGCCGGTTTGACGCGCATTCGCATGCGCTGGGCGAAGAATTTTTTGTGCTCAGCGGCGTATTTGCCGATGAGCACGGCTCATACGGCCCCGGTACCTATGTGCGCAATCCGCCGGGCTCCAGCCATAGGCCTTTTAGCGACGAGGGTTGCATCATCTTCGTCAAGCTGCGGCAGATGAACGCACTCGAACAGCGCCGCGTTGTCATCCGTGCAGCAGACAGGCCCTGGGTGGATGCAGGAATCGCCCGGCATCGGCGTGCATTGCTGCATGAGGGGCCCAGGGAAACCGTTTTCCTCGAACGGCTGGAACCGGGGTGTACCATGGCCGCGCAGCACGCGCGTGGCGGGCAGGAAATGCTGGTCGTCGAGGGCTCGGTTCGTGTCGAAGCCGGTGACAGCACGAACGCACGCGCTGCGGGTGCGCAGGACCTTGGCCCTATGTGCTGGCTGCGTAATCCACACACCCGGCAGCCTGCGCTGGCCAGTTCCGAAGGTGCCTTGTTGTGGGTCAAACGTGGCCACGTGGTATCGACGGTTTGAAGGTGCGGCAGGCCGCCGCGAATGGAGCACTATGCAGGTCTTACGTGAGCTTGCCCTTTTCGAGCCTTTCAGCCGCCTGAGTGCTGATGGCCGTAGCCTGTTGACGGAGGGCGCGGTTCCGATGAATGCGCTGGCAGGGGCCGGCATCATTCACAAGGGCCAGCCGGCCTCCGGCGCCTATGTGGTGCTGTCAGGCCGGTTGCGCGTATACACCGTCACGCCTGCCGGTACCGAGGCGACGCTCTATCTGGTGGAGCCCGGCGAGACCTGCGTGCTCTCGCTCAACTGCCTGTTCAACGATCTCCTTTATCCTGCCTGGGTTCAGGCCGACAAGGCCACGCGTGTCGCCGTCATTCCAGGCCCCTTGTACCGGCAGCTCTTCAAGCAGGAAGCCTGCATCCAGGACCTGACGCTGCATGCGCTCTCGACACTCGTTTTCAGGTTGATGGCAGAACTCGATGCTGTTCATTCCTTCAACCATCGGCAACGCCTTGTGCATTTTGTGTTGCTGCACGCCTCGTCCGATGGGGTACTGAAAACGACGCAGCAGCAGCTGGCCGGGCACCTGGGTACATCGCGTGAAGTGGTGGCGCGGCTGATGCAGGGGCTGGTCGCGGAAGGGTTCCTGAAAAGCCAGCGCGGTCAGATCATCATCAAAGACCTGTTCGGTTTGCGCCGCCTGCAAAGCCTGCCGGAGTCCGGCGCCTGACAGGCTTCTCACTTTTTGCCGGTGATGGCTTTCCAGTGCTTCGGCTCGACCGGCGTGATGGACAGGCGATTGCCCTTGCGCAGCACCTGCAGGTCGGCAAGTTCCGGCCGCGCGCGCAGGGCGGGCAGGGTGATGTTGGGTATCTTGCGCAACACCTGCACATCCACCAGCATCCATCGCGGCTCTTCGGGTTTTGACTTGGGGTCGTAGTAGGGTGATTTCGGATCAAACTGCGTGGGATCAGGGTAGGGCGTAGACGCTACCTCTGCAATGCCGACAATGCCAGGCTCGGCACAACTCGAGTGATAAAACAACACCCCGTCGCCAACCTGCATGCCGTCGCGCATGAAATTGCGCGCCTGGTAGTTGCGCACACCTACCCAGGGAACCGTCGATTTCTTCGCCGCGAGCGCGTCGTCGACCGAGCATTCTTCAGGTTCGGATTTCATGAGCCAGTAGCTTGTCATGGAGCGGCCTTTGGGGTTCGGTCAGGGGAATGCGCAAGCTTAGCGGAGCATCGATTCCCCCTCAAGCCACTGTGATTCCCAAGACGAGTTGGCCGCGTTGACCCGCGTGGCCAATGTCAGCGCCGGAATTTCCCGTCCGTGCCGATGATCGAGAGATCGGCAAAGTCCAGGCCGGTATGGTCTTCGGGCGAAAAGCTCACCTCCAGGCCACCCAGATCGTACTTGCGCATGCCCTCCAGGGCTGCCTGGAGTTTTTCGCGAGTGGGCTTGGGGCCGGCGCGGCGCAGGCCTTCGACCAGCACCTTGGCGGCGGCAAAGCCTTCGAGCATGGCGGGGCTGATGTCGTCCCCGCCTTTGGCTTTGGCGAGTTCTTGAGCCTCTTTGACCATGCTGAAGGCGATGGAGCGTTCATAAGGAAAGACCTGGGTCACGATCACGCCGCGTGCGTTGTCGCCCAGGCTTTTGATGAAGCCGGAAGAGGCGTTGTTGGACAGCGTGACGATTTGCGCCGCGGAGCCGGCGGTGCGGAAGGCCTTGGTGCCGTCAACCACCGCCTGGCCGGATGCCACCATGATGATGGCCTGCGCGTTGGACTGCATGATTTTGGGAGCGATGGGCCCGAAGTCAGGTTTGGTGCGGTTGAACTTTTCCAGCACGGCGGGCTGCAGTTTGGCGGCGGCCAGGCCTTTTTGTGCGCCGGCCACGCCGTCAGCGCCGAAGCTGTCATCTGCATAAACAATCGCAATCCGCGTGATGCCCATGGAGTTCAGGTGGCTGACGGCTTTTTCGGCTTCGCGCTGGTAGGTCGCGCGTACATTGAAGATGTACTTTTGCACAGGCTGGTGCAGCACCATAGCGCCGGTAGACGGGCCCACCAGGACCACGCCGTGCTTTGTGAGGTGAGGAATGATGGCTTCGGTATGGGGCGTTCCGCGCGTCAGGAAAAGCGCCATTACGTTTTGCTCTTCAATCAGTTTTTTGGCGTTCTCACTGGCCAGCTTGGGGTCGAACTTGTCATCGAGTGAAATGAGTTCGACCTTTTGCCCGTTGACACCGCCCTTGGCATTGACGGAATCGATGTAGAGCTTGGCGCCATCCGTGGTTTCTTTGACGCCTGCGCCAACCGGGCCGGTGAAGCCGGCGGTCTGCCCGACCAGGATTTGCGCCTGGCTGGCTTGGGACAGTGCGACCAGTGCGATGGTTGCACACCATATGGTTAATTTTTTCATTGGTAGTCTCCAGGAGTAGGTCTCCTGGTTGCAAATCTAACCAACAAAGCTCTCCGTTGAAAAGCAGGAAAACCAGTACGGGGCACCTAAATTTGCGACTTAAGGCATAAATTGCGGGGAATCGGCAGGTAATGGACCCACTTGGGCGACGTTGGGTTTGCCGATGACTTACCGAGAGGGTTGCGAAGAATCGCGGCCGCAAGGGCATGCGGCGCCCTGCAGCTTCAGGATGGGCCGCCTGGCCTTTGTCTCGACGCTAGCGCTTCGTCATCCACACGGCCATGGTGTCGAGCAGTTCCTCACGCACCTGCGCATCGGTGCGGCCCGAACGCACCAGCACATGGAAGGCGTGGTCGGCGCCGTCCACGATGTGCAGGGTTGCCTTTTTGCCGAGGCTTGCCGTTGTCTGCGTGATCAGCGCCAGATCAGCGAGGCTATCGCGCGTGCCTTGCAGAAAAAGCATCGGCAGCTTGACGCCCGCCAGGTGCGCAGCGCGTTCGCTCGAAGGTTTGCCGGCAGGATGAAGCGGAAAGCCCACCAGCACAATGCCCTCTACGCCGGGCAATGGCTCCATCGCCTGCGCCTGTGTGCTCATGCGTCCGCCGTATGACTTGCCACCCGCAAACAGCGGTACACCGGGAGTTCGCCGCGCCGCTTCAGCGACCGCCGCGCGAATCGCCGCATGCGCAATGGCGGGAGAGTCCGGGCGTTTGGAGCCTTGTTCCATGAACGGAAAATTGAAGCGCAGGCTGGCAATGCCCCGTTCTGCGAGGCCCTGGGCGATGGCTTCCATGAAGGTGTGATTCATGCCCGCGCCCGCGCCGTGGGCGAACACGTAGCAGGCCTTTGCACTGACGGGCGTCTGCAGCAGGCCCGAAATGGTGCCGCCTGAGGGGAGCGAAATGGTCAGGGAAATAGGGTGTGTCGGCATCAATGGAAAACGCTCATTTTGAGGGCTGTATTGCAGGGTCGGCGATCCCGGGCGGCAGGCGATTCAGCATCCAGCGGATCGCCAGCGAAACCAATACCAAATCGTCGGCAATGCCAATGACGGGCAGGACGTCGGGGATGAAGTCAATGGGTGAGAGCAGGTAGAGCGCAACCGCTGCGGTACCCCATTTCAGCCACACGGGCGCTTCGGGATGGCGCAACGCGATCCACAACCGCCGTGCGTCGCCGCGTATTAAAACCCAGAGCAGAGTCAGGCGTTTGAACATGAAAGCTCCTTAAAGGCAACCAGCGGGTCGCTGGGTTTCAAATAGCGCTACTTTCCCGGGCTACAAGGGCACTCAACAGGGCGTTACATTCGCGCGCCGGCATGCGGCTTGTTCCTCTCACTCCTTCCCCCTTTGGGGGAAGGTTGGGATGGGGGCCTGCAGCGTTTGATAGCACCGCAGCTTTGGATTGGAGGCCGGCGGCCCCATCCCTGCCTTCCCCCAGCGGGGGAAGGAGGAGGAGAAGGCCAGCCAGCGAGCCGGCTCTGCGGTCAGTGCGCCAGATCGGCAACCAGCTTGTCTGCCGCCTGAACGGCCTCAGCGCGCGTGAGCCAGGTCCTGTCGCTGTCGTGCAGGGGCGGCAGCGATTCAATGTGTATGACATCGATGTACCAGGGGCCGTCGGGGAAGTGGCACAGCCTGGTCATGTAGTTGCGGCCGTTGGCGGTGCCTGGGACGTATTCCTCAATCGGTTCGGGTTCTTCGTCTGGTGCTTCTTGTTGTGGTTCCATGTCCATCGGGGTCTCTTTCCAAAACCTGATTATCGGCAAGCTTGCTTGCAGGGCTAATCCTTGAGTTCCACTTTCAGCGCAGCGAGCTTTTTGGCGTAAGCATCCCTGCGTTTTGCCGCTTTGTTTGCTGTCTCGACGGCCTTCTGGATCGCCTTGGGGCCTTTTGTCGCGGCAGCTTTGATCAAACCGGATTTGTGAGCAGCTTCGGCCTCCGCCCGCTTGAAAGTGGCGATGAGTTCGGCATGGGGTAAGGGAGGATTCACGGGAAGCTCTTTACTTCTTTACGGCTATTTGCACTCAAGATTCAAAACGCAACTCTACTGCACCGGCTCCCGCTATTTCACCGCGCACGGTCGAGTCCACGGGTGCGGCCAACAGGCCGGTACATGACCCGGTAGTCACGATCTGGCCCGCGCGAAGCGGTTGACCGCGGCCGGCACAATGCACCGCAAGCCATGACAGCAGGCGCCAGACGTCCTGAGCCGGATTGCCGCCCAGGGTGTGGGTGGCAGGTGCGCGGCAAAAACTCAGGGTCGCCTCCAGCGTGCGCAAGTCAACATGTGCAGGCGTTAACCCAGACGGGCTTCCCAGCACCAGCGCGCTGTGGCACTGCAGGTCAGCCAAATGGGCCAGCGGGTCAGCGGTTTGCCCATCAAGCAAACGGCTTTCCACAAGTTCAATCACTGGCAGCACCGCGTCAAAGGCGTCGGCCAATTCAGCGGGAGCCAGCAACCTGCCTTTGGGATCCAGGTCGCGGCCCAGCCGGAAAGCAAGCTCCACCTCGACACAGCGCCACCGCCAGACGGGGCCTTTCAGCGTGACGCCCGAAGCATGTATGCCCGAAGCAGGCAGCGGTGCGCAATGGGGTTCGGTATGCGGGCTTTTGGCGCCCACCTTCCAGCCGGCGATGGGCCCAATCGTGGCAAGCGTGGCATCCTGGATGGCATAGGCACCAGCGCGGTCGGCCGGGAGCATGTCGCGCCAAAGCACAGCGGGCCCGCCGGTTCGTGCGGCCACGAGCAACCGGGCGGCTTGCTGAGGGGTCATGGGGACATGACGGTCAGGTCCAGGCAGCGAAAGCCGTTACGAGCGTTCCAGGAAAGCGGTGCTACCTGGGCGACCGGACAGCCGCAGCTTTGTTGCGACTTCCGGCGTCGCCGCCAGCAACTGCCCTTTCTTCCACACCTTCAGCCGGTTCGCCCGTAGCCGGATCGCCTCCACAGGGTCACGCGCCTGCAGCAGCACAAAGCTTGCATCGCATCCAACGTCCAGGCCATAGCCTTTGAGGTGCATCACCTTGGCGGCATTGGTGGTGACGGCATCAAAGCACTGGCGGATGCCTTTCTGACTGGTCATCTGCGCCACATGCAGGCCCATGTGTGCCACTTCCAGCATGTCACCGCTCCCCATGCCGTACCACGGGTCCATCACGCAATCATGGCCGAAGGCGACGTTGACGCCTGCGGCCATGAGTTCGGGTACGCGGGTCATTCCACGGCGTTTGGGATAGGTGTCGTGGCGGCCTTGAAGGGTGATGTTGATGAGGGGGTTGGCAATGACGCTGACGCCGCTCTCTGCGATCAGGGGCAGCAACTTGCTGACGTAGTAGTTGTCCATGCTGTGCATGGAGGTGCAGTGGCTGCCGTTGACCCGGCCCTGCAGGCCCAGGCGTTGCGCTTCGTACGCCAGGGTTTCGATGTGGCGCGACAGCGGGTCATCGGACTCGTCGCAATGCATGTCAACCAGCAGGCCGCGTTCGGCGGCGATTTCGCAGAGCAGCCTGACGCTGGCGGCGCCGTCGGCCATGGTGCGTTCAAAGTGGGGGATGCCGCCGACTACGTCTACGCCTTTGTCGAGTGCGCGTTTGAGGTCGTCAACGCCGCCTTTGGTGCGAAGCACGCCGTCTTGCGGGAAAGCGACGAGTTGCAGGTCGATGTAGGGCGCGACCTGTTTTTTTACTTCGAGCAGGGCATCGACGGCCAGCAGGCTTGCGTCGCTGGTGTCTACATGGCTGCGAATGGCCAGCAGGCCCTTGGCGACGGCCCAGTCGCAATAGGTGAGGGCGCGTTCGACTAAAGCCTCGGCCGTTAGCAGCGGTTTCAGCTCTCCCCACAACGCGATGCCTTCGAGCAGCGTGCCGCTTTCATTGACGCGGGGCAAGCCGTAGCTGAGCGTGGCGTCCATGTGGAAGTGCGGGTCGACGAAGGGCGGGCTGAGCAGGTAGCCGCCGGCGTCTATGGTTTCGTGGGCTGGCGCTTGCAAGCCGGGCTCGACGGCGGTGATGGTGCCGTTTTGCACGGCAATGGACATGCCGCTGCGGCCGTCAGGCAAAGTGGTGTTGGTGATGAGCAGGTCTAGCATGGCATGGGCCTTTCAGCGGCGATTTGAAGGCTCGCTAACCAGCGAGCGCGAGGCAGGCGGTACACACAGCAGCGGCGTTCAGCGCTGTCGGGCGGGAAAGCCGGGTGGTCGAATTCATCAACCATGCTCTCCTGCATGCCCAGGCGTTGCATGACGGCGCGCGAGCGGGTATTGCGCAGCGTGGTCACCGCGACGATCTCTTCCAGGCGCAGGGATTCAAAACCGGCGCGCAAGGACAGGCTGCCTGCCTCACTGGCCAGGCCCAGGCCCCAGAAACGCGGTGCGAGCCGCCAGCCTACTTCCGCGCAGGGGCCACAAGGCAGTTCCGGGTCTGGAATGTTGAGGCCGGTAAAGCCTGCGAACTGCGGCGCCAGTGCTCCTTCGGCCAGATAGTCCATGGCCCAGAGGCCCCAGCCGCGCTCGCTGATTTTGCGGCTCATGCGATCGATCCAGGCGTCGCTTTGTTCGCGTGTAAGCACGGCCGGAAAGTGGCGCATGACTTCGGGGTCGGCTGTCATGGCTGCAAACGGTTCGCGGTCGGCATCTGTCCAGGGGCGCAGTTGCAGGCGCTGGCTGGCCAGCAGGGCCGGTGCGATGGCGTTGCCATTGTCGGGAGCCCATTCGATGTCCGCGGCGTCGAGGCCGCCGCTCAGCGCGTCCAGCAAAAGCTGGCGCTCCGCTTGTTTTCGGGCGGTTTTTTCATTGGGGAAGGCAGGGTCGGCGACTTCCAGTTGGCGGCTGCGCATTAGTGGTCACCCTTTCCGTCCGCAAAGTTCCGGGCAGCGCGGCCATCGAGAAACCTGGCATTGCGACGAATCAGATCAGGTTGGGGCATCGGTGGCTCCGGTCTCCGGGCGTAACTGGGACTTCAGGAAGTTTTTATATGAGTCAGACTGTATATACGTGCCCGCCTCTTGCAGTAATTGCTGCACGCCTTCTGCCCACGCACGCAGTTGGGTATAGCCTGCTTTGATCGTCACATAGCATTCGTCCAGATACCGAGATGCAGCATGACAGCCCTCAATGCTGAAGACATCGAATCGCTCAGTAAAGTGGTGAACAAGGTCATTGCGTAACTCAACCAATTCCTTGAACTGAGTTTCGATGAGCGAAGCGTCCTTTGCATCGAGTTCAAAATTTATGCGCATGTGAAAGTGAATCTTGTCAGGTGGCGCTTTCAACTCTGGTAGTTCTTCATAGGGAAACGGGCGGATCAATAGCTTTGAGGCACTGGTGACAAGGCCACCCAAAGTCTGTAGTTTGATTTTCTCGGCCCGTTTCTCCCTCTCCTTGAGCAAGGTATCAGTCGTGCCAGATGCCTGCGAGTGAACAAGTAGTGCTTTCAGCAATTGCTCATACAGTTGGAGCTGCAGCACAGACCGTCCCAGCTTGCGCTGCACTTCATGCTGCGGAGTCGCTAGAGCGTCGTTCGTGACGGGCTCCATCAGCGCTCTCCCTTGCGATACGGTTTCATCAAGGCCTGAGGATACGCCGCCTTGCGCGCCACCAGCACCAGCGCCAGGATGGACAGAAGATAGGGCAGCATCAAGTACACCTGATAGGGAACGTTCACGATGCCCGAAGTTTGCAGGCGCAACTGCAGCGCGTCAAAGAAGGCAAACAGCAGCGCGCCCAGCAGCGCTTTGCCAGGCCGCCATGAGGCAAACACCACCAGTGCCACGCAAACCCAGCCGCGGCCGTTGACCATGTTGAAGAAAAAGGCGTTGAAGGCCGAGAGCGTGAGGAAGGAACCCGCCACCCCCATCAGCGCCGAGCCGGCCACGATGGCGGCGGTGCGCGTGGCTGCGACCGAGACGCCCTGGCCTTCAGCGGCCTGCGGGTTCTCGCCGACCATGCGGATGGCCAAGCCTGCCGGCGTGCGGTAGAGCAGCCAGGCGATCAGTGGTACCAGCAGCAAGGCAAACAGCGTGAGGGATGTTTGCGCGGCCAGCACGCTGGCGTTGCTGCCGAACACGTCGGTGAGCCATTCCATGGGGGCAAAGGGTGTGACGGTGGGCGGGGTGTCGACTTTGGGAAAGCTTACGCGGTAGCCGTAGTAGCTCAGCGAGGTCGCCAGCAAAGTTATGCCAAGGCCGGCGACGTGTTGCGACAGCGCCAGGCCCACGGTGAGGAAAGCATGCAGCAGGCCAAACATCGCGCCAGTGAGCGCCGCCACCCCCACGCCCACCCACAGCGGCGCGCCGCCATGCACCGCCAGCCAGCCGCTGAACGCGCCGGCGACCATGATGCCTTCGATGCCCAGGTTGAGCACGCCAGCCCGCTCGCACAGCAGCACGCCCAGTGTGCCGAGGATGAGCGGCGTGGCGATGCGCAGGACGGCGATCCAGAAGGGGGCTGCGGCGAGGATGTCGAGGAGGTCAGACATGGCATGAGCTCTGCGCATGAGCTCCCTCCCCCGCTGGGGGAGGGCAGGGGTGGGGGCCAGCGGCGCTTGATGGTGCGCGGCGCTTGCAGACAGGCCGCCGGCCCTCACCCCAACCCCCTCCCAGGGGGAGAGGGAGCGAAGAAGGGAAAGGGTGGAAGTTGCTATCAAATAGATAGCTAGAAGCCAAGGCCATATCTAGGCTACAGGCACTTTTTACTTGAAAATATGAATGAACGGCTGTCATGTCTTGCGCCCCCACACCACCCTGTACTGCGTCATCAGCGTAGCCACCAGCACCGAAATCAGCGAAGCCGCCACGATCACATCGGCGATATAAGTTGGCACACCGACCGCCCGGCTCATGGTGTCGGCCCCCACCAGCACGCCTGCCACAAAGACCGCGGCGGCGAGAACGCCCAGGGGGTTAAGCGCCGCCAGCATGGCGATCACGATGCCGGTGTAGCCGTAGCCGGGCGACATGTCCAGCGTGACGTAGCTGGTGCGGCCGGCCACCTCAATCGCACCGGCCAGCCCGGCGAGTGCGCCTGACAGCACGGCCACGAGGACCACAGTGCGGGTAACGGGCACGCCGGAAAATGCCGCCGCACGGGCATTGGCGCCGGTGGCGCGTATGTCAAAACCGGGCACGGTGTATTTCATCAATGCCCACAGGGCCACGGCCAGGCCGCAGGCCCAGATCAGGCCGGTGTGGATGCGTGTCTGCGGGACGAGTTTGGAGAGTTCCAGCTCGCTCTGCAGTGCCACGCTCTGCGGCCAGCCCATGGCGGCCGGGTCTTTCATTGGGCCGTCGAGCATGGCCGAGACGAACAGCAGCATGACGAAGTTCAGCAGCAGCGTGGTGACGACTTCATCAACCCCCAGCCGCGCCTTGAGCAGCGCGGGGCCGAGGAGCAGCAGGGCGCCTGCTATGGCCGCGGCCAGCATCATCAGCGCAAAGAGCAGCCAGATGGGCAGCTCAAACCCGGTGTCACCATGCAGGCCGCCCACGGCGACAGCGGCCAGCGCGCCGGCGTACAGCTGGCCTTCGGCGCCGATGTTGAAAAGCCGCGCCTTGAAAGCCACGGTGGCAGCCAGGCCCGTCAGGATGAGCGGCACCGCGCGGGTGAGCGTTTCGCTGAGCGCAAAGACGGAGCCGAAGCCGCCTTTGAACAGCAGGGTGTACGTTTGACCCAGCGGCGCGCCGGCCCACAGCACCAGCAGTGAGCTGATGAGGAGCGTGAAGGCGATGGCGCCTATGGGCGCCAGCACCAGGGCCAGTTTGGAGGCTTGGGTGCGTTTCTCAAGCCTCATGACTTGCTTTCATTCTTTTCCCTCTCCCTCTGGGAGAGGGTAGGGTGAGGGCGGACGGGCACCGAACACACGGCCATTGTTTGTATGCCGCTGGCCCTCATCCCGGCCTTCTCCCAGAGGGAGAAGGAGTAAGACTGCGCCGGCCTCATGCGCTTGCCCCAGCCATGGCGAGCCCGATCGCTTCGCGCGTCCAGGCTTCAGCAAGTAGAGCGTCCGTGAGTTTGCCCGCATGCATCACAGCCACACGATCGCCCAGCGCCAGCACCTCGTCCAGGTCGTCCGAGATCACCAGCACGGCTGCGCCAGCGTCTCGCGCGGCAATGAGTTGCTGCTGTACATAGGCGACGGCGCCGATGTCCAAGCCCCATGTCGGCTGGTGGGCGATGATGAGCTTGGGTGGCGACGACGCTGAGGTTTCAGTTGATGGAGCAACCAGCGCCCGTCCAAGAATGAGCTTTTGCATATTGCCGCCCGAAAGCGAACGCGCCGGCGTGTGCGGGCCGCCCCCGCGCACATCAAACTCGCGCAGGATGCGACCTGCATGGTCTTGCGCGGCATGGCGCTTGACCCACAGCGCTTTTGAAAATGCCGGGCTGCGCAGGCGTTCTGACACCGCGTTCTCCCACACGCTGAGGTCACCGACCACACCCACGCCATGCCGGTCTTCAGGGATGCGGGCTACTCCCTGGGTGACCAACCAGGCGGGCGATGCTTTCAGCGGCCGGCCCAGGAAGGTGACTTCGCCCTGGCTGGCTGCGCGGGTGCCGCACAGCAGCTCGGCCAATGCCAGCTGGCCGTTGCCGGAGACACCCGCAATGGCGACGATCTCGCCGGCTTTGAGTTGCAGGGAGACGCCTTCAAGCCGGCCACGGCTGGTTCCTGCCGTGCTCACGTTGTTGAGTGCGCAGACAGCCTCGCCTGGTGACTGCGCGGGACGGCGTAGGGTGGTGGTCACTGCATGCCCCACCATCCACTGCGCCAGTTGCGCCTGGCTGGTGCCGGCGGCCGGCGCCTGGGCCACCAGCTTGCCGCCGCGCAGCACGGCCACACGGTGAGACACGCGCAGCACCTCACCCAGCTTATGGCTGATAAAGATGATGGAAAGGCCTTCGGCCACCATCTGGCCCAGGGTCTTGAACAGGTCTTCGCTCTCCTGCGGCGTCAGTACGGCGGTGGGTTCGTCCAGGATCAGGATGCGTGCGCCGCGGTACAGCGCCTTCAGGATTTCCACGCGCTGCCGTTCGCCGACAGAGAGGCTGCCGACCTTGGCGTCCGGCGCCACGGGCAAACCAAAGCGTTCGGCCACGTCCAGCAACTTCGTCCGCGCGGCGCCGCGGCGAGAGAACAGCTGCCACAGCGGCTCGCTGCCCAGCATCACGTTGTCAAGCACGCTCAGGTTGTCGGCCAGCGTGAAATGCTGGTGCACCATGCCGATGCCTGCCGCCAGCGCCAGGCGCGGGTTGCCCGGCGCCAGCGGCTGACCGAAGATTTCAATCTGCCCTTCGTCGGCCGTGTAGTGGCCAAAGAGGATGGACACCAGCGTGGATTTGCCCGCGCCGTTTTCGCCCAGCAGCGCGAGGACTTCGCCGCTGTGCAGCTCGAGCGAAATCGCTTCGTTGGCGAGCAGCGGGCCGAAGCGTTTGGTGATGCCGGTGAGGCGAAGGACTGGCTCAGTGCTCATGGCTTCACTCCTTCCCCCGCTGGGGGAAGGCTGGGATGGGGGCCGACGGCGTCTGATGTTGCGCCATGTGTGTTTGCAGGCCGCCGGCCCTCACCCCAACCCTCTCCCAGGGGGAGAGGGAGTGAAGAGTGGGGCGGCCGCGCGGCTATTGGCGTCATGGTCTTACTCCTTCTCCCTCTGGGAGAAGGCGGGGATGAGGGCTTGCGGCGCTTGATGTTTGCCGCGGGCGTTCAGAGGCCGCCGGTCCTCACCCCAACCCTCTCCCAGGGGGAGAGGGAATAAATCCCGTCTCATGGTTTCCAGGCAGCCAGAAACGCCAGCAAAACTTTTGCGGAGTTATCTGCCGCGATATTCATGAAAGTCACCATCTCATTGGCGCCTTCACCGCCGCCGGCCAGGTCGCTGAGCGAGCGGAAGGCGATGTAGGGCACGCTGTTGCTGTAGGCCACCATGCCGACGGCAGCGGTTTCCATGTCGAGCACATTGGCCTGGAAGGTCCTGAAGGTGTATTCGCGAAAGGCGGCGTTGTCGACAAAGGCCTGGCCTGAAACGCCATTGCCGCCCAGCATGAGCTGCGGTTTGTGGGTGAGGCAAACACCGGCGCTGCAATGGTTGAGGTCTACCTTGCCAAGGCCACGTGCCACCGCGAGCATTTTGGGATCGACCTCAAACCAGAACTTGCGCACGGGCGCCGGGCTGGCGGCGGTGCGGGTTTCGACGGGACGCGGGTGCAGCATGCCGAAGGGCGCGAGGGTTTGCGCCTCCATGCGCGGCGGGATGGTGAACTGGCCGGGTGCGGTTTCGCGGGCCATCAGTACTTCAAGGTACTGGCCCCACTGCGCCGGCACGGCCACGTCGCCAATATTGAGGGCCGGGTTGACGCCGCCGGCGATGCCGCTGAAAACAATGTGCGTGATGTGGAAGCGGTCCAGCGCCAGCTGCGTGTTCATGGACGCGTTGACCATGCTGATGCCCGAGAGGAACAGCACAACCTGCTGGCCCTGCAGCGTGCCGGTGGTGAAGTCGACACCGTTGAGGCGGTGCATGCGGGGGTCTTGCAACTGCTTGAGCAGCAGCGTCAGCTCGGGCTGGAAGGCCGACATCACCGCGATGCGCGGTGTTTCGTCGAGGCGGACTGCGGCGCCCGCGGTCGGGTTAGGCGAAAGACCTGCGCAACCGCCCAGCGCCAGGGCGATGAACCCGGCAGCCAGCCAGGGGGGAAATCCAACGCCAGGCCGGAACGACAGAAGGCGCCGCAGGCAAAACAAAAAATGCATACGGCGCCTCCGGGCTCAGGTTTTATCGGCTTATTTGGTCGTGGACTTGGGCTGGCTGTCGTCGACTTTGACGGTGAACTTGCCGTCAAGAATGTCTTTTTCTTTGGCCTTCATCTTGGCCACGATGTCAGCGGGAACCTTTTTCTCAAAAGTGCCGAGCGGAGCAAGTTCAGAGCCCTTGTGCTTCATCATCGAATACGGGCCGTAGTCTTCAGCCTTGAACTTGCCTTCTTTGACGAGCTTGATGGCGCGGTCAATGCTGGGCTCCATGTTCCATAAGGCTGATGAGACCACGGTGTCGGGGTATTTGTCTTGCGTGTTGATGACGTTGCCGATGGCGAGCTTGCCTTTTTCCTTGGCGGCGTCGCTCACGCCGAAGCGCTCGGCATACATCACGTCGGCGCCTTTGTCGATCATGGCGAAGGCGGCTTCCTTGGCCTTGGGCGGGTCAAACCAGCTGTTGATGAAGCTCACGCTGAACTCGACCTTGGGGTTGGTTTCTTTGGCGCCGGCCATGAAGGCGTTCATCAGGCGGTTGACTTCAGGAATCGGGAAGCCGCCGACCATGCCGATCTTGTTGGACTTGGTCACGCCGCCGGCGATCATGCCGCTCAGGTAGGCCGGCTCCTGGATGTAGTTGTCGAACACCGAGAAGTTGGGCTCCTGCACTTTGCCGGACGATCCCATGAGGAATGACACCTTGGGGAAATCTTTGGCGACCTTGCGGGCGGCGGCTTCGACGGCGAAGGCTTCACCGACGATCAGCGTGTTGCCGGCCGTGGCGTATTCGCGCATCACGCGTTCGTAGTCGGCGTTCGACACGTTTTCGGTCGCCTTGTATTCGATCTCGCCGCGCGCCTCGGCCGCCTTGAGTGCCTTGTGCAGGCGGCTGACCCATTGCTGCTCAAACGGAACCGTGTAGATCGCGGCGACCTTGGTTTTGGCCTGGGCGATGGCAAAGCCGGGCAGGGCGACGGCCAGTGCGGTGGCGAGCAGGACGAGTTGTCGGCGCTTGACTATCTGAGGCATGGGACTCTCCGGGTTGGGTTGCAGGTGGATAAACAGGATGGTGGTATCGATTTGCTATCAATTCAGGAGCTGCTTGCCCATGCAGGTATTGGGCTGGAGGCCTATTTCGTTCCGAAAATTCGGTCGCCAGCGTCGCCTAAACCTGGCAGGATGTAGCCATGGCTGTTGAGTTCGCGGTCGATGGCGGCGGTGTAGATGGACACGTCCGGGTGGGCGGTTTGCAGGGCCTTGATGCCTTCAGGGCAGGTCAGCAGGCAGACGAACTTGATGGACTTGGGGTTGAGCTCTTTGAGCCGCTCGACCGCCGCGATGGCCGAGTTGCCGGTGGCCAGCATCGGGTCGACGACGACGATGTCGCGCTCTTCCATGTCGTGCGGCATCTTGAAGTAGTACTCCACCGCTGTCAGGGTTTTCGGGTCGCGGTACAGGCCCACATGGCCGACGCGGGCGCCAGGCACCACGCTGAGCATGCCTTCAAGGATGCCGTTGCCGGCGCGCAGGATGGAGACAAACACCAGCTTCTTGCCGTCGATGACTTTGGAGGTGGTGACCTCAAGCGGGGTTTCGATCTCGATGTCCTGCATGGGCATGTCGCGGGTGACTTCATAGGCCATCAGCATGCTGAGCTCGTTGAGCAGGGTGCGAAAGGTGTTGGTGGAGGCGTCCTTGCGGCGCATCAGGGTGAGCTTGTGCTGCACAGCGGGTGGTCAATCAGGTGAACTTTGCCAGGAGCCGCGGCGCTGGATGTGGTCATGTTGTCGGGTGCCTCTTGTTTTGAATTTCAGAATACGGTGCCGTCACTCTGGATGTTCAGGGGCGGCAAACCTTGATGCAATTGCTGTGCCAGTGCGCGCCCCGCGGCCCAGGTGCCGCCTTCGAGCACGCAGGCCAGCGGCATTTGCTCAGCGGTCAATCCTAACTGCTCACGCACCAGCGGCGCGAGCTCGTCGAGCAGGGCCACTGTCAGCGCACGCCACTCAACAATCAGCTCGTCGCCGGCGGCGTGCAGGCGTTCTGACTGGGTGGGGTCTTTCAGGTGAATCACGCCGGCGTCGAGGAACAGGCCGCCATTGCGGTATTCGGGCAGGCCGGTCAGGGCATCAAGCCCGCGCACCGGCACGCCGGCCCATTCAAAGGGCTCAAGCAGCGAATAGGTGAGCCACTGCGACAGCTTGTGAAAGGGCATCCAGCCCTGGCTGGGGCCAGCGTCTGCGTCGCCCGCCGCCGGGTGCTGCCAGCAGTCGCCCAGCGGGATGTTGCCCATCGTGTTCTGGGCGGGCCAGATGGACGACAGGCTGGTGAGCAGTATCGACAGCAACTCATGCGCCTCAATAGCGCTTTTGCCCGGCTGCGCGAGCGCCTCAAACAAATGGCCCGGCCGCCCGCGCTGGCCAAAAAGCGCGGGCTGGTCCTGCAGTGCGTGGCCCAGGCGGCGCAGCAGTGCGGCGCGTCCCTCAAGCCCGACCAGCGGGTTGTTGGGCGTGACCTGAAAGGCATTGGCGATCTGGTCGGCCGTGATGGCTTTGAGGCCGGCCGCGTCGGCCTGCATGGGGTTTTGCGAATCGCTGGAGAAAACACCGGCCGTAAAGGCGTGAAAACTTGCCACGCCCAGGCCCTCGGAGCGGTTGTATTCGCAGCTGGGCCGCTCGTCTTGGGCGGCTTCGAGGTAACGCCACTCCGGGCCGGCGCCTGCGTCGAGCAGCACGCTGACAAGGGCCAGGTCGATCTGGGCGCGGGCACGGCCGGCAGGTGTGGCGTTGGCCAGCGCTTCGTTCAGCATGCCGGGGCGGTCAATACCGCCGGCTTCGAAATGCCGCCATCGGCTGTGGTACGGAATGCGCAGGTCCGGGTAGCGGGCGCGGGTGATTTCGGCGACGAGCGCGGCGGTGGTGGCCATGGCGCCGTCGTTGACGGTAAACCAGGCCGATTCACCGCGGCGGGCACGCTCAAGCAGGGCGCGGGCGCGGCTGCGTATGGTGGCGGTGGACCGCAACTCGGCCGCGGCGCCTATGCCGCGCAGGTTGCCGGCAATGGTGTAGTTCGCGTTGGACTGACCGGGCAGTGTTTTGGTGTCAGACATCCAGCCCCCGGCCTTTGGCTTTTTTCAGCTCTTCGGCGTCGGGCACCGCGCCGGGGGTGAAATAGCCGGCAGCCATCTTGGCGTCCATTTCGACCTGGGCGTCCGCGGGAATCATGTGATCGGGGATGTTGACGCGCTGGACCACTTCAATGCCTGCGCGGGTGATGGCGTCGTATTTCATATTGCTCATGGAGACCAGCCGGTGGATTTTGCGGATGCCCAGCCAGTTGAGCACATCGGGCATCAGCTCCTGAAAGCGCATGTCCTGCACGCCGGCCACGCATTCGGTGCGGTTGAAGTATTGCTCGGCGGTGTCGCCGCCGACTTGCCGCTTGCGGGCGTTGTAGACCAGGAACTTGGTGACTTCGCCCAGCGCCCGGCCTTCTTTGCGGAAGTAAGACACCAGGCCCACGCCGCCGCGCTGCGCGCCCTGGATGCACTCTTCAATCGCGTGCGTGAGGTAAGGGCGGCAGGTGCAGATGTCGGAGCCGAAGACGTCCGAGCCATTGCACTCGTCGTGCACGCGGGCAGTGAGCTCGATCTCGGGATTGGCCAGGTCGCGCGGCTTGCCGAAGATATACGCCGTGAGGCCGCCGATAGGGGGCAGGAACACCTCCAGGTCGCTTCGGGTGACGAGTTCGGGGTACATGCCGCCGGTTTCTTCAAACAGCACGCGGCGCAGGTCGGTTTCACTGCAGCCGAAACGCCTGGCAACTTCAGGCAGGTACCAGACGGGCTCGACCGCCACCTTGGTGACCATGGCCGCGCCGCCGGCCGTGAGGTATTTGCCGTCGGCTTTCAGGCGGCCGGACTGCAGGGCCTCAATGACCTCGGGCAGGATGACATGGGCCTGCGTAACGGCAATGGTGGGGCGGATGTCGTAGCCCGCCGCGAGTTCGTTGGCGAAAACGTCGGCCACCGTGGCACCCCAGGGATCCATGGCGACGATGCGGCCAGGCTCGCTCCATTGCGGGTAGGGGCCGATGATGTCGGTGGGCGAGGTGTTGGTGAGGTCGGCTTTGTGCTTGGCCGACAGCGCGCCTGAGGCAATGGCCAGCGCGCGGTAGACGCTGTAGGAGCCGCTGTGCGTGCCGATGACGTTGCGGTGGCTGCGTTTGGTAGTAGTGCCCACCACCGGCCCGCGCTCGGCCGGGGTGGCCGCGCCCCAGTGAATGGGCAGCGCGCCGAAGCCGCCTGCATGGGAGGTCAGCCGGATGTGCTGGGATGTAGAGGTGCTGGCGGGCGCTGCGGGTGCAACAGGGGTGGCGGTGGCGGGCGCAGCCAGAGGGTCGGAAGACTTGGCGGCTACTTCAGCAGGCATTGCGGATCCTTCAAAAAATCCAATGTAGCGACGCGTCACCGGATTGACAAGCCCGGCTTGAGCCGGGTCGCCAATTTGCCACAGCGGTATTGCTCCTTCTCTCGCTGGGGGAAGGCTGGGATGGGGGCCGGCGGCGCCGGATGTTGCACCGCGTGTGTTCAAAGGCCACTGGCCCTCACCCCACCCTCTCCCAGGGGGAGAGGGAGAAAGAGGGGGAGAAAAGAGAGATAGCCTCAGCGCTTTTTGCCGCCGAAGATACTGCCCAGTACACCCCGAATGATCTCGCGGCCCACCGCTGAGCCCATGGTGCGCACGGCCGACTTGGCCATGCTTTGCGCGAGGCCGTCATGCTTGCCGCCGCGCGGGCCTGTCGTGCCGAAGAGCACATCGTTGAGTCCGCCCATGATGCCGCCTGAATCGGTGGTGCCGGCCGCACCGCCCTGGGGCGCCTTTGTGGCAGCGGTGGCGGCAGCTTCGGCGCGGCCATTGATTTTTTCGTAGGCGGATTCGCGGTCTACGGTTTTTTCATAGACACCCGCCACCAGCGAGCCCTGGATCAATGCCTGGCGTTGCTGCGGTGTGATGGGGCCGATCTGGCTGCCGGGCGGCAACACATACACCCGCTCCGTGATGCCGGGCCGGCCTTTGGCGTCGAGCAGGCTGACGAGAGCCTCGCCGACGGCCAGCTCGGTGATGGCAGTTTCAATGTCCAGCCCGGGCTTTTGCCGCATGGTTTGCGCCGTGGCCTTGACGGCCTTCTGGTCACGCGGGGTGAAGGCGCGCAGGGCGTGCTGCACGCGGTTGCCCAGCTGGGCCAGCACCGAGTCGGGAATGTCCAGCGGGTTTTGCGTCACGAAGTAGACGCCGACGCCTTTGGAGCGCACCAGGCGCACCACCAGCTCGATGCGCTCGACCAGCACCTTGGGCGCTTCGTTGAAGAGTAAATGCGCCTCGTCGAAGAAGAAGACGAGCTTGGGTTTTTCCGGGTCGCCGATTTCCGGCAGTTGCTCGAACAGCTCGGACAGCATCCACAGCAGGAAGGTCGCGTAAAGGCGCGGCGAGTTCATCAGCTTGTCGGCGGCCAGGATGTTGATGACACCCTTGCCGTCAACGGTCTGCATGAAGTCGCTGATGTTGAGCATGGGCTCGCCGAAGAACTTGTCGCCGCCCTGGCTTTCAACCTGCAGCAGGCCGCGCTGGATGGCGCCCACGCTGGCGGCGCTGACATTGCCATATTTGGTGGTGAACTCGCTGGCGTTGTCGCCCACATACTGCAGCATGGCGCGCAGGTCTTTCAGGTCCAGCAGCAGCATGCCGTTGTCGTCGGCGATCTTGAAGACCAGGTTGAGGACGCCGGCCTGCGTTTCATTGAGGTTGAGCATGCGGCCCAGCAGCAGCGGGCCCATGTCGGACACGGTGGCGCGCAC
>JAJKJM010000045.1 GCA_021153985.1 Polaromonas sp.
ACAAAACACACCAGCATGACCACCAGCAGCGCGACGAGGAACTTGACCATGAACTCATCGACCGCCGAGCTGATGTTGACGGCTTGGTCTGTGACCTTGGCAAGGCTCATCCCCTGCGGCATATCGGCATTGATCGCAGCGACCTCCTTATCGATGGCTTTGCCCAGGTCGAGTCCATTCCAGGCGTCACGCATGACGATGCCCAGCAGCAGGGCGGGTTCGCCGCCGTTGCGGATCATGAAAGTCGCCGGATCTTCATAGCCGCGCTTGACGGTGGCGATGTCCGACAGTTTTAACGTGCGGCCTTGCGCCACGACGGGCGTATCGCGGATTTTCTGCAGCTCATCAAAAGCACCGTCCAGGCGGATGAACACTTGCGGCCCCTTGGTCTCCACGGAGCCGGCCGGTGTCAGGGCGTTCTGGCTATTGAGTGCGGCGAACACTTCTTGCGGGCTGATGCCCAGGGTTGCCAGACGTTCGTGCGAGAACTCGACATAGATGCGTTCGGACTGCTCGCCGACAATGTTGACCTTCTTGACGCCCGGCACGTGCAGCAGTCGCTGGCGCAGCGTCTCCGCATCGCGGGCCAGCAAGCGCTGCGGCTCACCTTTGGCCTTGAGCGCGAACAGGGCAAAGGTGACATCCGCATATTCGTCGTTCACCATCGGTCCAATGACACCGGCTGGAAGGTTGCCGGTTTCGTCTCCGACCTTCTTGCGGGCCTGGTAGAACTGCTCCTGCACTTCCGAAGGCGGCGTGGTGTCAAGCAAGGTCAAGGTCGTGAAGGCCAGGCCCGGTCTGGTATAGGTCTCGGTGCGGTCGTACCAACGCAATTCCTGCAGCCGCTTTTCAAGCTTCTCGGCGACCTGGTCCTGCATTTCCTGCGGGGTTGCCCCTGGCCAGGCGGTGATGATCGTCATCACCTTGACGGTAAAGGACGGGTCTTCCGCGCGGCCCAGTTTGAGGAACGCAATGAGCCCGGCCAATGAGATCAGGCAGATCAGGAACAGGGTGACGGAGCGCTCGCGCACGGCGAGCGCCGACAGGTTGAAACGGCCTTCGCTCATGGCCGTGCGCTTGCGGTTACGGGCGCTTGAGCTGCCACGCGGATCTGCTCGCCTTCGCGCAGCAGATGCGCGCCGAGCGCGACGATCCGGTCACCTTGCTTGAGTTGCCCTGCAATGTAAGCACTGTCGTCGCCCAGGCGCTGGACCTTGACCGGCCGCCACGTAACCTTTGCCGGCTCGCCCTGGATAAGCCAGATTCCCGGCCCCTTGCCGGCGTCGGACAGCGAAGCAATGGGCACCGAAAATCCGCCTTGCGCCGTTGAATTTGCCTCCTGGATTTGAATGGTGACGGTGCTGCCCAATGGCGCGTTGGCCAGCTCGCCATCCAGCACGTAGCGCGCCTCGAAAGTGCGCGTCAGCCGGTCCGCGGCATTTGAGAGTTGCCTCAGCTTGGCCGGAACGGCTACGCCTTCCTGGCCAAAGAGCGTGGCCAGCCCGGTTGAACCGACCGCAGGGCGCAAGGTTTCCGGTAGTTGGATGACGGCTTCACGGCGGCCGGCATGGGCCAGGCGCACTACGACCTGCCCCGCGTTGACGACCTGGCCGGGTTCCGCCAGCGTTTCCATGACGATGCCATCGCCATCCGCCACCAATTCCGTATAGCGGCTCGCGTTTCGGGCAACTTCGGCCTGGGCCTCGGTGGCGCTGAGCTGGGCCTTGGCGGCATCTGCAGCAGCCTTGACCTGGTCATAGGCTGAGGCTGAAATGGCGCCCGTCCCGCGCAGGTCCTGGTAGCGGGCTTCGTCTTGCGCCGTTTGCTGCGCGCGCGCCCGGGCGGCGGCGACCGCCTCCTGCTGCGCATGCGACGCGAGCTTCAGGTCGGCGGGATCAATGCGCAGGAGCACCTGCCCGCGCTTGACGGCCTGCCCCGCATCCACAAGGCGTTCCAGCACCTTGCCGGAGACCCGAAAGCCCAGATCGCTTTGTATCCGGGCGGCTATGGTCCCGGTGAACGAGCGGGACGCAGCGACCGAGCCCTCAATGGTGGCCACACGCACCAGCGGCGCCTCGGTACGTGGATCAGGTTGCGGCTTGTCACCGCAAGCGGCCAACACAAGAGGCAACGCACAAATGACTGCAGATGCAGAGAAATAACGCCTGAGCATGAAGGTCCCACCGACGAAGTGAATTGGACTTTCATTATGGTACTAGTGACTATATTAGTCAATAGTCACAGAATTAATCATGGCGATAGACTGCGAAGCACCAAGCTCGACAGATGCGCCGGCGCCTCCTTGTTGTAGTCAAAGCTGTGTTGCAGGAGCAAGGGATTGAGGTAGGGCCGCATGACCAGGTAGATGGCCAGCGCCGTCTCGTCCAGGGGTGTCTTGCGTTCAAAGTCCCCGGTTTGCCGGCCTTCCTGCAAGACGTCCCGGAGCAGCTTCTGGATGCGTTCTTCGTAGGCCTGGGCCGCCTGCCAGCGCTCTGTAGCGGCCGAGGCGGCAATCTCGTAAAGCTTGCGGTCCTGGAAAAACAGGCGAAGGCTGGCCTCGGTCATGGCCTTGAACATCCGCCGCAGCTTCTCTGGCGGCGCGTCAGCGCCCGCAATAGCCGCACTGACCTCGGCCTCGATCTCGCGCAGGCAGTTCGCGCAGATCATCTCGCCAATGGCCTGCTTGGACTCAAAGAACTTGTAGATATAGGCCTTGGAGAAACCGATGGCTTTGGCGAGATCGGAAACGGTCGTTTTCTCGTAGCCGTAGCGGCTGAAGTGCTCGGTGGCCGCGGCAACGATTTGATCCCGCACGTCATGGTCGGCCGGGCCACGGGCGGGAACCGGATAAGTGGTCGCTTTGTTCATGGCCTGAAGCTTACCCGCTTCCGAAACAATCAACAACAAGTGACTATATTGTATTATAGTCACCATATCGATTGCTGGAACTACTGATCTGGAAACAAGCTCATGTCGCCCAAAACTGCCCTCGCCATTTTCATTGCTGCCGGCCTCTCGGCGGGCTGCGCCGTCGGTCCCGACTACGTCAGGCCGGATGCGCCCCTGCCGCAACAGTACCTGGGGAAGCCGGCGATAGATCAGCGGCAGGCCACGGCCCACGCCGATCTTGCCGCCTGGTGGGCAGGTTTCGGCGATCCGCAGCTGAGCCGTTTCGTCACGCTGGCGTTGGCGCAGAACCTCGATCTGGCACAGGCGTCTGCCCGCGTCACCCAGGCGCGCGCTGAGCTTGGGGTAGCAAATGCCGCCTTGCTGCCTTCGGGCAACGTCAGCGGCCAGGCAGCCAGAGCCTACCAATCCCTTGAAACGCCACTGGGCAAAGTCTTGAGCGCCAGCCCCGGGTTTGACCGCCACGGCAGTTCTTACGAAGCCAATCTGGGCGCGAGCTGGGAACTGGACGTGTTCGGAGGTTTACGTCGTGGAAAGGAAGCGGCCCTTGCCGGCTACCAGGCGTCGGAAGCTGGCGCAACCGCCACCCGATTGGCCGTGGCGGCACAGACTGCCGACACCTACATCATCATTCGTGGGCTGCAAACCCGCCTCGACGTTGCTCGGCGGCAGGTGCAGACGCAGCAGGAATTGCTGTCCATCATCAACCTTCTGTATGGGAAAGGGCTTGCGGCCGAACTTCAAGTGAGGCAGGCCGAGGCTGCACTTACCCAGGTTCGGGCGTCCGTGCCTGTCCTTGAAACGGGTCTGGACGTTGCCATGAACGCGCTTGATGTCATGCTGGGCACATCGCCCGGAACGCACCGGATGGAACTGGCCGAAGCTGGCGCCATTCCTGCGGCCCCGCAAATCACGGCGACAGGCTCTCCAGGTGAATTGCTAAGGCGCCGCCCTGACCTGATCATGGCTGAGCGCCGCCTTGCCGCATCGAATGCCCGTATCGGTATCGCCATGGCCGAGTACTACCCCAAACTTTCTCTCAGCGGGCTGATCGGCAGCGCGACATCGGTATCCGGCGGAAATCTGTTCACCAGCAATGCGAGCCAAGCCTCCAGCATGCTGGGCCTTCGCTGGCGCCTGTTTGATTTTGGCCGCATCAACGCGCAGATCGACCAGGCCAAAGGCCAGGAGGCCGAGATGCTGGCGGCGTACCGGCTTGCCGTGCTGCGGGCAACCGAAGACGTAGAGAACGCCTTCTCGGCGCTGGTCAAACGCGAGGAGCAGGCGGCACTGCTGGCCCAGGGAGTGGACGCTCTCGGCCGCGCGCGATCAGCTTCGTTTGCCGGGTACCAAAAAGGGGTACTCAGCCTGATTGAAGTCTTGCAGGCCGACGAAAACCTGCTCCGTGCCTCCGATGCGCGGGCGCAGGCGCAAACCGAATCCGCACGCGCGGCGGTTGCGGCATTTAAAGCGCTAGGCGGCGGCTGGCAGCCCCAGGAATCCAATGCAGTAGCCACCAGATAACACGCCCGCAGGAGTAAACACGGCGGGCGCAAAACCGCCCACGCGTGTAGCATCTAGCGCACCATGCCCGCAGACAGCGAACTCCACGCCTTCACGCTCTTTGGCACCGCCATCGGCTGGTGCGCACTGGTGTGGAACGACCATGGCATCGCGGCGGTTCGCCTGCCTGAAGCGTCGGAAGGCAGGATGCTCTCGCGTCTCTACAAACAGTTCCCGCTGCTGGCGCAGGCCGTGCCGCCGCCCGGCATACAGCAGGCGATAGATGCCATCGTGGGCCTGCTAGAGGGCGAGGCCCGCGACCTGCGCTTTTGCAAACTCGACCTGCGCCGCACGCCGCCCTTCAATCGCCGGGTCTATGCGATTGCACAAGACATCCTGCCGGGCAAGACACGCACCTACGGCGACATCGCCAGCCAGCTGGGCGAGCCGGGCGCATCCCGTGCGGTGGGCCAGGCTTTGGGGCACAACCCTTTTCCCATCATCGTGCCCTGCCATCGCGTGCTGGCGGCAGGGGCGCAGTCAGGCGGATTCTCCGCACCGGGTGGCGCCTCGACCAAGCTGCGCATGCTGCTGATTGAAGGCGCCGAGATCGGCGGCGCGCCCGGCCTGTTTGACCGCGAACCGCCGCCTTCCGCGCCATAACCCTAAATGAATTCACATCACCACGAAACTCCTCGACCCATGCCCCATACCTCTTCAGAAACAACGCCCGCCCTCCGTCTCTATTCAGCCCGGCTCAGTATGTTTGGCGCCAAGGTGCAGATCGCCGCATTTGAAAAAGGCATCCCGCTCGATATCGTCATGGTGCCCTTCACGCAGACGGAGGGCTATTCGCCCAAGCACCCGGAGGTCGTTCGCATCAACCCCAAAAAGCAGGTGCCGGTGCTGATCAACGGCGATCTGGAGCTGTTCGACTCGACGCAGATCCTGGAGTACCTGGAAGATCTGCAACCCGAGCCGGCACTCTGGCCGGCCGGCATTGCCGCCCGTGCGCGGGCCCGCCAGATGGAACACATGTCGGACGAAATCTACTTTCCCCACATCATCCGGCTCATGGGGCTGCAGCATGACTTGACCGATCCGCAGGCCGTCACTGCGATCGCAGGCGCACGGGATTTCTACGCGCGGCTTGAAAATCTCCTGCAAGGCCGCGAGTTCGTGATGGAAGCCTTTTCGTTTGCCGATATCGCCCTCTATATGGCGATGCTGTTTGGCGAACGCCAGGGTGCACCCCTCACCGCGGCCACGCCGCTGCTGCTGGCCTGGCGCGACAGAATAAGCGCGCGGCCGTCGGTGCAGAGCGCGGTGATCCCCATGGCGAAATACCTGCTGTCCGACGGCAGGCCTTTGCCTGCCTTTATGGCCGCCATGTTGCAAGGGGGCTGACGGCAAGGCCCACGCACAACGTGGGTGCTTCAGGAAAGCTGAGCAAAAACCGGCACTTTGGCGCAAACTCTCTAGCCCGGCCACGCCACAAATCAAACAAGCGCTGGCCGGAATGAAAAGGAGTCCGCCATGCCCCGCCACACCCCCATCGAGCGTTATCGCAACATCGGCATCAGTGCGCACATTGATGCCGGCAAAACCACCACCACCGAGCGCATCCTGTTCTACACAGGCGTGAACTACAAGATCGGTGAAGTCCATGAAGGCACGGCCACCATGGACTGGATGGAGCAGGAGCAGGAGCGCGGCATCACCATCACCTCGGCTGCGACCACCGCCTTCTGGAAAGGCATGGCCGGCAACTACCCCGAGCACCGCATCAACATCATCGACACCCCCGGCCATGTGGACTTCACCATCGAGGTCGAGCGCTCCATGCGCGTGCTCGACGGCGCGGTGATGGTGTACGACGCCGTGGGCGGCGTGCAGCCGCAGTCGGAAACCGTCTGGCGGCAGGCCAACAAATACAAGGTGCCGCGCCTGGCCTTCGTCAACAAGATGGACCGCGTAGGCGCCGATTTTTTCCGCGTGCAGCGCCAGATCAGCGAGCGCCTCAAGGGCGTGGCCGTGCCGGTGCAGATTCCGGTGGGTGCGGAGGATCACTTCCAGGGTGTGGTCGACCTGGTCAAGATGAAAGCCATCATCTGGGACGACACCAGCCAGGGCCTGCATTTCGAGTACGGCGATATCCCGGCGGACCTGGTGGACACGGCCAACGAGTGGCGCACCAAAATGATTGAGGCCGCCGCCGAGGCCAACGACGAACTGCTTAACAAGTATTTGTCGGGCGAAGCACTGAGCGAAGACGAGATTAAACAAGGCCTGCGCCAGCGCACAGTAGCCAACGAGATCGTGCCCATGCTGTGCGGCAGCGCCTTCAAGAACAAGGGCGTGCAGGCCATGCTGGACGCGGTGATCGACTACCTGCCTTCGCCGGTGGACGTGCCCGCCATCCTGGGCCATACCGAGGACGACGGCGAAGCCGAGCGCCACCCGAACGACGACGAGCCTTTCTCGGCGCTGGCCTTCAAGATCATGACTGACCCGTATGTCGGGCAGCTGATTTTCTTTCGCGTGTACTCGGGTGTCGTCAAAGCCGGCGACACGGTCTACAACCCTGTCAAGGGCAAGCGTGAGCGCCTGGGCCGCATCCTGCAGATGCATGCCAACGAACGCAACGAAGTCAAAGAGGTTCGCGCGGGCGACATCGCCGCCGCCGTGGGCCTGAAGGAGGCCACGACCGGCGACACGCTGTGCGATCCGGCCCACGTCATCATCCTGGAGAAGATGGTCTTCCCCGAGCCGGTGATTTCACAAGCGGTGGAACCCAAGACCCAGGCCGACCAGGAGAAGATGGGCATTGCGCTGAACCGCCTCGCTCAAGAGGACCCCTCTTTCCGCGTGCACACCGACGAGGAATCCGGGCAAACCATCATCTCGGGCATGGGCGAGTTGCACCTGGAAATTCTGGTGGACCGCATGAAGCGTGAATTCAGCGTGGAAGCCAATGTGGGCAAGCCGCAGGTGGCCTACCGCGAGACGATCCGGCAGGCGGTGAATGACGTCGAAGGCAAGTTCATCAAACAGTCGGGTGGGCGCGGGCAATACGGCCACGCGGTCATCAACCTGGAGCCGCAGCCCTCGGGCAAAGGCTTTGAATTCGTCGACGCCATCAAGGGCGGCGTGATCCCGCGCGAATACATTCCAGCTGTCAACAAAGGCATCGTCGAGACGCTCAAGGCCGGCGTGCTGGCAGGCTACCCGGTCGTCGACGTGAAGGCCACGCTGGTGTTTGGCTCCTACCATGACGTCGACTCCAACGAAAACGCTTTCCGCATGGCCGGCTCGCTCGCCTTCAAGGAGGCCATGCGCCGCGCCAAGCCGGTGTTGCTCGAGCCCGTGATGGCGGTCGAGGTCGAAATGCCCGAAGACTTCATGGGCAACGTGATGGGCGACCTCTCGTCACGCCGCGGCATGGTGCAGGGCATGGAAGACATCGCGGGCGGCGGCGGAAAACTGGTGCGCGCCGAGGTGCCACTGTCGGAGATGTTCGGCTACTCCACCACGCTGCGCTCGCTCACGCAAGGCCGCGCGACCTACACCATGGAGTTCAAGCGCTATGCCGAAACCACGCCCGATGTGTCCGCGGCCATCATGCGCGGCAAAGGCAGCTAGCGCCAGCGTGGCCGTCAGGTCGTGGCCTTCATCGGCGCGTTGCTGACAGCCCACGAGTACAAGGCGACAAATACAAGCGCGTCAAACACCGCGCCGAAGCAGAGGTAAAGCACGGGCATGAACAGTACGGAAAGGTGCTGCATGATGAACGCCTGCGCCAGCACCTGGTGCGGAATCAGGATGGTGAAGAACCCCAGAATGAGTGCCGTGTGCAACAGCTTGGTCAGCAGGCTCTGGTTCAGGATGTAATAACCCATCGCCAGCATCACCGGCGTCGCCACCATGACGCCATAGCCGATGGTCATCAGCTCTTCGCTGTGGCGGCTTATGCTGTAAGGGAAGGAAGACGGTGACAGCCGGAAGTATCCCAGCGCGACGAACTGCAGCACGCAGACGATGCGTATCGGGTACTTGAGTGGCAGCTTCGCGTCTTTCATGCGCAGGGAAAGCGCGAACACCGCGAGCGTCACCAGGGCGGTGATCACCAGCGTCGTCTGGCCCGGCAAGGGCGCGGCATCGCCCGCCAAACCCATGGCCAATGAGAACTCTCCCGCCTCATCGGCACGGGACGCCAGGCTGAAGGGCAAATCCAGCCCGGCTGACCACCACAGGATGCAATTGCGCCAGAAATCCAGCAGCAGCGGTTTGGTCCAGAGCAAAGCTCCGCAAAACAACAGCGGAAGAATGATCGCCTGCGCCGCCAGATAAGGCGTCACCCGCAGCGGCGTGATGGCGCGGTGCGGCCGCACCTTCACCCGGCGCGCCCTGGCGCGCCGCGCGGCATCAAATGTTTTGTGAAAGACATGGTCATGCCCAAGGGCTTGCGCAGACACGGAATTTGCTGGAATGCTCATAACGGGCCCTCAGAAGCTGTGAAAAATTCCGGCGTTCACGCCGGTACGGCGATACAGCGGATTGCTGTACCGGTTCACCCCCACCAGCAAACCGGTACGCGGACTGAGCCAGTGCCGCCACGCGATGCTGGCTTCGCGGCTGTCAAAATTCACCAGTTGGGTGTTCGGGCCTATCGCAAGATAGCCCTCGCCGCCCCATGCGTAGCGCGCCGTCACCATGTCCTGCTGGTGGCGGCTGTAAGTTAACGCGACAAATTGCTGCTGGGTCTGCACCGAACCCGGGTTGCTGCTGTTCAGCTTTATGCCGCCTTCAATGATCCAGGGAGCGTCGAAATAGTAGGCGGCGCCCACGGAGACGCTGCGGTCGGTGTGGCTGTCCGGCGCCCTGTAATACCCGATGCCGATGTTGCCGACGAGGTTTCGTCCCGGCAGGAACTTGCGATAAAGCGTGGCATCGACCCGGTATCGCGGCAGGTAGAAAACTCCATCACCTGCCCCGGCGGAAAGAGAGCCGTACCAGTCCTCGTTAAAGGTATAGGTGTCTCCCAGCCCGATGAAAGCGCCGTCTTCATTGAACCGGCGCTGGACCGATGCCTCGGCCTGAAAAAGGTGGCCCGACATGCCGTAGGCGCCGCGCAAGGTGACGTCGTTCCAGTCGCCGTACCCACCTGTGAGTCTCTGTGCACCGGTGCTCAGCTCCAGGCTTCGTATGGGTTCTGCAGTCGGCGGCGCCGGCGGCGCAGAAGCAGCGCCGTCCTGGGCGGATGGCAGCGGTTGGGCGAAGGCCGGCGTAGCGCACGCCAGGGCACACAGCAGAAATGAAAAGTTTTTTTTGAACATGTGACTTCACTCCTCTTGAAAAGCAAAAACAAAAGAAAAAAAAGAAAAAAAATAGAAGGGGAAAAAGAGCAAAAGGCCGGCCAGCCGGTCTTCAGGATTCAAGGCCTGTCATCCACAGCCGGCCTCTCTGGTTGCCGGCTTAAGGCCTTTGCTGGTCAAAATCTGAAAGGAGGCCTCATCCGTTACAGCCCAACGTGAGGAATGCCGAAGGGGCGCGGCCTCCCGCAGCCAGCACCGTGCGCTGGCAGCATCGCCCTGGCGCATCGCCAGTACGGCAAGCAGGCCCCAGGGGTAGTCCGCCTTGCCCTGGCTGAGCCACTCGGCGCGGTGCCTGGCCATCCATGCGCGGTAATAGGAACCCGGCTCATCAGGTCCCACGGGAAAGTCCACCAGCAAGGGGAATATCTGCGCCACCTGGTGCGGATAGAACGAGGGCTTTTCAGCCCGCTGCTCAAGCTGCGTTGACACCAGAAAATGCTTGTCCACCGGGTTCCAGAAGGTGTCGCGTATGGCTTTGGCCAGCTTGTCCGCCTCTGCGGCCCGCACGCCCGGCCTGCGCCGCACCTTCAGGGACCAGACCTCCAGGTTGTCCATGAACAGCCCGTGCAGCACCAGCGGAGACACCATATAAATGCCGCGTGAAGGCTGGAAAAGATGCTCCAGCGCTGCCTTGCTGGTCGCATGGCTCTTCAGCCACACCGGCTTGCTTTCCAGCTTGCGCGGCATGGTTTCCAGCAGGCGCATCCACATCGCCAGCAGCGAGTCGTCGGCGTCTGCCGCATTGCAGGGGGCCCAACGCCCGGCAGCATCCTTGCAAAACCTGTCGAAGGTCCCGTCGGGCTTTTGCCACGGCGCCAGCCAATCGGCAAATCTCTCCGCAGGCGCGGAAATGTCCATGCCGTTGTCATGCGCCAGCAGCAAAGCCTGCATGGCGAAATAGGGATCTGCGGTGTTGCCGCCGTGCAGGACCGTGATCGCACCGGCCTCATCGGCGTAGCCCTGCAGAACCAGCAACGGTGCGGCTGCGGCAAGGCTCACCGCACCGGACAACACCATGAACACGCTTGCGCACATCAGATTTTTGAGCTTCATAGCGGTTTGACCATGCCAATCTCATGCGCCCACAAGGTGCCGTATACGGTCACACCTTCCTCCGCAATGATGTTGACGGCGCTCACCGTCGTCGGTGCATCGGCCTGCCCAATCGTGGCGCCGGCGCCGATCAGCACGTCACCTTCCGAAATAACCGGTCCCCGCACGCGCGCGTCCGCGTAGACATGGATCCGCTTCTCGCACGTCAGCGCGCCCCGCACGCAGGCCCGCGAGCGGATGCTTGCTCCTTCACGCGCCTTGATGTCGCCAACCACCGTGGTCGCCGCGCCTACTGTGAGAAACCCCGTGACCACCAGGGAGCCGTGGTAAATCTTGCCGGGGGGCAAGGCACAGTCCCCCCGAATGAGGTAGAGCTCGGGCGCCTGGCGAATGGCGCCGGGCAGGTCGGCACAGCTTGCGGGTGTTTGCTCGTACGGTTGCAGCGGTGGCGCAGGGCTGACGTGGCGGCCGAAACGCATGACGGGCGCATGCAGGCGCTCAAACCAGGTTTCCGTACCCAGATTAATGGCGGTGCCCGCAGAGATCCTTCTCAGGCCGATGCTGTTCGATCCAAGACGGACGACGCCATCCGCATGCGCCCAGTCGCTGATCCCGCTTTGCGGTCCCAGGTCGATATCGCCCGCAGCGTAGACCGCCGAAAAAGAGGAGCCGGGCCCGGTCTGCAGGCTGCCGTCCACATAAAGCGGCTGCACAGTTCGCACGGAAGCTGAACTGCTGATGCCTGTGCGCGCGATGAGCCGCTTTCCGGCCTTGCGCCATTCCATGTCGGTGGCTGAATCGGTCACAAAGTCGAATTCCTCGTAGCCCGTGGCAGGGCCCGACCCGAGCTTTGCCATGGCGTCCGCGCGAAGGCGGCGGGCGAAGTGGTCGATGTCGCTGGTGTACCGGGCAGACACCGGCAGCGGAGCCGCATCTGTCGGGTAAAGCCACTCGCTGAATGCGGGAACAAACGGCAGGGCCAGCAAGAGCAGGCATACCGCCGCAAAAGAGATGTAGATAAGGTAGGAGGGTGTCATTTCAGGTGGGCCTTCCGATAGCGAATGGTTTTGTCCCACACCAATTCACGGCTGAGGACACAGTCCAGAAACTGGCTCCAGACGGCGCCGGAGATCGCAAACAGGCTGACCAGGAAACCCAGCAGGTTGAAAGGCAAAAGACGAAGCCGCCTGCGGTTGCCGTCGATCAGCACGGCAATCACAATTTCAAAGAAGGCCGCGAAGTTCCCCAGGGTGCCGTAAACCATCAGCGCAAAAACGGGAATCAGCACCGACAGCAGAGAACCCGCATTGAGGAAATACAGGCCCAGGCCCAGGCACCAGCCCACCAGCATGACTAGCGGCACCACAAACACAAAAAGCAGCAGCAAGCCGTCAACACGCTGACCTGGCGTCAGATAGGGGCTGGTCGCGAACTTCCACCAGTAGCGCGACATCACCTGGTTGTGCCCCTTGGCCCATCGCGTCACCTGCTTGATGCGAACGCTCCAGTCCTCGGGGACCTCCTCATAGCATTCGGAGCGGTTGGTATAGACGGTCTTCCAGCCGTTGAACATCAAACGGTAGGTGATGTCGGTGTCTTCGGCCAGCGTGTCGTCGTGCCAGCCGCCCACCGCCGTTACTGCGGAAAGCCGCACCCCGCCCACCGTCCCGCCGTATTGCGGCACCAGGTTCATGTTCATGCGGGCTTGCTGGTCCACCTGGTAGCCGCCCGAACGCTCAAGATCGAGCAGGCGCGTCAATAAATTGACACCGCTGTTCGCGGGCACCACGCGCCCCATCACAGCACCGACCTCGGGATCAAAAAATGGCGCCACCAGTTGCTTGAGCAGGCCTCGGCCGGGCACGTAGTCAGCGTCAAAAATAATGGCGATATCGCCTTGCGCGAATGCCAGCGCATCCTTGAGCGCGGCAGATTTCCCTGCCTTGCCGCCGGCGCGGTGAACAGGCCGGATGCGGTAAGCGTTGCGCTCCGCGTACTCATCGATGATCCGCCTCGTCGCGTCCGTGGAACGATCATTGACAGGGATGATCTTCAGCCTGTCGTGCGGGTAATCCGTGTCGAGCAAGGCCTCGATGCAGCCGGCGATCACCTTTTCCTCATTGTGGGCCGCGATGAACACCGTGATCATGGGCCACGAGGCCACGCTGATGTCGATGTAGGGGTGGCGCTGCACGCCGGTCAGGCGGTTCATGGTGAACATGAAATGCCGCAGTCCATACAGCATCATCACCAGCACAATAAGGAAGAGCAGCGAGGCCATGACGGCGGCGGCTGGATAGGTCTTGAAAGCCGGCACCAGAGCCGGCGCGTTTTCCGGTTGGGCGACTGCGGGCAAGGCAGCCATCAGACCAGAGGAAACAGCCAGGCGGGCCTGCCAGAAAGAGAAGGATTTCATAAGTTTGCTCCACTCATGGCTGTTCACGCCAACTCGGTCAATGCAACCGATTCGTTGATCAGGCCTTGCGCCAGAACATCGACGATGCGCTGCGAGGCCTTGCCGTCGCCAAACGGATTGCCGGCCTGCGACATCCGTGTGTAGGCGGCGGTATCCGTCAGAAGGCGCAGGGTCTCTCGAACAATCACTTGGCGGCTCGCGCCGATCAGCAGGGCACAACCGGCCTGCACGGCCTCAGGCCGCTCTGTTTCTTCTCGCAGCACCAGCACTGGAATCCCGAACGTGGGCGCCTCTTCCTGAAGGCCCCCGGAGTCGGTCAGCACCACGCATGCGTCGACAAGCGCCTGCTGCATCTGGACGTAGTCCAACGGAGGCGTCAATCTGACGTTGGGCAGGCCGCCGAGTATGGTGTTGACCGGCTGCAGGATCACAGGGTTCAGGTGCACCGGAAACAGCACCTCGAGCTCAGGCTGCTCGCGCGCGATCTGTGCGATGGCGTGACATATCTCGGCCACATCCTCACCCCAGTTCTCCCGCCTGTGCACCGTCACCAGCAGATGGCCCCGCCCAGACACTGAGCGCCGTATGCCATGGCGCTGGCAGGCCCAGCGTTGCGCATCAACCACCGTGTTGCCCGTGAGGTAGATTTTTGTGTCGACAACACCCTGTGCCCGCAGGGCCGCCTGCGCGTTTCGCGTAGGCGCAAGATGAAACCGTGCAAGACAGCTGATCATCTGCCGCAGGCCTTCTTCCGGAAAGGGCCGGTTCAGGTTGTAAGTGCGAAGTCCCGCTTCGACATGCGCCAGGGGAATGCGATGGTAGAAGGCAGCCAGCCCGCCCTGAAAGGCGCTTTCGGTGTCGCCCTGAACAACGACGAGGGACCAGGGCTGCTGCTGCATCACCGCGTCGAGCTGCTCCCGGCAACCCGTGCTGAACTCAACCAGGCTGGCGCCGATGCGCTTGAGCGAAATGTCAGGGGTCACGTCAAAGCAATCGAATATCTGCTGCGCCATCTCGGCGTGCTGGCCGGTGTGCAGCCATTGCACGCGCGCCCAGGGCGCTTCACGCAGTGCGTGATAGACCGGCGCGAGCTTGATGATTTCGGGACGTGTGCCTGAGATGATGAGGACGTTGAGGACGTTGAGGACGTTTTGCATGTGACTGTCTGCTTTCAGTGAATGAAATGAAGGGCTCTGCAGCCTTGACGCGGCTGAACAGAAGAAGGGCCGCGAGAGCCTCAGCGCCGGGCATGCCCGAAAAAGCCGTGGCGAACTCGAGTCGCGGTGATACGCGACGCTCAAAAGCCTTGAGCCGCAGTACCCGTTCTGGCGGGGGCCTTGTTGCCGTGAAGATCAACAATCACCACCAGGTCGCCGCCATAGCGGCCGACGCCGAGTTCGTTGATGAGCTGCTGCTCCTGCTCGGCGGAATCCATGCGCAAAAAACACAGTGCCTGGCGCTTTCCCGCGTGCCTGGCGGCCAGGATGTCCAGCCTGGCGATAGAGCCGAATCGGGAACAGACAGAGAGCAATGCTGGTCGCAGTGCGCCAATGTCGGGAAACCCGTTGAGTTGATCGAGTGCGGTACTCATGTTTACCCCCTGATTGATATTGGTTAGTTTTTTCCTCTACATCACCGTGACGAGAGGTTTAAACAATGTACGAAGCAGGCTCGAAGGAAACATTGAGGCAAAGCCGTCCGCAAATGTAGGACGCGCCCCTGCGCCGCTTACATATCGATTACCGATGAAGTCACCACGCCTCAGGTGCGCTTTTTCGAGGTCTTGCTTTCGATGTCTTGCGCCTTCGCTCACAGACCAAAGCACGCAGTGCGATGTTTATTTTCAGAACAGCAAACCTCGCCTTGCATCGAAAACGAAATCTGCATTTGTCCTGTTGAGAAAAGCGTCAATGGACGTCGCGCCGCTTCGGATCGAACTGTTGCATGGTCAACGGTTTTGAGCATTTCAATGTGCGCAATGACACGCTGCGCTCGGCGGCGTAGCGCGCGTATCAACCCGTCCTCAATCAGTACTTATCCTGATCAAGGTCAGCGCTGCTTTGTGCCGATAGTCACGAACCATGAGCCACAATGCCTTGATGAAGCACCTCCCTCTGATTGAACTGACCCGCGGCGGCACGCTGGAATGCCAGCACCTCGGTTCCGTGGCTGTCGTCAACTCAAAGGGCCGGCTGCTGGCCCATGCGGGCGACCCGTATTGGCTCACCTTCTCGCGCTCCACGCTCAAGGCCTTGCAAGCGCTTCCTTTTATGGAGGCCGGCGGCCCCGCGCAATTTGGGTTTGGCGCCCGGCAGATGGCCATGCTGTGCGCCAGCCATAACGGCGAGGACATGCATGTGGCCGAAACCCAGGCCATGCTGGAGAAGGCGGGGCTCACGTACAAGGCGCTGCGCTGCGGCTGCCATGTGCCCTACATCTTTGCGCAGCTGGAGCAGGCGCCGTCGCCCGGCCAGGTCTTTGACGAACGCCACAACAACTGCAGTGGCAAGCACGCCGGCTTTTTGGCGTACTGCGTGCAGCACGGCCTGGGCCTGGACGATTACGTCGCGCCCGAGCACCCTCTGCAGCAGGCCATACGCCGCGACGTCGCCCGCGCCGCCGGCATGGACGCGAACGATTTCAAGATGGGCATAGACGGCTGCTCGGCGCCCAATTACGCGCTGCCGCTGGCCAACCTGGCCCGCGCGTATGCACGGCTGGCCAGCGGCGCGCGCGACGCCGAATTCGGCGAGAGCTTTTCGGCCTTGGGCGAAGCCATGACCTCCCACCCCGACCTGGTGTCCGGCACCGGCCGCAACGACCTGGCCTTCATGCGCATCGGCCGGGGCGACTGGGTCACCAAAATCGGCGCCGACGGCGTGCAGGTAGTGGGCAGCAAGTCGCGCGGCGAAGCGGTGGCATTGAAGATCATGGACGCCAACAAGCCGGCGCTGTATGCCGCCACGGTCGAAGTGCTGGACCAGATGGGCTGGCTGGATGATGCGCAGCAGGCGGAGCTGGCGCCCTGGCGGGCAGCGGAGATCCTGAATGTGCGGGGGGCGGTCGTGGGGCAGAGGCGGGCTGCTTTCCGCTTGCAAGCGGGGACGTAGTTCTTTGCCTTGCGCTTGCCGCGGCTTTGCGCCCTCCTTTCAAGCTCACCTCCCGGGGAGGGTTGCCGGCCAGCCGCCCCCGGCGAAAACCGCAACAACAAAACAAGCACTGACCGCTATCAATTCAATAGCTAGCAGTCAATGCTGTGACTGGGCTAGCGCCCGAAAACACCATTAGTTAGCCACAGTGAACCGGCGCCGGACATGCCGGGCCTGTTCAATTTCATCCACGATGGCCACGGCCAGGTCAGCGACCGAAATACCAGCCGGCTTGTCCCCCTGGCCAGGCAACAGGTCATCCGCGCCCAAACGGTATTTTCCGGTGCGCTCACCAGGCGCCAGGCCAATCGGCGGCGAGACAAAACTCCAGTCCAGCGAGGTTTCCAACTTGATCAGGTTCAGCGCCTCGCGAGAAGCCAGGGCGGTGGCCTTGTACTCGGCGGGGAACTCCGGCGTGTCGACCAGCTGCAGGCCAGGCGCGACATAGAGGCTGCCCGCGCCACCGACCATCAGCAGGCGTTTCACGCCGGCTTGCTTGATGCCGTCGATGATGGTTTTGCTGGCCTGCACGTGCAGGTCATGGAGCTTGGGCTCGCTCATGCCCGGGCTGTAGGCGCTGACGACGGCGTCGTGGCCGGCGACGGCTTGGGCGACCTGGCTGGCGTGCAGTGCGTCGGCGGCCACCACGGTGAGGCCGGACTGCGGCGCCAGCTTGCCTGGGTTGCGGGACAGCACGGTGACTTTATGGCCGCGGCTGAGCAGTTCAGAGAGTATGGGCGTGCCGACAAAACCGGTGGCGCCAATGAGTGCGATCTTCATGAGATTTCTCCGTGTGAATGAAAGAGAGCCTTAGTTTGGTTACTTCACAAGAAGATGAATAGACGGCAAAATTCGCTATCACTGTGAAGCAAAACTAATCAATCGACGTAAATGGGCGATAAATCCCTGGATCAACTCAAGCGCATGGCCATCTTTGCCGAGGTGGTGGCGGCGGGCTCGCTTACGGCGGCGGCGCGCCAGCTGGGCATGACGCCGTCGGCCGTGAGCCAGCACCTGCGCCAGCTGGAGCAGGCCCTGGGCCTGGCGTTGCTGCACCGCTCGACCCGGCGCCTCACGCTGACCGAAGCCGGCGAGCGCTACCACGCGGGCTGCGCCGCCGTGCTGGCCGCTGCGCGCTCGGCGGAGCAAGCGCTGGTGCGCCTCCGTGACGAGCCCGAGGGCGAGCTGCGGCTGGCCGCGCCCATCGGCTTTGGCGGCCTGCTGGCCTCGGCGCTGGCGCCGCTGCGCGGCCATCCCAAGCTCAGCTTGCGGCTGCTGCTGGACGACGCCGTGATCGACCTGATCGAGCAGCGCGTAGACATCGCCCTTCGGGTCGGGCAATTGGCCGACTCCTCGCTGGTGGCGCGCAAGCTGGGCAGCATGACGCGCCAGCTGTGCGCCTCGCCGGTTTACCTGGCCGAGCGCGGCTGGCCTGCGCACCCCCAGGATTTGCTGCAGCACGACTGGCTGGCCAGCCGGTCGCAAAGCACGGGGGTGGAGATGCTCGAACTTGAAGGCCCCGGCGGCGAGCAAGAAACCTTGCGGCTGGAGCCTCGCGCGCAAGCGTCGCAGGTGACGGCCGTGCATGCCCTTTGCGTGGCAGGCTGGGGCATCAGCATGGCAGTGAGCGAAGACGACCGCCAGGCGCTGGCCGACGGCAGGCTGCTGCCGGTGCTGCCCGGCTGGCGGATGACGGACATGCCGCTCTATGCCGTGACACCGCGGCGCGGCGAGCAGCCGGCCAAGGTGCGGCATACGCTGGATTTGCTGGCGGCCTGGTTTGCCCGCCACGGTGGCGCTGGCGTTGCCGGAATTGCCCGGCCCTTAGCGCAGCCTGGCGCCTAGCGCCGCTTGATCAGCCCGCCGAGCATGACGCAGGCCAGCGCACCCACCACCAGTGCAATGCCGGCCCACTGCCAGGGCGTGATCACCTCACCCAGCACCAGCATGCCGGTGGCCAGGCCGACGACGGGCACACCGAGGCTAAAGGGCGCGACGCGGTTGGCAGGATGGCGTTTGAGCAGGTTCGTCCACAAGCCGTAACCCAGAATGGTGGCCGCCCAGCCCAGGTAAGCCACAGCGGCCCAGCTCGATGCGCGCGCCTCCAGCCACTGCCAGCGCACGGCCTCGGGGTCAAACGCCCACGACAGCGCCGCGAACGGCAGCACGGCCACCAGACTGCTCCACACCACAAAAGCCAGCGGTGAATAGTCTTGACAGGTTTGCTGCACGCGGCGCGCCACGATGTTGGACATGGCCCACATAGCTGCCGCGCAAAGCGTGAGCACAAAGCCCAGCGGCGTGGTGGCGCCCGCGCCATCGGCGCCCACGTAGTTGAGCGCAAAGCAGGCCAGGCCCAACGCCGCGAGCACCAGGCCGGCCTGCAGCGGCCGGCTGGCGCGCTCATGCAGCAGCACAAAGCCGAAGAGCGCCGTCCAGAACACCTGTGTCTGCTGCAGCACCGAGGCCAGCGCCGCCGTCATGCCGACCTTGAGCGCGAGGAACAAAATGCCGAACTGCCCCACGCCCTGAAAGAGGCCGTACAACACGATCCACTTCCAGGCGATTTTGGGCGGGCGGATCAGCAGCGCCAGCGGCAGCACGGCGAATACGTAGCGGGCTGTGCCCAATTGGAAAGGGGTGAAATCGCGCAAGGCAAATTTCATCACCACGAAATTAACGCCCCATAGCACGACGACCGTGAGAGCGGCCACCAGGTCGCGGCCCGTGAGGGCATTGTTTTGCATCGGAGGTTCTGCGGCGCCGCGGCTCAGCCCAGCTGCATGCTACGCGCGGCGTCCAGGTGCGCTTTCACGCGTTGCGCCAGGGCAATGTCACCCGGCGTTTCGGGGTGCCATTGCTCGGCGGGCAAGGCTTTGCCATCCAGGTCCACCGCAACAAACACCACCAGGCATTCGGTAATGACCTGCATCTGTCCGACCTTCATGTCGCCGGCACGCACTTCCACCGAGATGTTCAGGCTGGTCTTGCCGGTGTAGGCCAGGCGGGCTTCGACCTCGACCAGGTCGCCGATCATGATGGGGCGCTGAAAGCGGATGCTGCCGACCGACACGGTAACGCAGTAGCGCTTGGCCCAGCTGGTGGCGCAGGCGTAACCGGCTTCGTCAATCCATTTCATGACGGTGCCGCCATGCACTTTGCCGCCGAAGTTGACGGTGCTGGGTTCAGCGAGAAATCGAAGTGTGATGGAAGACATGGGGCCGCCGTTAGTGATGAGTTTGTCAGGCGCGTTGCCAGGCGATGCCGGCGACACGCATCATATTGTCGCCCATCACACCTTTCACTTCGGTTTCATTCAGGCCCACCTTGCGCAGCGCATCAGGCAACAACTGCCAGGTTTCGACGGGTGTGTAGGTCATCCGTTGCACGGCGCGGTCATAACCCGCCGATTTGGGCCACCAGTAGGTCGGGTCGTAGTCGCCGGGCGGGTTGTCATTGAGTTCGTCCTGCCGGAAACTGATGTCCAGGCCAATGCCCACATGCTGCGCGCCAACCAGGTCCGCCACATAAGCCACGTGCCGCGCCATGTCGCCAGCCGTGGGCGTGCGCGTGCCCAGAAAGGCCGAGACGCCGGAAACACACACCACGCCGCCGGTCGCGGCACAGGCGCGTATCTGCTCGTCGGTGATATTGCGCCCGTGCTCCACCAGCGCCAGCGGGTTGGCGTGGCTGAAGATCACCGGCATGGCCGAGGCGGCCATGATGTCCAGGCTGCAGCGCCGGCCGGTGTGCGAGCAGTCCATCAAAAGGCCCGCCTCATTCACGGCCTGCACCATGCGCACACCCAACGGCGTGAGGCCGCGCACCTCATCGTGGCAACCGTCGGCCACGCTGTTGTTGCGGTTGTAGGCAAAGTGGATTTGCCGCACACCGAGGTCACGGTACAAAGCCACCATCTCGGGCTGCTCCAGCAGCGGCATCGCGCCTTCCAGGTCAAAGCCGATGGCGAGTTGTCCGGCTGCGGCGGCTTCGTGAATCTCAGCCACGCTGGACACCAGCCGGAAGCGCTCGGGGCTGGCTGCGATGTTTGCGCGGAAGGCAGCGATCACCGACATGATTTGCGGCACCGGGTTCATGTCCATGCCGACATTGATAGAGACGTAGTTGACGCCTGCGGCGTGCAGTTCATCCATCGGCGAAAAATCAGCCGCCGGATGCAGCGGCAGGCAGGCGTGTGCTTCCCAACGAATCATGGTGCGGTGTGTGTGCAGCTAAAAAGAAATTAAACCACTTCGGCCGTGCGACGGAAACCACTGGAGGCCCGCATCAGTTGAAGCGTGTAAGCATTGGTGACCTTGTGCGCCGCAAGGTCTGCGGACGGAAGCATCTCTACCGTCTGGCCGCGCTGCATCACCATCAGCCGTTCGCACAGGTGCGTGACCACAGCCAGGTCGTGGCTGACCATCACGAAGGTCAGGCCGCGCCGGCGGCGCAGCTCTTCGAGCAGGTTGAGAACCTCGGCCTGCACCGAAGCGTCGAGCGCCGAGGTGGGCTCGTCGAGCAACAGGATCTGCGGCTCCAGGATCAACGCACGCGCAATCGCGATACGCTGGCGCTGCCCGCCCGACAGCTGGTGCGGATAGCGAAACCGGAAGCCTGTGCCCAAGCCGACTTCTTCCAATGCGCGTTCAATGCGAACCTCTGCATCGTCAATGCCGTGAATGGCCAGCGGCTCGGCGAGGATGCGGTCTACGGTGTGGCGGGGGTGCAGCGATCCATACGGATCCTGAAACACCATCTGCACCTGCCGCCTGAAGGCTTTGGTTCCAGGCGCGCTGTCCTGGCCCAGCAACTTGACCGTGCCCGCCGTGCGCGGCGCCAGGCCGCAGATGGCACGCAGCACGGTGGATTTGCCCGAGCCCGACTCGCCGACGATGCCGAAGCTTTCGCCGGGTTGCACGGTAAAAGACGTATCGGCGACCGCGACAAAGCCGTCGTACTCGACGCGCAGGCCACTTACATCCAGACCTAGTGATGCAGATGAAGCCGCCGCGTTCACAGCGCCCACTCCGGTTTCCGGTCCAGCGTGGCCAGCGGATGTGTCGACGCACCCAGTTGCGGCAGGCAAGCCATCAGGCCGCGGGTATAGGGATGCTGCGCGTTTGCCAGGCCGCCCGCAGCGAGTTCCTCCACCACCCGGCCGGCATACATCACCAGGATGCGGTCGCAGAAAGTCGACACCAGCCGCAGGTCGTGCGACACCAGGATCAGGCCCATGCCGCGCTCAGCCACCAGCGTGTCGAGGATGGACAGCACCTGCAGCTGCACCGTCACGTCCAGCGCCGATGTCGGCTCGTCGGCGATCAAGAGGTCGGGGTCTGCGATCAGCATCATTGCGATCATGGCGCGCTGGCCCATGCCGCCCGACACCTCGTGTGGATAAAGTTTGTAGACACGCGCCGGGTCGTCGATGCGCACCGACTCGAGTGCGGCAAGCGCGCGTTTTTTGGCTTCGGCCGATGAGACGCGGGTGTGGGCCTGCAAGGTCTCCACAATTTGCGCACCGATGGTCATGACCGGGTTGAGCGAAAACTTCGGGTCTTGCAGCACCATCGCGACACGGCCGCCGCGCAGCGCACGGCGTTGGGCGGGTGGGCAGTTGAGCAAATCCACGCCGGAAAATTCCAGGCGCTTTGCCGTGATGCGGCCTTCCGGTGCGGTCAGCCCCATGATGGCGCGGCCGGTTTGTGATTTGCCTGAGCCCGACTCGCCCACAATGCCAAGCCGCTCGCGGCCCAGCGTGAAAGACACACCGCGCACCGCTTCGGTCATGCCGCCGTCGCGGCGCGGAAAGCTGACGCGCAGGTCGTCAACTACCAGCAAGGGAGCGTTGGCGTCCGTCATCAAATTTGTCATTTGGCAGCCTTCGGGTCCAGCGCATCGCGCAGGCCGTCACCCAGCAAATTGAAAGCCAGGCTCACGACAAAAATCGCCGCGCCGGGCGCGGCGGCCACCCACCACTGGTCGAGCACATAGAGGCGCCCGTTGGCGATCATCGCGCCCCATTCGGGCATGGGCGGCTGCGCGCCCAGACCGAGGAAGCCCAGCCCGGCGGCCGTGAGGATAATGCCCGCCATGTCCAGCGTGACGCGCACGATCACCGACGACACGCACAGCGGCATGATGTGGCTGAGCACGATGCGCCAGGGTGACGCGCCCAGCAGCCGCACCGCGGCGATGTAATCGGTCTGCCGAATCGTCAGCGTCTCTGCCCGCGCCATGCGCGCATAGGGCGGCCAGGAGGTGATGGCGATCGCGATCACCGCGTTCTGGATGCCGGGCCCCAGCGCCGCGACAAAAGCCAGCGCCAGGATGAGCCGGGGGAACGCCAGAAAAATGTCGGTGATGCGCATCAACACCGCATCGACCCAGCCGCCGGCGTAACCCGCCACCGTGCCGACGATAAGGCCCAGCGGCGCGGCCAGCACCGCCACCAGAATGACCACCATCAGCGTGATGCGCGAGCCGATGATGATGCGCGAGAGGATGTCGCGCCCCTGGTCGTCGGTGCCGAACCAGTGCGCCCACGAAGGCGGCAGCAAACGTGTGGTGCGCAGGTCGCCGGTGTAGGCCGAGTAAGGCGCCAGCAGGTCGGCAAAGATCGCCACCAGAATCAGCGCCAGCACGGTGAGGAGGCCCAGCATGGCCAGCCGGTTGCGCGAGAAATCGCGGCAGCCGTGGTACACGCGGCCCATGAAGGCCTGGCGGCGCGACATCGGCCGGTCGGTGCTGAGCCAGTCGCGCAGGGATGCGGTTTTCGGGGTCATGCGGAGACCTTCATCGGATGCGTGTCCTTGGATCTAGTAGTTTGTACAAGACGTCAGAGAGCAAATTCAAACCGACAAAAATTGACCCCACCACAATCGTGCCGCCCAGCACCGCATTCATGTCGGCGTTCTGCAGCGAGTTGGTGATGTAAAGGCCCAGGCCCGGCCAGGCAAAAACAGTTTCCGTCAGCACCGAGCCTTCAAGCAAACCCGCATACGACAGCGCAATCACCGTGACCAGCGGCACCATGGCATTGCGCAGCGCATGGCGCCAGATGATGCGCGACTCAGACAAACCCTTGGCACGCGCGGCGATCACGTACTCCTGTGCCAGCTCATTGAGCATGAAAGAGCGCGTCATGCGGCTGATGTAGGCCAGCGCAAAATAACCGAGCAATGAAGCGGGCAAGATGAGGTGCGAAAACACATTGCGAAAAGCCTCCCACTCGCCGGCCATGGCGGTGTCGAGCAACAGCAGCCCCGTCACCGGCGTGATCGTGTATTCGTAGGTCACGTCGATACGGCCAGGCCCCGACACCCAGCCCAGCCGCGCATAAAACAGCACCAGGGCCATCAGCCCCAGCCAGAAGATCGGCACCGAATAACCCACCAGGCCGATCACGCGCACCACCTGGTCGACCAGCTTGCCGCGCCGCACCGCCGCCCACACGCCCAGCGGCACGCCCAGGCCCGCGCCTATCAATATGCCCAGGCTGGCCAGCTCTAGCGTGGCCGGGAAGGCGCGCTTGATATCTGTCATCACCGGGTTGGCGGTCAGCACCGAGACGCCGAAATCGCCCTTGAGCACCTTGCCGAGGTAGATGTAGAACTGTTCGTAGAGCGGTTTGTCCAGCCCCAGCTCCTGCCGCGCGCGCTCAATCACATGCGCCGGCGCGCGGTCGCCCACGATGGCCAGCACCGGGTCGATGGGAATCACGCGGCCGATGAAAAACGTGACCGCGAGCAGGCCCAGATAGGTGAGCAGGATCACCACCAGGAAGTTGCCGAAGCTTTTGGCGTGCGGCGTGAAGCGCTGGCCCGCCGTGCGCGTGGCGACCGCGCTGAGCGGCGTCACGCCGGCGGCTGTGGGGTCGGGAATAGCCAACGTCGGCGGCTATCAGCGCTTGGAAGCGTTGAACATATAGTTGGTGTCGAAGGTGGGACCCAGCTTCAGGCCGTCCACATTGCTGCGGAAAGCCGCCACCTCGGTCTGCTGGTACAGCATGATGAAGGGGCTGGTCTTGCGGAACTCGGCCTGCAGGTCTTCATACATTTTCTTGCGCTTGCCGGCGTCGCGCTCCAGCACCGCAGCGTCAGACTGCTTGGTCAGCTCGGGAATCGCCCAGGCATTGCGCCAGGCCAGCGGCTTGGCTTTGGCATCGTCGGCGTTGTCGGGGTTGCGCGTGAAGGTGTCGGCGTTCGAATGCGGGTCCCAATAGTCGGCACCCCACTGGCCGATGTACATGTCGTGGGTGCGGGCGCGGTATTTGGTCAGCGTCTGTTTGCCATCGCCCGGAATGATCTCGACGTCGATGCCGGCCTGCTTGGCCGTTTGCTGGAAGGCCTCGGTGATGCCCTGCACCGGCTGGATGGTGCGCATGTCGATGGTGACCTTGAAACCATTGGGCAAACCCGCCTTGGCCAGCAGCGCCTTGGCTTTGGCCACGTCGAGTTTGTAGGGCTTGTCTTTGCTGGCGCCCAGCAGGCCTTGCGGCAAAAAGTTCTGGTTGATCACGCCGATGTTCTTGATCAGCGTGTCGCCGATGGCGTCGTAGTCGACCAGGTATTTCAGGGCCTCGCGCACTTCGGGCTTGGCCAGGTTGGCGTTCTTCTGGTTCAGGCTGATGTAGTAGACCGTGCCCTTGGGTGTGGAGGTGAGCTTCACGTCCTTGTTGGCCGAGAGCGCGGCGATGTCTTGCGGGCTCAGGTTGCGGGCGATGTCGATGTCGCCTTTTTCCAGCAGCAGGCGCTGCGTGGCCGACTCCTTCACGTGGCGGTAGATCACGCGGGCCAGTTTGGGCTTGGCGCCATAGTAGTTGTCGTTGCGTTCCAGCGCGACGATTTCATTGGCGCGCCATTCGCGCAGCTTGAGCGGGCCAGAGCCGGCGTAGTTGGTCTTGAGCCAGGCGTAACCCCAGTCGCCGTTGACTTCTTTGGACTGCACCAGCTTCATGTCGACAATGCCGGCCACGTTGGCCGTCAGGCAGTTGAAGACAAAGGTAGGCGCATAGGCCTTGTCGGTCTCCAGGGTCACCGTGGTCGGGCTGGTGGCCTTGATCTTGTCTTTGACGTTGGCTTTGGAGAAACCGAACTGCGTCAGGATGAAGGCCGGGGATTTGTCCAGCATCACCGCGCGTTGCAGCGAGTAGGCCACTTCTTCGGCGGTGAGCGGGTTGCCCGAGGCGAATTTGAGGCCGGGCTTGAGTTCGAAGGTGTAGGTCTTGCCGTCGGCCGACACCGTCCAGGACTTGGCCACGTCACCCACCAGTTTGGACGGGTCGTTGATGTCCAGGCGCAGCAGGCGGTCATAGGTGTTGCCCATGATCTCGCCGGCGGACAGCTCAAAGGCTTCGGCCGGGTCCATGGTGATGATGTCGTCGAAACCGAAGGCCAGCACCAGGGTGTCTTTGGGCGTGGCGGCCAGCGCGGCGCCGGCGCTGCAGGCCAGCATGGCGGCCGCGGCGGTGGCACACAGGACGCGGCGGCTGAGGAGCGGAAGCATGGGGTTCAAGATGATTTCCTTCGGTTGGACGGTCAAACAAACATGGCGACTAACCGCTTGTGGCGGTAGCGCCCCGGGGGTGCCATCTGGGCGAGCAGGAATCATGCCCATGCCCTTGGCGGTTGCCGCCTGTAACTTGTACATACAAGTTGGCCCATCGACGACTGATGCATTCTGCGCCGCCAGCCCGTCGCGTCAAGACCCGGGTTTTCCGCGATTGCCGATTAGCCAAAAACCAGCGGCATGAACGGCGGCCCGTTTTGCGCCTGACGATTTCGCAAGCACCTTCGCAGCGCCGGTAAACGCCGGAAAACCGGCGTTTACGGAGGAAAACACCTATCAGAAACATCCCTTTCCAGGCTTGACGGTGAATTTGGTGTAACGATACAGTAAATCGTTCTACAAAGAACGCCGAAATTCTCGCGCGACTAGCAAAACACCCTCAGGAGACAAAAAATGACTTCACTTTCACGCCGCCGCTTTGTCCAGACCACCTCCGCCGCCTCCGTGGCCATGGCGACGGGTTTTTCGGGCCTGGCCAGTGCCCAGTCCACCGTCGCGCTGCGCCTGTCGTCGGCGCATTTGCCCGACCTCAATTCATCCCACTTCGCCTGGCAGCAACTGATGGAGGCCAACCTCAAAAAGGCTGTGGGCGACAAGATCCGTATCGACTATTTCCCCAACAACCAGCTCGGCAAGGAAAGCGACGTGGTGCAGCAGGTCAAGGTCGGCTCCATCGACATGATGCTGACGGGCTCGTCCATCTGGGCCACCGTGACGCCGCAGCTCGGCATGCTGGACCTGGGCTACCTGTTCGACAGCTACGAGCACGTGGCCAAAGCGCTGGACAGCGGCGTGGGCGCCAAGCTCAACGAGATGCTGCAAAAGGGCACGGGCTGCCAGGTCATCACCTGGAGCGCGCACTATGGCGCCCGCAACGTCTACACCAAGCAGCCGGTCAAGTCGTTGGCCGACATCAAAAACGTCAAGCTGCGCGTGCTGCCGACACCGGCGTTTATCGAGACCTTCAAGATCATGGGCGCGATCCCCACGCCGATCTCTTTCGGCGAGCTCTACATGGCCGCGCAGACCGGCGTGGTCGACGGCTTCGAGCACGACTCGGGCACGGTGCTGGCCAGCAAGCTCAACGAGGTCGTCAAACATTGCTGGATGACGGAGCATTTGTTCAGCCCCATGGTCTGCATCATGGGCAAGCGCGGCGTCGAAAGGATTCCGGCCGAACTGCGCCCCGCCTTCATGAAAGCCGCCGCCGATTCAACCATCCAGTTGCGCAAGACTGGGACAGAGAAGGGCCTGCAGGGCATTGAAGACCTGAAGAAGCTCGGCATCACCTTTACGCCCATGGCCAAAAACGAGCGCGACCTGGTCAGGAAGGAAATGGAAACCAAACTCTGGGCCGGCTTTGCCAGGCAATACCCTGAGACCGCGCCGCTCTTCACGGCGATCAACGCGGCGCGAGGCTGAGCATGGCAGCCAGCATGTCGGCGGCCCTGCCCGGGGGCGTACCTGGGGCGGTAGGCGAGACCTTGCCGGAAGCCCTGTCGCACAACCCGACGCAGGCATCCGCGCCCGGCTTCAGTGTCAGCCACCCGTCCGGCCGCTGGCTGGCCTGGCTGATGCGGATGACCGAATACGTGGCGGGTGTGGTGCTGGCTGTTGATGTGCTGGTGGTGTTTGTCTCGGTGGTGTTCCGTTATTTCCTGCATGAGCCTTTTGACTGGGCCGAGGAAATCGCTCGCGCGCTGATGATCGTGCTGGTGTTCTTTGGCGCCGCCACGGTGCTGGCGCGCAGCCAGCATGTGGGTGTGGACCTTTTCCGCGGATTGCTGCCGGC
>JAJKJM010000046.1 GCA_021153985.1 Polaromonas sp.
GACCTGGTGCTGGGCTATACCGGCATCGTCTCGCTGGGCCACGCGGCTTTTTTCGGCATCGGTGGTTACGCGGCGGCGCTGTTCGCCAAGCTGGTCATGCCCGACCCGCTGGTGGGCCTGGCCGTGGGCATGGCCACCGCGACGCTGCTGGGCGCCGTGTGTTCACTCACCATCCAGCGCGGCAGCGACCTGACGCGGCTCATGGTGACGCTGGGCGTGGCGCTGATCCTGCTGGAACTGGCCAACAAACTCGACTGGCTGACCGGCGGCGCCGACGGCCTGCAGGGCGTGGTCATGGGCCCGCTGCTGGGTACCTTCGAGTTCGATCTCTCGGGCCGCACCGCCGCCTACTATTCGCTGGCGGTGCTGCTGCTGCTGTTTGTGCTGATGCGCCGCCTGGTGCATTCGCCGCTAGGCGCCACGCTGAAGGCAATACGGGACAACCGCCTGCGCGCCATGGCCATCGGCATTCCCGTGGCGTCGCGGCTGGCAGTGGTTTATACGGTGGCGGCCGGCGTGGCGGGCGCGGCCGGCGCGTTGTTGACGCAGACCACCGGCTTCGCTTCGCTGGATTTATTTGAGTTCCACCGCTCAGCCGACGTGCTGTTGATCCTGGTGGTGGGTGGCGTGGGCTGGCTGTATGGCGGCCTGGCCGGAGCCATTGTGTTCAAGCTGATGCAGGACGCGCTGTCTTCCATCACGCCGCAATACTGGACCTTCTGGATAGGGCTTTTCCTGGTGGTGCTGGTGCTGGTGGGCCGCGAGCGGCTGGCCCGGCCCTGGACCTGGCTGCCGCAGCGCCGGCGCGGAGGCGGGCCATGAGCGCGGCGCCGCATGAGGCGGTGCTGTCCGCGCAAGGCCTGGTGATGCGCTTCGGCGGCATTGCGGCCACCAACAACGTGAGCCTGAATTTGCGGCGCGGCGCGCGCCATGCCTTGATAGGCCCCAATGGCGCGGGCAAGACCACGCTGGTCAATCTGCTGACAGGCGTGCTGCAGCCGACCGAGGGCCGCATCCTGCTTGAAGGCGAGGACATCACGCGGCTGGCGCCGCACCAGCGCGTCAAGCGCGGCATGGTGCGCACATTCCAGATCAACCAGCTGTTCGACTCGCTCACACCGCTGCAGACGCTGGCGCTGACTGTGTCGCAGCAGGCGGGCCTGGGCGCGAAATGGTGGCAGCCGCTGGGCCGCAACCGGGCCGTGGCCGAGCGCTGCGAACAATTGCTGGAACAGTTTCACCTTACCGAGGTGATGGACCAGCCAACCCGCGTGCTGGCTTATGGCAAACGCCGCCTGCTGGAAATCGCCGTGGCGCTGGCCTGCGAGCCGCGCGTGCTGCTGCTCGATGAACCGGTGGCGGGCGTGCCGGCCGGCGAACGTGAGGAACTGCTGCAAACCGTGGCCGCGCTGCCGGCCGACGTGTCGGTGCTGCTGATCGAGCACGACATGGATTTGGTGTTCAGCTTCGCCACCACCATGACGGTGCTGGTCAACGGCACGCTGCTGACCGAAGGGACGCCCGAACAGATTGCGGCCGACCCTCAGGTCAAGGCTGTGTACCTGGGCCATGGCGAGGAACATGGGAAGCAACATGGGGAGGAGGTGGCCCATGGCTGAGCTGCTCCAGGTCGACAAACTGCGCGCCGGCTACGGCGAAGCCGTGGTGCTGCATGAGGTGTCTTTCACGCTGGGCGAGGGCCAGACGCTCGCGCTGCTGGGCCGAAACGGCACCGGCAAAACCACGCTGATCAACACACTGGCGGGCGCGACGCGGCAACACGGTGGCGCCATCTCTTTCGGTGCCGGGCCTTCCAGGGTCGCGTTGCACCAGCTGCCCTCGCATGAACGCGCGGCGGCCGGCATAGGCTGGGTGCCGCAAGAGCGCAACATCTTCAAGTCGCTGACGGTGCATGAAAACCTCACCGCCGTGGCGCGCCCGGGCAAATGGAACCCCGACGGCGTGTACGCGATGTTCCCGCGCCTGGCCGAGCGCAAGGGCAACCTGGGCACGCAGCTGTCAGGCGGCGAGCAGCAGATGCTGGCCGTAGGCCGGGCGCTGGTGCTGAACCCGAAGCTGCTGCTGCTTGACGAGCCGCTGGAGGGTTTGGCGCCCATCATCGTGGAAGAGCTGCTGCGCGCCATACGCCGCATCACGCGCGAAGAAGGCCTGAGCGCCATCATCGTGGAGCAGCACCCGCAGGCCATCCTGGCGATTTCCGACAGCGCCGTGGTGCTGGACCGCGGCATGGTGGTGCACGCGGGAACGGCCCAGGCATTGCGCGAGCAGCCTGAGCGACTGGACCATTTGCTGGGCGTGGCGCGCTAAGCGGCCGTGCGGCCAGTCCTGCAATTCGCGCTTAAAGCGCGCAAAAAGCAGCTACGCGCTGTTATCGTGGACAGGCTTGGCGGCAAAGCTGCTTTCCATGCAAAAAAGTCACAAGCGAAGCACCTTGCTGCGTAGATTCACTTACTAGGGTTTTCCCCTTCAACAGGCCTACAATCGCAGACCCTACAAGAAACTGACGGTCGCCCCGACCGTTCCGCTGGAGACCTTCCTGATGCCGACACCATCCGCTGCGACGCCCGATAACGGTGAAACCAACCGCGAAGAAAAACGCGCCGAACTGCGCCGCGCCGCGCTTGAGTACCATGAATTCCCCACCCCGGGCAAAATAGCCATCGCTGCAACCAAGCAGTTGACCAACCAGCGTGACCTGGCTCTGGCTTATTCGCCCGGCGTCGCGGCCCCCTGCGAAGAAATCGTCAAGGACCCTAACAACGCCTTCAAATACACCAGCCGCGGCAACCTGGTGGCAGTGGTCACCAACGGCACGGCCGTGCTGGGGCTGGGCGACATTGGCCCCCTGGCCGCCAAGCCGGTGATGGAAGGCAAGGGCGTGCTCTTCAAGAAGTTCGCCGGGGTAGACGTGTTCGACATCGAAATCGACGAAAAAGACCCGGCCAAGCTGGTCGACATCATCGCTGCGCTGGAGCCGACCTTCGGCGCCATCAACCTTGAGGACATCAAGGCGCCCGACTGCTTCTATGTAGAACGTGAACTGCGCAAGCGCATGAAGATCCCGGTGTTCCACGACGACCAGCACGGCACGGCCATTACTGTGGGCGCGGCGGTGCTGAATGCGCTCAAGATCGTCGGCAAGGGCCCCGGGCAGGTCAAGCTGGTGACTTCCGGCGCGGGCGCGGCGGCGCTGGCCTGCCTGAACCTGCTGCTCAAGCTGGGCATCCAGCGGGAAAACGTGTTTGTGACCGACCTGGCCGGCGTGGTGTATGAAGGCCGCACCGAGCTGATGGACGAAGACAAGATCCAGTTCGCACAGAAGACCGATGCGCGCACGCTCGCCGACGTCATCGCCGGCGCAGACATCTTCCTGGGACTGTCCGCTGGCGGTGTACTCAAGAAAGACATGGTCGCCAAGATGGCGGCCAAGCCCATCATCCTGGCGCTGGCCAACCCCAACCCCGAGATCACGCCGGAAGACGTCCGGACCGTGCGCGACGACGCCATCATGGCAACCGGCCGCACCGACTATCCCAACCAGGTCAACAACGTCCTGTGCTTTCCGTATATCTTCCGCGGCGCGCTGGACGCCGGCGCATCCACCATCACGGTGGAGATGGAGATCGCCGCGGTCCACGCGATTGCTGAACTTGCGCAAGCCGAGCAGAGCGAAGTCGTGGCGGCCGCCTATGTAGGCGAGAAGCTCGCGTTCGGCCCCGAGTACCTGATTCCCAAGCCCTTCGATCCGCGCCTGATGATGAAGATCGCGCCTGCGGTGGCCCAAGCCGCTGCCGACAGCGGTGTGGCCTTGCGGCCTATCCAGGACATGAACGCCTATCGCGAGAGGCTGCAAAGCTTTGTCTACGCTTCGGGCACTGTGATGAAGCCAATCTTTGCGGCCGCCAAAGCGGCAAGCCGCAAACGCGTGGCTTATGCAGAGGGTGAAGAAGAGCGCGTGCTGCGCGCCTGCCAGATCGTGGTGGACGAGGGCCTTGCACGGCCCACATTGATCGGCCGGCCTGCCATCATTGCCCAGCGCATCGAGAAATTTGGCCTGCGCCTGAAGGAAGAGCTCGACTATGACGTGGTCAACGTCGAGCAGGACCATCGCTATCGCGACTTCTGGCAAACCTACCACCGCATGATGGAACGCCGCGGCGTTACGGTGCAGATAGCCAAGATCGAGATGCGCCGCCGCCTCACGCTGATCGCCGGCATGCTGCTGCACAAGGGCGACGTGGACGGCCTGATCTGCGGCACCTGGGGTACAACGGCTCACCATCTGGACTATCTGGACCAGGTCATCGGCAAGCGTGAAGGCGTCAATACCTATGCCTGCATGAACGGCCTGCTGTTGCCCAATCGCCAGGTGTTCCTGCTCGATACCCATGTGAACTGCGACCCGACGGCGGAGCAACTCGCAGAGATCACGACCATGGCGGCAGAAGAGATGATGCGCTTCGGCATCAAGCCCAAAGCGGCGTTGCTGTCGCATTCCAACTTCGGCTCTACCAATTCACCCAGCGCGCTGAAGATGCGCCGTACGCTGGAACTGCTGCGCGAAAAAGCCCCGTGGCTGGAAGTTGACGGAGAAATGCACGGCGATGTGGCACTGGACGCCGACGCGCGTGCGCTCATCATGCCCAATAGCACGCTGTCGGGCGAGGCGAACCTGTTGGTGCTGCCCAATATTGATGCGGCCAATATTTCGTACAACCTGCTCAAAACCGCAGCAGGCGGCAACATTGCCATCGGCCCCGTGCTACTGGGCGCCAACAAACCCATGCACATCCTGACGGCAACCGCTACCGTACGCCGTATTGTCAACATGACAGCGCTGACGGTGGCGGACGCCAATGCCGGCAGATAAGCCCAAATTAGAAAGCCAGTACTAACTTAGTAGGGCTTAAACCCCTGTCTTTACTGCCTAAATTTTCAGCAGCCACTTGCGTTTTTTGGCCATATGCGGCAAACTACCTCTCTTGAAATTTAAGGGTTAACCCGAAATCGGCGGGCTGACCTTGGGTTCCAGGAAAGGCTTCTTTTTCATGTTGCGCAATGGGTGGGGACATCGGCAGGCGGCCAAAGTGGCAGCGCTGCTGATCTTGGCAACAAGCCTGAGTGGGCTGTTCCCCAGCATGGTGCAGGCCAAAGGCCCGGTTTACCCGGCCTCGGCTGACACGATTGCGGTGGCCCAGTTGCCGCCCCAAGGGCGCGACATGATGACGCTGATTTATCAGGGTGGTCCGTTCAGGCATGACAAGGACGGCGTGGTATTTGGCAACCGGGAGCGACTTCTTCCCGCCAAAAATCGTGGCTACTACCGTGAGTACACCGTCAGAACGCCCAACGAACGCAGCCGGGGAGCCCGGCGCATTGTTTGCGGGGGTATGAAACCTGCCGTCCCGGATGCCTGTTATTACACCGACGACCACTATGCGAGTTTTCGCAGAATCGTTCAGTAAATTGAACTGTGGTTGTTATTTTGAGTTTTTGACTTAAGAGAAAGAGTAGCGGAGATGGATACACCACTTCGTCGGGACAACGAGACGCCTTTGCGCAAGGACGGTGAAACGCCCTTGCGCGGCGTACGTCCCAACATCGTTCAATCGATACGGGCCTTCCGTGTGCAGGACCTGCAGGATGCCGCGACGCAATTGAACCAGCACTTCCTGTACGCGAACCTGGGCAATGCCCAGAGCAAGCAGGATGTCCTGGACATGATTGCGGCGCAGTACACCTTCCCTGCGCATTTCGGCAAGAATTTCGACGCGCTGTACGACTGCATGACGGACCTGGTCCACAAATCAGGCCCGCAGCCCGGCTTTATCGTCGTGCTCGAACAAATCCCGGCCAACGCCAAATTCGACAAGGAAGCGCGCGAGCAGCTGCTGGACATCTTCCGGGATGCTTCGGACTACTGGGCGGATCGCAAGATACCGTTCAGATGTTTCTATTCTTTTCTGTAGCCCGCTCCCCAGACATCGGCCAAGGGGATCGGGCGAATGAGGCC
>JAJKJM010000047.1 GCA_021153985.1 Polaromonas sp.
CCCGACCTCACGATGGTGGTGCACTTGCTGTCGCCCAACGACCGCTACGACATGACCTACCTGCGCAACTACGCGGTGCTCAATGTCAAGGACCGCCTGGCACGCATCAACGGCGTGGGCCAGGTGCAGCTGTTCGGCTCCGGTGACTATTCGATGCGCGTCTGGCTGGACCCGCAAAAGGTGGCTGAGCGCGGTTTGTCCGCCGGCGACGTGGTGCGCGCCATCCGCGAGCAGAACATCCAGGCCGCAGCCGGCGTGGTCGGTGCGTCGCCCGGCCTGCCCGGTGTGGACATGCAACTGTCCATCAATGCCCAGGGCCGCCTGCAAAGCGAAGAAGAGTTCGGCGACATCATCGTCAAGACCGACAAGGGCGGCGCCGTGACGCGCCTGCGCGACATCTCGCGCCTGGAACTGGGCGCTTCAGATTACGCGCTGCGCTCCTTGCTGGACAACAAGCAGGCCGTGGCAGTGCCGGTATTTGCCGCGCCGGGCTCCAACGCCATCCAGATCTCCGACGACGTGCAGGCCGTGATGAAGGACCTGAAAAAGAACATGCCTGAAGGCGTGGACTACGAAATCGTTTACGACACCACGCAGTTCGTTCGCTCTTCCATCGAGGCCGTGGTGCACACGCTGCTCGAAGCCGTGGCGCTGGTGGTGCTGGTCGTGATCATCTTCCTGCAAACCTGGCGCGCCTCCATCATCCCGTTGCTGGCGGTGCCTATTTCGGTCATCGGCACGTTTGCGGTGATGCACCTGTTCGGTTTTTCAATCAATGCGCTCAGCTTGTTCGGGCTGGTGCTGGCCATTGGCATTGTGGTGGACGACGCCATCGTGGTGGTGGAGAACGTCGAGCGAAACATCGAAGGGGGGCTGAGTCCGCGCGACGCCACCTACCGAGCCATGCGAGAGGTGTCGGGCCCCATCATCGCCATTGCGTTGGTGCTGATCGCCGTGTTCGTGCCGCTGGCTTTCATCACCGGCCTGTCGGGCCAGTTCTACAAGCAGTTCGCGCTGACCATTGCGATTTCGACTGTGATTTCAGCCGTCAATTCGCTGACCCTGTCGCCGGCCTTGGCCGCCATGCTGCTCAAAGGCCATGACGCGCCGAAAGACGCGCTGACCCGCGGCATGGACAAAGTGTTTGGCCGTTTCTTCGGTGCCTTCAACAAGGCCTTCAGCCGCGGTTCTGAAAACTACAGCCGCGGTGTTAAGGGCGCGATCTCGCGCAAGGCCATCATGCTGGGTGCCTACCTGGTGCTGGTGCTGGCCACCACGGGCCTCTTCAAGGCCGTGCCCAGCGGCTTTGTGCCCGGCCAGGACAAGCAATACCTCATCGGTTTTGCGCAACTGCCAGACGGCGCGACGCTGGACCGCACCGAAGACGTGATCCGCAAGATCAGCGACATCGCCATGAAGCAACCTGGCGTGGAGCACGCGATTGCTTTCCCGGGCCTGTCGATCAACGGTTTTACCAATAGCTCCAACTCGGGCATCGTATTTCTGTCGCTCAAACCGTTTGACCAGCGCAAGAGCGCAGACCTGAGCGCGGGCGCTATCGCCGGCCAGCTCAACGGCAAATTCGGCGGCATCCAGGAAGCGTTTATCGCGATGTTCCCGCCGCCGCCCGTGCAGGGCCTGGGCACCACCGGCGGTTTCAAGCTGCAACTGGAAGACCGTGGCTCGCTCGGTTACGCCGCGCTGGACGCCGCCACCAAGGCCTTCATGGGCAAGGCCTACCAGACGCCCGAGCTGGCCGGCATGTTCTCGAGCTTCCAGGTCAACGTGCCGCAGCTCTATGCCGACATCGACCGCACCAAAGCGCGCCAGCTCGGCGTGCCGGTGACCGACGTGTTCGACACCATGCAAATCTACCTGGGCAGCCTGTATGCCAATGACTTCAACAAGTTCGGCCGCACCTACTCCGTGCGTGTCCAGGCCGACGCGCCTTACCGCGCCCGTGCTGAAGACATCGGCCTGCTCAAGGTGCGCTCGGCCACCGGCGAAATGGTGCCGCTGTCGGCGTTGATGAAAGTGACGCCGAGCTTTGGCCCTGAACGCGCCATGCGCTACAACGGCTTCCTGTCGGCCGACATCAACGGCGGCGCCGCACCCGGCTATTCGTCGGGACAGGCACAGGATGCGGTCGCGCGCATCGCGGCGGAAACCCTGCCGCCCGGCATCAGCTATGAGTGGACGGACCTGACCTACCAGGAAATCATTGCCGGCAATTCGGCCATGTGGGTGTTCCCGCTGGCGCTGCTGCTGGTCTTCCTGGTGCTGGCCGCGCAGTATGAAAGCCTGACCTTGCCGATCGCCATCGTGCTGATCGTGCCCATGGGCCTCTTGGCCGCCATGCTGGGCGTGAAGCTGACCGGCGGCGACAACAATATCTTCACGCAGATCGGCTTGATTGTGCTGGTGGGGCTGTCGGCGAAGAACGCCATTTTGATTGTGGAGTTTGCGCGCGAGCTGGAGTTTGCCGGGCGCACGCCGCTGCAGGCTGCGGTTGAAGCCAGCCGCCTGCGTCTGCGCCCCATCCTGATGACCTCGCTGGCTTTCATCATGGGCGTGCTGCCCCTGGTGCTGTCGACCGGTGCCGGCGCCGAAATGCGCCACGCGATGGGCGTGGCGGTGTTCTCCGGAATGATTGGTGTGACGGCTTTCGGTCTCTTCCTCACGCCGGTGTTCTATGTCACGCTGCGCGCCCTCACGGGCAACCGGCCGCTGAAGCTGCACGGCGAAGTGCCGCACGTTGAAGCCTTTGCCGGCGCCGGTGGTGCAGGTGTGCACGCGCAACCCGCAGCGCCCCTCAAGCTTCACGAATAACAACAAGCATCGAAAAAGATACAGGAGTTCATCATGAACCACACATCGTCAAAACTACGCACCGCTCTGTTGCCGCTGCTGGCCGCCCTGGTGCTGGCTGGTTGCGCCACCAGCGCCTCGGTTGATCCGGCCAGCATTCCCGCCGCGCCGTCGGCTTATAAGGAAAACGCTGCTGCTGTCGCTACGGCAGCAGCCACCGCCCCGCAATCACAAGGCACCTGGTGGAAGGTGTTTGCCGACCCCGTGCTCGACCAGCTGGTCGAGCAGGCAGGCAATAACAACAACAGCGTGAAAGTGGCCGCAGGCCGGCTGGCCCAGGCGCGAGCCATCTTGCGCAATACCGACGCTGATCGCCTGCCGCAAGTGGGTTTGAGCGGAGGCGCCGTGCGCCAGAGCAATATCACCACCAACCGCGTGGCGCAGACCACAGTCACGGCCGCCGCCAACTTTTCGTATGAAGTTGATTTGATCGGCAAGCTGTCGCTCAACTCGGACGCTGCATCGCTGGACGCAAAGTCTCGCGAAGCCCTGCTACGCAGCACCCAGCTGCTGGTGCAGGCCGATGTGGCGCAGACCTACCTCAACCTGCGCTCACTCGACACGGAGCGCACGCTGGTACGCGACACGCTGCAGGCCTACCGCAACACGCTGCGCCTGACGGAGATCCGCTTCAAGGAAGGCGACGTGGCCGAGCTGGATGTCGCCCGCGTGCGCACCGAGGTGGCGGCCACCGAATCCGAAGCGTTGGCGCTGGACCGCCGCCGCGCCGAACTGGAACATGCGCTGGCCGTGCTGGTCGGCGAGGTGGCTTCCAACTTTGCCGTGGCGCCCACTGAGTGGTCGACGGCGCTGCCGGTCATCCCGGCCGGCGTCCCCAGCACGGTGCTGGAGCGCCGGCCCGACGTGTCGGCTGCGCAAAGCACCATGCAGGCCGCGCAGGCCCGCGTGGGCGTGGCTGAAGCCGCCTGGTTCCCGACCTTCTCGCTGACGGCCAACGGCGGTTATGCCGCGCCCGAGATCAAGGACCTGTTCAAGGTGTCCACCCAGGCCTGGGGCGTGGGCGCGCTGCTGTCGCTGCCGATCTTTGATGGCGGGCGCCGCAAGGCCGGTGTGCAGAACGCGAATGCCGAACTCGACATCGCGCTGGCCAACTACCGCGAGCAGATCCTCGTCGCCTTCAAGGATGTGGAAGACCAGCTCTCGGCATTGCGCCTGCTGGCTGAGCAGTCGGAAGCGCAATCGCGCTCGGTCGCCTCAGCCACCCGCGCCACGGTGCTGTCGGACTCACGCTACCGCAACGGTTTTGTCAGCCAGCTTGAGCTGCTGGACGCCCAGCGCAGCGAATTGCGCAACCGGCGCCAGGCGCTGCAGGTGAAGACTTCGCAGTACCTGGCAACAGTGGGATTGATCCGGGCCCTTGGCGGTGGATGGACAGTCTGAACACTCCAGTGAATGACTGAAATAGAAAAGCCCGGCAATTGCCGGGCTTTTTTTAATTCCGCGCCTCCCATTTATCGGAGCGGGGAGGGTTGGCAATCAGGCGGTTGATGTTTGAGCTGCGAGCGTCGGGTAGTCCGTGTAGCCCTTGGCGCCGGGTGTGTAGAACGTGTCCGGGGAGGGAGCATTCAAGGGCGCGTCCTGGCGCAAGCGCTCGACCAGGTCAGGGTTGGCGATGAAAGGCCTGCCAATGGCAATCAGGTCCGCACGGCCTTCGCTCAGCGCCTGTTCTGCGCTGGCTTTGTTTTGCCCGCCGGCGAGGATAAAGGGCCCATCGAACGCAGCCCTCAAATCGGCCTTCAGCTTCGCCGGAACAGGCGGGGCGCCCATGGCCGAATGGTCCAGGACGTGTATGTACATGAGGCCGAGTGCGGACAGCGCCTTCACCAGCGCCAGGTACTGTTCGTCCACGCCTTCGAATGCGCCGGCGGCATTGACCACGCCGTGGGGCGACAGGCGGATGCCGACGCGCTCAGCGCCGATCTCCTTCGCGGCTGCGTGAGCGACTTCCAGCACCAGCCGGTTGCGCCCTTCGGCTGTGCCGCCGTAGCCGTCCGTGCGGCGATTGATGTTGGCGTTCAGGAATTGCTCAAGCAGGTAACCGTTGGCGGCGTGCAGTTCGATGCCGTCAAAGCCGGCCTTGATGGCAAGCCGCGCGGCCGTGGCGTATTCGCCGACCACGGCCTGGATGTCGGCCTCGGTCATGGCGCGCGGCGGCGTGTGCGGCTGGCTGCCCTGGGTATCGGTCCACATCTCGCCAGGGCAGGTTTCAGGTGAAGGCCCAAGCACTTCGGCGCCGGCCGGCAGGTTGGCCTGGTGGGTCACACGGCCGGTATGCATCAGTTGCACGACAATCTTGCCGCCCTTGGCATGCACGGCATCGGTTACCAGCTTCCAGCCTTGCACCTGCGCCTCATTGAACAGGCCGGGGATGCGGGCATAACCCAGGCCGTTGGGCGAGGGCGAAGTTCCTTCCGTGATGATGAGGCCGGCGCTTGCGCGCTGGCCGTAATAGATGGCCATCAGGCTGTTGGGCGTGTTGTCGCTTGCGCGGCTGCGGGTGAGCGGCGACATCACGGCACGGTTCTTGAGCGCAATGCCGCGCAGGGGGAATGCATCGAAAAGCATGAGTTGTCCTTAGGGAATGAAAAGAGGGGCAGAGGAAGAGCAGCAACGGTTAGTTCGCTGCCTCAGAGAACCTTGTAGCGCGGGGCCGGTGTTCCAACCTGGGTGTTCGCGAACAGTTCGGAGCGGGCAGCCTCGTACTTGTCCCACAGGCTGGCATCGGCGACCGACGGCCAGGTGATGGTTTCGCCCTGGTCGAAGCCCGCGAGTGCTGCATCGACCATGTGCTCGGTCGTCATCAGGGCCTCCTTGTTGAGAGCCGCCAGTGGAACGCCCGACAGGTCCCATATCTCAGTGGCTGTCGATGCGGGCAGCACCAGCTGGACCTTCACCCCGGTGCCTGCCAGCTCTTCCTGCAGGCCCCGGCTGTATTGCAGTACAAAAGCCTTGGTGCCGCTGTAGACGGCGCTGATGGGCATCGAATGGATGGCCAGGACAGAAGCGATATTGATGATCACGCCCTGGTTTCTGCCGATGAACGCGGGCACCACCGCCTGGGTCAGGCGCGTCAACGCGGTGATGTTGAGAGCGATCTGGGAGGCCACGTCGTTTGCTGGCATCCGGGCCGCAGGTGCCAGGCGCGCAAGGCCGGCATTGTTGACCAGGACGCGCACGTCCTCATGGGTGGCCACAATGGTCTCGATCCGTGCCAAATCCTGCTCTTTGCCCAGATCGGCCACAACAGCCTCAGCTTTGATGTTGTGCGCCTTTGATACCTGTGCGCAGAGCGCCTCCAGGCGGTCAGCGCGCCGGGCGACAAGGATAAGATCGTAGCCACGCGCGGCGAGGCGGTCCGCATAGACGGCGCCGATGCCCGAAGAAGCCCCTGTGACGAGCGCGACTTTTCTGGAACTGTTGGTTGTCATTGATGGTTTTCCAATAAAATTGAGGGCTCAACTAATAAGGTTGAGGGCTCAAATATAGGGGCGATCGCCCTCAAGCTGCAGAACAGTGCAGTACTCAACCATTTTTAAAGTATGGGAATTACCGCGAATCCTGTTGATGTGTACGACAGCCTGGATGAGTTCGCCGCCTATGGGGAGGACATCCTGGGCGGGCGGGCCTGCACGATCACCCCACTGCGCGTTGCGACTCGCAGGCTTGAGCAGCTTTATGACGAAGCGCTGGCACCGTTGAACCTCAAGGCCACGCAGCTCGCGCTCATCGCAGGAATACACCGGCTCACGGGCGCCGACCAGCAGGGGCCGGCGCTGCAGGACCTGGCAGCCCTGCTCGCCATTCAACTTTCTGCCCTGACCCATGCGCTCAGGCCTCTGGTGCGCGACGGCATTGTTGAGTTGCGCCAGGACGCGCAAGACCGCCGGACCAAGCACAGCGTTCTCACCTCGCTTGGCAAGACCCGGCTTTCGGAAGGCATCGTGCACTGGGCAGCAGTCAACGATCAAGTGGAAGCCGTTCTGGGCTCCGCCTCGGCTGCGAACTTGAGGGCCCTGGCTGACCAGGTGGCTTCCGACGCGTTTCTGGTGGCCTTCAGGGGAGGAGAGCAACCGCCGGCCCTTGGCACTGAACACAAAGAAGAAAGTACCGATCCCCGCGGAGAATGAGCCCAACCCGGCGTATCGGCTCATTTCATCCGGTGGTCCGGCCGGTTCCGGCAGATCCATTTTCTATCGCCCCTTTTGCGGTGTGCCACCTGGTTTCGCTATCTAATTGATAGCTGGTGGTCAAGGCCCCTATTGGGCTGGAGGCCTGAATCGTTCTTAAAATGGATGGGGAAGTGCTCCGGAAGCCGTGCTCCGGAAGCCGTTCTGGGCTTGCGTCCGAAATCGCCCCATAGACTTCCAACCCTTTTTTACGTGCCAAAAATGGCCGGAGCCCAATCAGTACATGCGCCGCCAGCTATCGAATTGATAGTGAATAGGTAGCGCTTACAGCCGCCGGGGCTGGCCATCTGTTAAAACACTTGGCTTCCTTCTTGTTCTTCGTTTGTTCCTCTTTGTCTGCCCCTGATGTCTGTTTCACCTGCTGTTCCCGTAACTTCTTCCGCTAGCGCTTCCGCTGAGCCCCTCACCATCCACTGGACGGAGGGCGGCGAGGCGCGTTCTGCGCGCTGGCGTTCCGAGCGCGGCGCATCGCCGCCCAAGCGCGTGGTGATCGCTGACGACACCCTCGCGGCAGATGCGGCCTACCGCCTGGCGTGCGAAGGCACGGGCCTGCTCTGGCGCGGCGACTTCCAGAACGCCCGGCTGTTGCTGCAGGCGTTGGCGCGCCGTGTCGACAAACCAGCCAAACCCAAGCGCGACAAACGTGTCAAGGACCAGAAGGCGGCAGACGCCAGCGCCCCGGTGCCAGCGACCGCCCCGGTTTTCCCCGAAGCCTTTCACCTGCACCGCCAGGCCCAGGCGCAGCGCGCCCGGGTGCTCAGCATGGTGCTGATCCCGTTTGATGCGGACTACAGCATTCCTTTGCGCCGCGCCCCGGATGCGAAGAAGGCTTGCTCAGAAGCCTGGGGACCTGCCAAAGAAAGCAATGGTTCTTCCGTGGCATCCCTGCGCGAATTGATGGGTTTCATCAGTTCGCACGAATGGCGGCGCAAGGGCGTTCCCATTCCCGCCCTGGGCGAAGACGGACCACACAACCGCATCCATCCGCACTACGGCGTTTTCTCGCCGGTGCGTGGCGAATACATCGACCTGGTGGCCCAGGCGCCTGTACCTGAAGGCACAGATGACTTGCTCGGTTTTGACATCGGCACCGGCACCGGCGTGCTGGCCGCGGTGCTGGCCCTGCGCAGCGGTGTGCAGCGCGTGATTGCGACAGACCAGGACCCGCGTGCATTGGCCTGCGCGCGTGACAACCTCAAGCGGCTCGGCTTTCCGCAAATCGAAGTGCGTGAGGCCAACCTGTTTCCTGAAGGCAAGGCGCACATCATTGTCTGCAACCCACCGTGGTTGCCCGCGCGCCCGGGTTCGCCGATTGAGCACGCCGTGTATGACGAAGACAGCCGCATGCTGCTGGGCTTTCTCAATGGCCTGGCGGCCCACCTGGAGCCCAAGGGCGAGGGCTGGCTGATCCTGTCGGACATTGCCGAGCACCTGGGCCTGCGCACACGCACGTGGCTGCTGGCCGCGATAGACGCTGCCGGACTCAAGGTGGTCGACCGGCTGGACGCGCAGCCGCATCACCCCAAGGCCGCAGACGCGAGCGATGCGCTGCATGCGGCACGCGCGGCCGAAGTCACGTCGCTGTGGCGATTGGCCGCCAAATAAGCCTTGAGTGACATGAAAACCGAAGCGCAGGAAACCGTCTTGCTGGCCCCCATGGAGGGCCTGCTGGACTTCGTGCTGCGCGACATCCTCACGCGGGTGGGCGGCATAGACCGCTGCGTTTCCGAATTCATCCGCATCACCGACCAGTTGCTGCCCGAGCGGGTGTTTTACCGCATCGTGCCCGAGATGCACAACGGCGGCCGCACGCTGGCCGGCGTGCCGGTGCGCGCGCAGCTGCTGGGCTCAGACCCGGGCTGCATGGCGGAAAACGCCGCGCGCCTGGCAAGCCTGGGGCCGGCCGGTATTGATCTCAATTTCGGCTGCCCGGCAGCGGTTGTCAACCGCCACGGCGGCGGGGCATCGCTGCTGAGAGAGCCCGAAACCCTGACCGCCGTCGTCGGTGCCGTGCGCCGCGCGGTGCCCGCGCACATGCCGGTGTCGGCCAAAATGCGCCTGGGCTACGACGACGATGCGCGGGCCGTGGAGTGTGCGCTGGCGATCGAGGCCGGTGGCGCGGGCGAACTCGTCGTGCACGGCCGCACCAAGGCCCAGGCCTACAGGCCGCCAGCGTACTGGGAGCGTATTGCCGACATTCGCGCCGCCGTGAAAATTCCAGTGGTGGCCAACGGTGAGATCTGGACGGTAGACGATGCGCGCCGCTGCCGCGAAGCCTCAGGCTGCAATAGGTTGATGATCGGCCGCGGCGCAGTGCGTGACCCCGGGCTGGGGCTGGCGATCAAAGCCGACATGGCAAATGGATCCGCACCGGCCGTGAGCTGGCCCACCTTGCTGCCGCTGATCGCCGAGTTCTGGCACATCGTCTGCTCACGGCTTGATGCGCGTGCACGGGCAGGGCGGCTCAAGCAGTGGCTCAATTTTTTGCGGCGGCGGTTTCCCGAAGCGGAAGTGGCCTACCAGGCGATTAAAACCATCAACGACCCGGTGGTGGTAGATGAATGGTTGACCCGGCTGCTGCAAGCCAACGAGGGTGCCAGGCTCCCCACGCCTTCCTCGCCCGTGGCCATGCCTGCCCTGGTTTGAACCCGCACCGTTTGCAAGCAGGCGGCGGCCCTGCAGCGCGCAGGCGCAAAATGGGACTATGAAAACACCGAAAAGATTGCAGTCGCTGCTGGAAGAGGGGCTGATCGACACTGTCGTGCGCCAGCTCATGAGCGGCAAGGAAGCCATGGTGTACGTGGTGCGCTGTGGCGACGAAACCCGTTGCGCCAAGGTTTACAAGGACGCTACCGAACGCAGCTTTCGGCAGGCGGTGGACTACACCGAGAACCGCAAGGTGAAGAACACACGCCAGGCGCGCGCCATGGCCAAGGGCACACGATTTGGCCGCGAGGCCACCGAGGCAGCCTGGCAAAGCGCCGAGGTCGATGCGCTATACCGGCTGGCCGCTGCCGGCGTGCGGGTGCCCAAACCCCATAATTTTTGCGATGGCGTGCTGCTGATGGAACTGGTGACCGATGAGCACGGTGATGCGGCGCCGCGTTTGAACGACGTGGAGTTCTCGCCCGAAGACGCGCGCCTGCATCACGCCACCCTGATCACGGAAGTGGTGCGCATGCTGTGCGCCGGTGTCGTGCACGGCGATTTGTCGGAGTTCAACATCCTGCTGGGCGTGACGGACGGCCAGCCCGGCCCGGTCATCATCGACTTGCCGCAGGCGGTGGACGCCGCCGGCAACAACCACGCAGGGCGGATGCTGCTGCGCGATGTGGCCAACCTGCGCGGCTTCTTCGGCCGCTTCGCGCCCGAGCTCCTGCACACCGACTACGGCAGCGAGATCTGGGACTTGTACCAGCGCGGCGTGCTGCAACCTGAGACCGTTCTGACGGGGCGCTTTACGCACAAGACCGGCCCGGTCAACCTGGGCGCGGTGATGGGTGAGATTGACGACGCGCGCGCCGAAGAAGCGGCGCGCCGGCTGCGTATGCAGGCCTAGTGACCTAGCGTGCAGCGGCAGGGGCGGTGCGAACGCCGCCCAGCGTGCCGCGCGCCATGGCATAGGCCAGCAACGCGCAGCCCGCAATGCCGGCCACCATGGGGAGGGCAGTGCCGTCGGCAAAAACGCCGACGGTCGCCATCACCACCGCGCCGGTTACGAACTGCAGGGTGCCCATCAGTGCCGAAGCCGTGCCCGCAATCGCGCCATGCTCTTCGAGTGCGAGCACCGCCGTGGTCGGCACCACCAGGCCCAAAAATCCGTAGCCCACCAGGAGCAGGGCAATCATCACGTCCAGCCGTTCGATGCCGGCCAGGTTGACCACCAGCAGCAGCGCCATCACGGCGGCATACCCGGTGACCGCCACTTTCACGATGGGCACCAGGCCAAAGCGCGCGGCGAGCTTGCCGGTGAACTGTGACACTCCGATAAACGACGCCGCATTGACGGCAAAGGCGATGCTGTATTGCCTTGGCGTGAGGCCATAGTGGTCAATCAGCACAAAGGAAGAGTTGGCCAGGTAGGCAAAGAAGCTGGAAATGCCGAAGGCGCCGATGAATACCAGGCCCATGAAATGCCGGTCGCGCAGCAGCACGCCATACGCGGAGAGCGCACTGCCGAAGCTGCTGTCCACGCGCTGCTCGGGCGGCCTTGTCTCAGGCAGGGTGAAACCCACCAGCAGCAGCCCGGCAGCGGCGGCCACCGTGACAGCCCAGAACACACTGCGCCAGCCGAAGGATTCAATCAGGATGCTGCCGGCCAGCGGCGCCAGGATGGGCGAGACGCTGAAGACCAGCATCAGCAGGGACATGAGCCGCGCGGCGTCATGGCCGGTGTGCAGGTCGCGCACAATGGCGCGCGGCACCACCATGCCGGCGCAGGCGCCCAGGCCCTGGATAAAGCGCAGCACCACCAGCGTGTGGATGTCCGGCGCCAGCGCGCAGCCGATGCTGCCGGCGGCAAACAGCAGCAGGCCGAAGTAGAGCGGCGCCTTGCGGCCGATCATGTCGGACACCGGGCCGTAAATGATCTGGCCTATGCCCAGTGAAATGAAGAAGGCCATCAGGCTGGCCTGCACCGCGCCCATGGAGGCGCCCAGCGTCTGCCCGATGGAGGGCAGGGCGGGCAGGTACATGTCGATGGCGAAAGGGCCGATGGCGGACAGCAAACCCAGCACCAGGGCTGCCCGGAAAAAACTTTTTGTCATGGATGGAAGTGGGAGTGAATCAGGCCGCTTGTGCACGGAAAACAAGGACGCTTGGCCCTGCACAAAACCGCCGGTGTGAAAGCTGCCGCTGCAATTGCAAACGATTGCAACGACAGCGAAAAATACCTGCCACTATTGTCGCTGACCTCGCATTTTCGCGCTGGCGCTGTGCAAAACCTGTCAGATCTGACAGTCCGAAAGAACCTGAAATGTAAGCGGGTCACTGCCTTGCTTCAAACTGTAATGAAGCGGCAATACCGGGCTTAACCTGAGTCTTTACGAACAAAGATGTGAAGAAAAGGAGAAGCCTTCCGATGCAAAGACGCGAATTTTCTCAAGCCGCACTCGCCACAGGCGCGTTCGCCGCTCTTGGCCCCCTCGCCCTAAGCCGCCTGGCTCACGCCGCCACGGTACGCGCTGCGGCAGGCATGCCCGCCATGGGCACCAACCTCTCGGGCATGGAATGGGCCAAGCCCGGCCTGCGGGCCAACACCAGCTCGGCGCCCAATCTGCATTTCACCGTGCCGCGCAAGGCCGACGTGGCCTACCTCGCCGCCTGCGGTTTCAGTAAAAACAGGCTGCCCATTCAGTGGGAACTGCTGCAGCCCATGCTGCACGACACGGTGGCAGATACTGCCGCCAAGGCGGCGATCGGAAACCCCGGCGCTTTCCATGCAGGATATGAAAGTTTCATCACCGGCGTGCTCGACGCCCACGCCGCTGCCGGCACGCGCTGCATCATCGACAACCACAACTACGGCCGCTATCAGGACTTCCGCTTCCAGCCTGACGGCTCGGTGATCGGCCTGACCGTGCCGCCCAGTCCCTTGCGGCCCTACACCAAAGACGCGGTGCAGATCCAGTCGCGGATTTTTTCGCTGGCGCCAGGGGCCACGCTCAAGATTTCTCACTTCACCGACTTCTGGACGCGCGCGGCGGCGAAGTGGAAGAACCATCCCGGCTTTGGCGGTTACGGCCTCATGAACGAGCCGCATGACATGCCTAAACCGGGTGGGGTGATTGCGTCGAATGAGGAGGCCGTGAAAGGCGGCGAAGACCTGACGATCTGGCCTACCTTCGCCCAGGCAGCCATCCAGGCCATACGTGCTGTCGACACTGCCAACCCGATCTATGTGGCGGGCAACCAGTACGACTCGGCCATGGTCATAGGCGCCAAAAACCCCGGTTTTCCACTGGCGGGCGCCAACCTGATTTATGAAGTCCACATGTACCTGGACGCCTTCAGCAACGGCGCCTTCTTTGACTACGACACCGAGGTGGCGAAGAACTACAGCGCCGGTTTCGGCACAGGCGCTATCAAGGCCTCCACCGGCGTGGACCGCTTGAAGATCGCCGTCGACTGGGCCAAGGCCAAGGGCGTGAAGCTGGCGCTCACGGAGGTCGGCATGCCGATTGACGACCCGCGATGGGTAGAGATGTTCACGCAAGCCGCGGTGTACGCCGCGCAGTCGGGGTGCGAGCTCTACACCTGGATGGGTGGCAACCACTGGCCCATACGGAACTACGCCATCAACCATGTGCCCGGCTGGCACCAGAACAAAACGCTGGAGCCCGAGGTCTCGGGTGTGCTCAAGGCCGCTATCGGGATTGCACAAGCCGCCCTGTTTGACGACGGCCCCGGCTACGCGCTGGCGGGCACGCCGTTGACGATCACGGTCTATGCGCGTGGCAACCTGGCCCAGCCGGTGGTGCTGACAGTAGCGTCAAACAAAGGCGGCACCTTCAGCAAAACGCGGCTCACCATTCCCGCCGGGGCAAACGGGCAGGACAGCTTCACTTACACGCCTGCAGCCAACCAGATTGCCACGCTGACCTACACCAGCGATGGGCAACTGGGCGGACAGGTGCCACCGCCGCGCAGGGTGTTTTCGTTGACTGACCCTGTGGGCTATGCCGCGACGAATCTTGCCGATGCGGCGCTGGCCATCACCGCCAAATACAGCGCCTGCAAATGGGAACTGGCTGATGGCTACACCGACTACATGCTGGGTGCACCGGCCGCAGCGGGGCAGATCGTGCGCGCGGTGTCGGATTCCGGTTACGGCTCCAGTCCGGGCAACGCCATGGAGATGATCAACTGGATCAACAAGGACAACGGCGCGGCCGGGCCGATGTCGCTGCCGGTAATGCGCGTGACCAACGGCAAGAAGAACTCTGACCATGCGGTGCCGGAGTCCTTCGGCTTCTGGTGCAAAAAATCCTCCCGCATGGCGGGCGTGCAACCCAATCCGCGCAACCGTGTGCCCTACAACATCGAAGACGCGCACTTCGCCGTTGCGGCGCTCAGTGTCCCCGCGCAGACCAATACGGGCGTGGTGTTCCAGGCCTCCAAGACGGAAGACCTTCAACTCTCGGAACTGGGCTTTACCAACGGCCAGCCGCGCGCCCGGTGGATCGATGCCAAGGGACTGACGGTGCAACTGCTGGCGCCGGCCAGGCTCGCCGTGAACGCGCCGGCTGTGCTGTCGCTGACCTCATCGGCAGGCGCGCAAAAGCTGCGCGTCAATTCCACCGAGGCCGGCAGCGCCGCGGCAACATTCGCACCCAGCGCTTTCAGCCAGATGCTGATGGGCTGCGGTTATGTCAGCTACTACCCGCGCGAAGGGTTTCGGGGCAACCTCTATGCGGTGATCGCCGGCAAGGGAGCGCCGACGGCGGCCGAACTGGCGGTGCTGGAGCAGTACCTGGCCAGCACGGCCGGCGTTGCGCTCCGTTGATGACAGGGAAAGGACCGCTTACCAGGCGGCGATAGAGCCGTCTGCGCGCGGCTCGGTGCCGCCGCAGAGTACGCCTTCGGCATTGCGCCAGATGATCTGCCCGCGGCCAAAACCAAGGCGGTTGCCCGACCAGGCCACCTCATGGCCCAGGCCCGCAAGGCCGTGGAAGAGATGCTCGGGTGTGGAGCGCTCAATGCTCACGCGCTTGCCGCTTTCCCATTCCCAGCGCGGTGCGTCCAGTGAAGCCTGGGGATTCAGGCCGAAGTCCACGGTGTTCATCACCATCTGCACATGGCCTTGCGGCTGCATGAAGCCGCCCATCACGCCGAAGGGGCCTATGGCGCGGCCGCCCTGGGTCAGAAAGCCCGGGATGATGGTGTGGTACGGGCGTTTGCCCGGTGCCAGGCTGTTGGGGTGCTTGGCGTCGAGTGAAAAATTGTTGCCGCGATTGTGCAGCGCGATGCCGGTGCCCGGCACCACCATGCCCGAGCCGAAGCCCATGTAGTTGCTCTGGATCAGCGAGACCATATTACCCTCACCGTCGGCCGTGCTCAGGTAGACCGTGCCGCCGCGTGAGGGCTCACCCGGCATGGGCTGCAGGGCGCGCGCGCCTATCAACGCCCTGCGGTCGGCCGCATAGGCGTCCGACAGCAGGTCGGCCACGGACACTCGCATATGCGCTGGGTCGGCAATATGCGCCAGGCCGTCGGCAAACGCCAGCTTCATGGCCTCGATTTGCAGGTGGTGGGTGCGCAGGCTGTCGCGCTCGCTGAAGTCAAAGCCTTTGAGGATATTGAGCGCCATCAAGGCCACCAGGCCGTGGCCGTTGGGCGGGATCTCCCAGACGTCATAGCCCCGGTAGCTGACGCTGATCGGGTCGCACCAGTCGACCTGGAACGCGGCGAGGTCCTCCTGGCTGAGGTAGCCGCCCGCCGACTGCACGAAGGCCGCAATACGTTCGGCCAACGGGCCGCGGTAGAAACTTTCCGCGTTGGTTTCGGCAATCGATTGCAAGGTGTCGGCATGGGCGGCGGAGCGCCAGACTTCGCCCGGTTGCGGTGCGCGCTCAAGCGAAAAGGTGTCAAACCAGGACTTGAAATAAGGCTCTTTGAATGCGTCACGGAACAGCGCCGTGGCTGTTTGCCAGGCGCTGGCCACGGTAGGTGAAACCGGAAACCCCTCTCGCGCCAGCTCCACCGCGCGCGCCATCGAGGTGGTCAGCGGCAGGCGGCCGAAACGCTGCGCCAGTGCGGCCCAGGCGGCGGGCGTGCCAGGCACGGTAACGGGCAGCGGGCCGTATTTAGGCACTTCGCTCAAGCCCTGGCCTGTCAGTTTTTCCAGGGTGATGCCGCGCGGCGCCGGGCCGCTGGCGTTGAGCCCGTGCAGCTTGCCGCCGTGCCAGACCAGCGCGAAGGCATCGCCGCCTATGCCGTTGGCATTGGGTTCAACCACCGTCAGCGCGGCCGCTGTCGCAATCGCCGCATCAATCGCATTGCCGCCGGCCTGCAACACCTGCAGGCCCGCCTGCGCGGCCAGCGGCTGTGACGTCGCGACCATGCCCTTGTTGGCATAGACCACGTTGCGGCGGGAGGCATAGGGATAGTGAAGGGCGTCGAATGTAGGCATGGCGAATGGAAGGAAAGAAGAAGGGGGTGCTGTCGGACCCGGGCTTGTCAGTTTATTTGTGTTTCGGGTCTAGCGCATCACGCAGCCCGTCACCCAGAAGGTTAAAGGACAGTACCAGCAGGAAGATGGACAGCCCTGGCCAGATGGCCATCCAGGGCGCATTGTCGACGTAATTTTTGGCAGTGTTGAGCATGCTGCCCCAGCTGGGCGCCGGCGGCTGCTGGCCCAGGCCAAGAAAAGACAGACTGGCCTCGGCGATGATGGCCGCGGCAATTGCCAGCGAAGCCTGCACGATCAGCGGCGGCAGCACATTGGGCAGGATGTGGCGCAGCGCGATGCGCCAGTGCGGGTTGCCCACGGCGCGCGCCGCCTCGACGAAATCCTCTACCTTCATGGCCAGCACCTGGGCACGCGTGAGGCGTATGAAGATGGGCGTGGCCGAAACGCCGATGGCGATCATGGCGTTGCTGAGGCTGGGGCCCAGGAAGGCGGCCAGTGCGATGGCCAGGATCAAAAACGGCACGGCCAGCATGGCGTCGGTAAAGCGTGAGATGAGGCTGTCCGTCCAGCCGCCGACGTAAGCCGCCAGCAGGCCGACCGGCACGCCCAGCGCCATGGAAATGCTGACCGACACCAGGCCCGCGAGCAGCGAGGCACGCGCACCCCACACCACACGCGACAGTACGTCGCGGCCGATTTCGTCGGTGCCGAACAGGTATTGCATGCTGGGCGGCTTGCGCACCGCGCTCCAGCTGGTGGCGATCGGATCGTAGGGTGCGGTCCACGGTGCGAACAGTGCCAGCACCACAAAAATGACGACGATCACCAGGCCCAGCATGGCGCCCCGGCGCCGCATCAGGCGGCGCAATGCCCGCCGCGCCGGTGTGGCCTCACGTGCAACGGCGACAGGAAGAACGGCACTCATGCGTCAGCCCCTCAACCGTGGGTTGACCACAAAATACGCCAAGTCGGCCAGCAGGTTGAGCAGGATGTAGACGCTGGAGGTAAACAGCACCACGCCCTGCACCACCGCATAGTCGCGGTTGAACACCGCGTCCACGATCAGTTTGCCGAAACCGGGAATCGAAAACACCTGCTCGGTCAACACCGCGCCGGACAGCAGCGTGCCGAATTCGAGTGCGCCCAGCGTGATGATGGGCGTGAGCGCGTTGCGCAGCGCATGCTTGAGGACTACACGCCGCTCGGTCAGGCCCTTGGCGCGTGCGGTGCGTACGTAGTCGGCGTTGAGCACCTGCAGCATGGCGCTGCGCGTATGGCGCATCAACACTGCGGCGATGGCATTGCCCAGCACAAAGGCCGGCATGATCATGGCCGCCAGGTTGGCCCCGAGGTCTTCAAAAGGGCTGACGTAGCCTGAAGCCGGCAGCCAGCCCAGTTGCACCGAAAACACCAGGATCATCAAAATGCCCAGCCAGAAGTTGGGCGTGGACAGGCCCCACAACGCGATCACGTTGGCCAGGTAGTCCCAGGCAGAATCCTTGCCCACGGCCGAGACAATGCCGGCCGGAATGCCGATCAGCAGCGCGATGACCATGGCCATGGCCGCCAGCTGCAGCGTGACCGGCAGCTTCTCTTTGATCAAATCCAGCACCGGCTGCTGGATGCGCATCGATTCACCGAGGTCGCCGTGGAACACGCCGGAAATCCAATAGGCGTAGCGCACGGGCAGCGGCTCGTCGAGATGCATCTTCTTTTGCAGGTAGGCGATCACCTCGGGGTCCTGGTTTTCCCCGGCCAGGACCGACGCGGCATCACCGGGCAGCAATTGCTGCAGCCCGAAGATGATGACCGTGACGAAGAACACGGTCGGGATGATCGCGGCAAGCCGCTTGAGGAAGTACTGGAGCATGTGGGTCGGGTGCGGCCTGCTTTACATCTTCAAACCCTGGATGCGGACCAGCCCGTCAGGCACGGTTCGCATGCCGGTGATTTTCTTGTTGTAGGCCCAAAGCCAGTTGCGGTGGAAAAGGTAAACAACAGGCTTGACCTTGTCTGCTTCAGCCGCCAGCGTGGCAAACACCTTGATGCGCCCGGCGGTGTCCAGTGTGTTGCGCGAGCGGTTCAGCAATTCGTCCCACTGCGGGCGGCATTCGCCGCTGTAGTTGAGCGGTTGTTTGCAGCCGTAGAAGCTGAAGAGGTTGCCGTCCGGGTCGGCGCGGCCGCTCCAGGCCAGCACGTAGGCGTCGAACTGGCCTTTGTCGGCCAGGTTCAATGAGGTCGCGAATTCGGTGGACTGGATCTTCACGTCAAAGCCGGCCTCCTTGGCCATGGCCTGCACCACCTGTGCCACGCGCTGCGCATCAGAAGTGGTGGGCGTCATCAGTGTGAAGGTCGGGTTGGGTACACCGGCTTCTTTCAGCAGCTGTTTGGCACGCGCGATGTCGCGCTTGGGAATGGGGACGTTCTTCGCGTAGAAGCTGTTGGCGGGCGGCACCCACTGGTTGCCCGGCGTGGCTTCGCCGTCCATCGCGACCTGCACGATGCCGGCACGGTCCAGCGAGAGCTCAAAAGCCTCGCGCACGCGCGGGTCGCGGCCCAGCGGGTTCTTCTGGGCCTGGTCGCTCTTGCCGGTGTTGATGGTGATGCCCTGGTAGCCCAACTCGGTGATGCGCGAGAAGGAGAGTTTTTTGTCGGCCTTGATGGAAGCGATGTCGGATGGCGCCACGCGCTCGATGAAGTCGAGCTGGCCGGAGCGCAGGTTGGCCAGACGCACCGTGGCGTCGACGATGGGCAGGAAGATGACCTTGTCGAAATGGATGTTGGCCTTGTCCCAGTAACCGGCATAGCGTTCCAGCACGATGCGGTCCTGCGCCACGCGCTCGGTGAATTTGAAGGGACCCGAGCACACCGGCCTGGTGCCGAAGTTGGTGGGCGCGGCCTGCGCCGCCTTGGGCGAAACCATCATGCCGGCGCGGTCAGCCAGCACGCTGAGCAGCGGGGAGAAGGGCGCGCTGAGGTTGATTTTTACCGTGAGGTCGTCGATGACATCCACCGTGGTGACCGGCGCCAATTCGCCGCGGCGATTCGAGCCCGCGAGGGTTTTGTGGCGGTCAATGTTGAACTTCACGGCGGCCGCGTCGAACTTCTCGCCGTCATGGAAAGTCACGCCGCTGCGCAGCTTCATGGTCAGCGCCTTGTTGTCGGCCGACCATTGATAAGACGTGGCCAGCTGCGGCACGATGTTGAGTTTTTCATCGATGTCGACCAATTTGTCGCACAGTGAAGAAAACACAATGCGGCTCACGAAGCTGCGCGCCAGCGTCGGGTCCAGCACGTCCGGGTCTTCGGCCAGGCCGATGCGCAAGGTTTGGGCCTGCGCCAGACAGGCGGTGGCGGCCAGCGTCAGGGCCAGCATGAATTTCTTGCTCATGGTTCTTCCTTCACGGTTATCGATTGCGGTTGCGGTTGCGGTTGCGGTTGCGGTTGCTTGAATGGTTGCCTTGCGCCGGGGATTGCTGGGGTACGGTTCAACATGGTGGTCTCCATCAGGCCGGCTGTGCATGAAAGGCCGCCTGGAGCCGCAGCAGTCTTTCGTTCACGACGGCGCCGCCGGTGATGCCGGCGGGCGCCTTGATCTCTTCCCAGAAATGGCAGGCCACGGCGTGGCCGTCCTGCAAACGCAGTGCGGGAACTTCCTCTGCGCAGCGTTCACGCGCATAGGGGCAGCGTGTCCTGAAGCGGCAGCCTGAAGGCGGGGTGATGGGGTTGGGCACATCGCCCTGCAGCAGCGTGCGCTCACGTTTGAGGCCCGGCTCCGGCACCGGAATCGCCGACAGCAGGGCTTGTGTATAGGGGTGGCGGGGCTGCGCGAACAGGCTCTGCTTGTCGGCGTATTCGACGATCTGCCCGAGGTACATGACGGCGACGTGCGAAGCGATGTGCTTGACCACCGCGAGGTCGTGCGCGATGAACACATACGCCAGGCCCAGCCTGCGCTGCAAATCCTGCAGCAAGTTGACGACCTGTGCCTGGATGGACACGTCCAGCGCCGACACCGCCTCGTCACAGACGATGAGCCGCGGCTCGACCGCCAGCGCGCGTGCAATGCCGATGCGCTGGCGCTGGCCGCCTGAAAATTCATGCGGGTAGCGCTGCAGGTATTGCGGCGCCAGGCCCACCAGGTCCAGCAGCTCGGCGGCGCGCTCGCGGTGCCGGCCGCGCGCCAGGCCGTGCAGGGCCAGGGGCTCGGTCAACGCCTGCTCTACCGTCATGCGCGGGTTCAGCGATGAATAGGGGTCCTGGAAAATCATCTGCAGCTCGCGGCGTTTGGCGCGCAGGCGGCCGGCCGGCAAGGCCATCAGGTCTTCGCCGTCAAACCAGACCTGGCCCGAAGTCGCGTCCAGCAGCCGCAGCACCAGCCGGCCTACGGTGGATTTGCCGCAACCCGATTCACCGACCAGCGCCATGGTTTCGCCGGCGTTGAGTTCGAAGTTCAGCCCGTCGACCGCGTGCACGACGGCTTTGGAGCGGCTGAACAGGTGCGAGCGCACCGGAAAGTGTTTGACGAGGTTTTCGACCCTCAGCAAGGGGACGGTATGCGCGCTCACAGTGCTGCCTCGCTGGAAACGGCCGTGTGCCGGCTTGCCATGCCCGCGTCCAGTGGCGCGCGCCAGCAGGCCGCTTCATGGCCATCGCCCATGTCCATCAGCGGGGGCACTTCCTGCCGGCATTTGTCAACGGCAAACGGGCAGCGCGGCGCGAAGCGGCAACCGTCCATGCGCGTCATGGGGGTGGGTACCTGGCCTTCAATGGCGTTGAGCCGGTTCTGCGCCAGGTGCAGTTTGGGAATGGAGCCGAGCAGGCCTATGGTGTAGGGGTGTTGCGGCTGGTCGAACAGGCGGGCGACGGGCGCGCGTTCGACGATCTTGCCGGAATACATCACGGCGACGTCGTCGGCCAGCTCGGCGATCACGCCCAGGTCGTGTGTGATCAGGATGATGGCGGTTCCGGTTTCCTCGCGCAGGGTGCGCATCAGGTCCAGCACCTGGGCCTGGATGGTGACGTCCAGCGCGGTGGTCGGTTCGTCGGCGATCAGCAACTGCGGCTCGCAGGCCAGCGCCATGGCGATCATCACGCGCTGGCGCATGCCACCCGAAAGCTTGTGCGGGTATTCGTCGATGCGTTGTTCGGGCGAGGGAATGCGTACACGGCGCAGCATGTCGATGGCATGTGTGCGGGCCTCGGCCGCGCTGATGTCGCGGTGGCATCGTATGCCTTCAATCAGCTGGTCGCCTATGGTGAAGGCCGGGTTCAGCGAGGTCATGGGCTCCTGGAAGATCATGGCCATGCGGTTGCCGCGCAGCGTGCGCATGGCATCAGGCCCTAGCGTTGCCAGGTCGGTACCTTCAAAGCGGATGGAGCCGGCCGAGACGCGCCCCTGCCCCTTGGGCAGCAGGCCCATGATGGACAGCGAGGTCACGCTTTTGCCGCAACCTGATTCGCCGACGATGCCCAGTGTGCGGCCCGAGGCCACGGAAAAGCTGATGCCGTCCACCGCGGCGAACTCACCGCCGCCTTCAAGTTTGAAGCTGGTGCGCAGTCCGCTCACTTCCAGCAGTGCCGTCATTCGGCGGCTCCGCTGCGACCGGCATGAAAGCGCGTGATCTCAGCCTCGATCACCGCGCGGTCGGTGATGCCCGCCGGGTTGCGGCGCGAGGGCAGGCAGGTGGTGAAGGGCTGGTAGCGCTCCAGGCTTTTCTCGTAGAGGCGATGCAACTCCTTGATGGGTTCTGCGTGGTCGTCTACCCGGATATCCAGCGCGCAATAGTCTTCGGTGGTGTAAGTCAAAAGAGCCGCGGCCTGCTTGCCGCGCTTGTCGCCGCCTGCGGCTTCGCCGGCTGCCAGCGCAACGATCAGGCGTTCGGCAAAGGGGAGGCTGGTGTTGGCTTCATAAGCCCGGGCCGTGGCTTCAATCACCTGCGGGCCGGCCAGCATATTGCCCGCAACGGAGTAGCCCTCACCGGCCGTGTGCCCGCACCAGTCAATGCAGGCGCTGCCGGTGTACGCAGCGGCCTGGCCGTTCAAACCTATCAGGTGCAACTGGCGATGGTCACGGCCTTCGTCAGCCGCGGTCAGGTGTTCAATGATGGCGACGGGCGCCATGCCCTGGGCAAGATTGTCCAGGCCCGGCGCGGCATACAGCGGATTGAGAAGCGCCTGTGTGGCGAGCGCGCCCACGCCACTGCGGGCATGTGGGCACAGTGCACCCACCGCAAAAAATTTGCTGGCTACCGCCACGCCAAACGCGCCCGATGAATCGCGCGCGATGAGGGACCAGGTCATGTATCAAGCTTTCAGCAGCTGCGCCCTTGGTCAGGCGTCTGGCGTGCTCCCCGAAACAGAAACCGCATTGGCGCGACCTCCGTCTTGCAACGGACGACGCATGAATCATGCCATCCACCGGCAGCCCCGCGTCTGTGCGAACCTGCCAGCCAACCGGAGTCTATTCCATCTTGACCTTGCGCGTCGGTCCCCCTGGCCGGCCGTTCACCGGGGGTTAACCCGCTACGGTTTTTGTAGCGGCTTCGCGCTTGCGCACCGTGGTCACGTTCTCGCGGGCGAAGCCCCAGTTGTCGGTGTCGACCTCGTCGATGATCACAAACGTAGTGGCCGGGTTCTTGTTCAGCACCTTCTACAACCTGCAACTTCGGCGGCCTTGAACCGCCCCCGGGCTATTCGACCTTGGCGCCCGAGGCTTTCACCACTTCCGCCATGCGCTTGTAGTCGACGGCCAGCAGCCTGGCGAAGTCGGCATTGTTCATCGCCAGTGGCTCAATGCCCTGCTTGTCGAGGCGATCCAGCACCACCGGGTCTTTGAGTACTTTGGCCATGGCTGCATTGACGCGGTTGATCTCGGCTGGCGGTGTTGCAGCGGGGCCCAGCAAACCGAACCATGAATCAAACTGGTAACCGGGCAGGCCGCTTTCGGCGATGGTGGGTACGTCGGGCAGGTATTTGGAGCGCTTGGGTGAGGTCACGCCGATCAGGCGGATACGGCTGTCTTTGGCAAAGGCCAGCGCGCCAATGCTGGCGGCAATCACGGCATGTGCACGGCCCGAGATCACTTCGTTAATCGCCTCGCCCGTGGCCTTGAGCGGCACATGCACCACGTCGATGCCGGCCAGGCCGTTGAAGTAGGCCATCGAAAGGTGCGTGGCGCTGCCGATACCGGCGGTGGCGTAGTTCAGCTTGCCGGGGTTGGCCTTGGCGTAGCGGATGTACTCGGCAGCGGTCTTGGCCGGCACCTCGGGGTGGATCATCAGCACGTAGTCGGCCGTGCCGATGTGCGCCATGGGAGCGAAGTCTTTTTGCGGATCGTAAGCAAGCTTGGTGTAGAGCGTGCCGGCGATGTTGTGGCTGGCAGCGCCCAGCACCATGGCGCCGCTGTCGGGTGCCGACTTGGCGACGTAACCCGTGCCCACGGTGCCACCCGCGCCGGGCCGGTTTTCGATGATGACGGTCTGGCCCAGCGCAAGGCCGAGTTCGGTGGACATGGCGCGCGCCAGCAAGTCCTGTACGCCGCCCGGCGCAAAAGGCACCACGATGCGTGCGATCTTGGGATTGGCCTGCGCCATAGCGCCACCCGCGGCAAGTGCCAGGCCGGTGCCCAGGAAATCTCTGCGTTGCATCATGAATGTTCTTTCGGTAGAGGTGGTGTTGTTATTACGTGGCGTTCAATTCACGCAGATTTCGTCGGCTAGTCGGCGCATAAAGCGTTCGCACCAGGCCAGTTGCTCGAGCGTGACCCATTCGTTGGGCTGGTGTGCCTGCGCGATGTGGCCGGGGCCGCACACGATGGTCGGCACACCGACCTGATGGAACAATGCAGCTTCCGTGCCAAAAGAGACTTTGCCGGCACCGGAGCTTGCGTCCACGTCTGCGCACTTGAAACACAGCTGCGCGATTTCGCTGTCGGCGTCCGTCGCAAAGCCGGGCAATACCGAATTGAGCTTGTGGGTGATGCCGGTGTCGGCAGCCACTGCCTGCATGGCGGGCACCAGGCTGTCGGCAAAGGTCTTGGCCTCATTGAACAACTCGACCGGTGAGTTCATGTGGTGGTGGCGGATTTCCCAGGTCACATCGCAGTCGCGCGGGATGATGTTGAGCGCGGTGCCGCCGGCGATCACGCCGGTGTGGATGGTGGTGTGGGGTACGTCGTAGACCGGGTCGAACGGGCCTTCCTTGACCAGGCGCTTGTGCATGGACTTGAGATGGGCGACGAACTCGCAGGCGATCTCTACCGCGTTGACGCCCTGCGGCGTGAGCGAGGAGTGCGCCTCAAAACCACGTACCGAGGTCTTGTACGCATGCTTGCCTTTGTGCGCAATCACCACCTGCATGCCGGTGGGCTCGCCCACGATGCAGCCGGCGGGCTTGTAGCCCTGGTCCACCATGTCGGCGATCAGGCGGCGCACGCCGATGCAGCCGACTTCCTCGTCATAGCTGAAGGCCAGGTGCACCGGGCGTTTGAGTTTGCGCTTGAGCAGCTCGGGCACCATCATCAGTGCGGTGGCGCCGTAGCTCTTCATGTCGGTCACGCCGCGGCCGTAAAGCTTGTCGCCAATCACCTGCGCCTTGAATGGGTCGGTGTCCCAGGGCTGGCCATCGACCGGCACCACATCGGTGTGGCCCGACAGCACCAAGCCGCCCACTTTGGTTTCGCCGTTTTCTGCGGGCAGGGTGGCCCACAGGTTGGCCTTCTTGCCGCTGTCATCGTAAGTGCGCCGGCATTCAATACCCAGCGCTTCAAGCTGCGCCTGCGTCCAGTCGAGGAGGGGCAGGTTGCTGTCGCGTGAGACGGAGGCGAAGGACACCCATTTTTCAATGAGCGGCAAGGCGGTGAGGTCGGCAGCCAGGACGGACTGCGCAGCTGCAGGATTGAGTGGGGCGTTCATAGAACCTTCTGGAGGGAGGGCCGTGGGGCCTTTTGCAAAGTTACGGCCAGGTGACGAAGAAGCAGCCTGGAAATTGTAGGGCAGGCTGCTTTTTTTTGCGCGAGCGCACAAGCTCCCGTTCCCCAGGTAGGCTGCCCGGGGTGTATGAACCAGGGCATGACGTCCGCTGAGGTCCTTAGCGCATGCAGGGCGCGGGGCGTGACAAAGCGGATGCAGTGGGTGTCCTGGAGGTTTTTTGGTTGAGCCACTCCAGGCGTGCTTTCGCGATGCTGCTTCCTTGCGCTGCGGCGCGCGCGTAGTACCCGCTCGCCACATTGGAGTCCACTGACGCTGGCGAAAAGCCGAATTCCCGCATCAAGCCCATCACTGTCAGCCCGAAAGTTTCATCGCGCTGGGCGGCCGCCTGGTAGGCGTAAATAAAGTCCTCGGCCTGGTGCACACCGATGCGCCAGCATTTGCTTTCAAACGTCGACACAAGCGCCTCCTGCGCCTTGACGTTGCCAGCCCGGGCCGACTCAAGCAGGCTGGACAGCGCCGACGCGTGGTCGCCTGCGGAATACTGCTGTTGCGCAAGTACGCGCTCCTTCTCCCCGGCCGGGGGCTGGCTGCTTGTTGGCACCTGCGCGTCCTGCGTTTGCCGCGCAATGCCGCACCCGGCTAGCAGGCCTGCCACGGCCAAGGCAAAAGCGGCACAGAAAATTTGCGCTTCGCAGGTGCGCGAGTGGCTTGTCATTGGGTTTCGGGACCAGGGTTGCATGGGCGTGCGATGTCAGTTGCGCACGGTTTCCGACCAGAGCTCTGGGGCCGGGTCTTCAAGCGTTGCCGGAAAGCGCGGCAGGAGCCTGAACCGCAATTGCTCGCCGGCGGGAACGTCCACCACCAGAACCGGCGTTGTGAGCAGGCGCGCAGACTCCCGGCTTAGCACTGTGCCCCGAATGGGTTGACGGTCACCATGGTCCAGGATGAAGCACTGCCCCGAGCTGGGGCGGGCATCCTTGTCCCCCAGATCTTCGTGGGGATGACGCGCCGAAACGACGCTGGCGCTACCCTTGGCCCAGCGCACTTCGAAGGGGCTGAAAACCCGGCGAACCAAAAAGGGCCCCTGGCGCTGAAAAACCTCCACCAAAGGCTTGTCTTCGCAACGCTCCTTTGCCGCAGGCATGTACGTATACATCCGCAGCTCTACAGGAACCAGCTTGAACTGCGCAGCCGAATCTTGTGCCTGTGCCGACGGCTGCCCGATGGCGCTGACCAGGGCGATGCCCGTCAACAGAAGATATTGGCGCCCGGCACGAAAAAACGGGTTAAAGCAGTTCATTGTTTTGCCTCGTGCAAGGAGGATTCCGCAGAAGGGTGTGAGGCTTGCAGCCGGCTGGACGCCTCGGCCTGAAGGGCGCCCAGTTCGCGGGCACTCAACAAGGTGTTTGCCAGAGAAGTGACCAAGGGCCGGCAATGGCCTTGCAGCAGTTCGTCGACTTGCGTAAGACCTTGCGTATCCAGCTCTTGGCGGAGCCGGCTCTGCCAGCGCGAGATCATCAGCGGTGCCAGGTCTTTTTCTACCTGTTTGGAGGCAATGGCCCGCGCTTGCAGAGAAAGCGCAAGCGACTGCTGCACCTGCCCCACGATTGCCTGGCGTCTGGCGCCTGGTTCCGGCTGCGCCTTCAGCGAATCCGACGCCCAGGATGCCACCGCGCTCCAGGCTCCGGCGCAAATATGCACCTGGCGCTCTGGGTGCGCTTGCAGGAACTCAGCGACCAACGGTGTCGGATCGGCAAGCGCTTTAGAGGCCGCAAATATCGCGGCGGAGAGAGCAAAAAATATGCGCATAGAAAGATTTCGGAAATGCGGCCGGTTGGTTAAACGATTCTGATCGGTCAGACGGCATCAAGCGATGGCTCGCCCTGCACTTGACGAATGATAGGCCCTGGCCTGTGGCGCAGGACTACCCCGGTCGTGGAATATCCACCGGAGATTGCGGCCCCAAAGCAGCCGCGGCCGAACCCGGCGAGAATGCGTCTGGCCCGCAGCTGTGCGCTGCCGTCCCGGCCGTCCATCCATCACAGAAAGCATTTCCCCATGACCAGCAGCATCTACACCACCTCTATCCCCGTTTTCAAGCAGATGCTGGGCGGCCTGAAGGGCATCCTGGCCAAGGCCGAAGCCCACGCGGCGGCCAAAAACATCGACCCCAACGCGCTGCTGCAGGCGCGCCTTTTCCCCGATATGTTTCCCTTGCTGCGCCAGGTGCAGGTCGCCAGCGATTTCGCCAAGGGCGTGTCGGCCCGGCTGGCCGGCGTGGAAGTGCCGAAAATCGAAGACAAGGAAACAACGTTTGCCGAACTGCAGGCACGCATCGACACCATCCTTGCATTCATCGAAGGGCTGGACGTTGCCAAGTTTGATGAAGCCGCCACGCGCGAGATCGTGACGCAGGCCGGCACGCCCAAGGAAAAGCGCTTTACCGGCCAGTCTTATCTGCTCAATTACGGCCTGCCGCATTTCTTTTTCCACACCACGACGGCGTATGCCATCTTGCGCCACAACGGTGTTGAAGTGGGCAAGAAGGATTACATCGGCACGTATTGATGCCGTAAGTGCCCCGATGCCGGGGCTCAGCGCGGCGGCAACACCTGCGGCTGCGTCTTGTCGTAGTTGCCGGCAGGGTAGGCGGCGTCCGCGCCGCGCATCAGCATGTCGGCGTCGCGTATGGCAAACATGCGGGCGAGGTCTTGCTTGACGTCGCCGGGGGCGCTGGTCTTGATGGAATGGCTTTCCCACAGGTGGCGGTCGGGCAGGTGCCGGTAGGGGCAGCTGTCGCCGACATCAAATTGCCAGGAGATGCCATAGAGCCAATCCCTGGCATGCGGCTCAAAACGGGTGATGTCCATCACCAGCGATTTTTCAAACGCCAGCGCGTAGGTCAGCATGCGCAGGTCCCAGTGCTTCATGACGATGCGCAGGTACATGCCTTCACCCCGGCTGCGGCTGGACACCAGCAGCATCTGGCAGTCCAGCCAGTGCATCGGGATGCCGTGGCGCCGCATGGAGTCCTTCAGCAATACCTGGATCAGTTGCCGGCGCAGGGAGTTGGCCGAGCCGTCTGCGATGGTGGCGGGGCCTTCGCGAGGCGGGTGGCTGGCTTTGATCGCGGGCTTTGTGTGGCTTTTGAAGCCGAACAGGTGCTGGATGCTGAGATGCATGGCATTTCCCCTTGTCCCGCGCTTTGTTAACACTTACCTGGCCACTGAAGACTTGTTTCACTTACGTGCGCGGAGACTGTAAGTGTTACAAAGTGTTTACAGATGGTCCGCCTGCGGGCCAGGCAAGTCAAGCCGCACATAAACTAAAAGCGGTACTTTTTCATGAAAACGGGGGTTGATGAGGATCAACGGGTCTCCGTCGACGGGGCGGTGTAATCCAGCGGTTTCCGCCGTGTCCCAGCCAGAAATGCCAGTGCCGGGACAGAGCCTTAAGTTGGGCCCAGAAAGATGTGAATACTTGTAAAAAAACAAGCTCTCAAGTCATGCGGCCCCTGTTTTCAACCACTACGCAACCGGTGATGCGCCAGGCCTTGTTTTTCTGCCGCTCCAGGCTGTAGACGGCCATCCAGGCATCGCCTGCAGCGTCCGTCATGTGGACGCGCTGGATGGCCTGGCCATCTTTGCCCTCCGGCCTGAGGAAAGCCACCGAGGCCGGGCGGTACACCACCGGGTAGTCCCTACGCACCATCGCCATAAAGCCCGCGGCGTTGCCAACGGCCTGGCGCACATTGGGCGCGGCAAACGAAAACGCTTTCTCCGCATCGTCTTTGGCAAAGGCCTCCAGCTGATGCTCCACAACAGTACGCACACTTTTTTCATCGGCCGCGGGCAGCGCATCCGCATGAACGGGTGCTACGGCCAGCAGCAGCGTGACGGCGGCGCCCGCCGCAGCGAGCAGCCGGCGTGCGTGTACGGCAACAGGGTAGCAATGGGCTTTCATGGTCTCTCCTCCTCATGGCGGGCACAGCGGGCACGGGTATGCCGGATGCACGGCTTCAGTTGTGAGCCATCATCATGCCGCAGTCCGCCTGAAAAGTACGCACCCGGCGGCGCTGCGGATTCAGCGCCCGCGGCAGCTGGCCATGCCGGCGCCGCGGCACGGAGCAAAGGTGCTCTCAGGCCCGCACGAAATACACAAAGGTGGTGCGCGGAAAAATGTGCCGGTAAATAGGCCGGGCCATGACCCGGACCAGGTTCCTGAGCTGAAGCAGGCCCGAGGCGCTGTTATAGAGCCGCAAAAAGTTCGGGCGCAGAGGCTTTAGTCCGAATTCTTTCCCGAAAGCGACCAGTGAGTCGTGGGTGAACGCGTTGATATGTTCAAGCGGGGCAATGGGCATCTGGTCGTCGGCCGAAAGTGCACCGAATGTCTCCCCTTTGCTGATTTTTTTGAGCACGGCCGCCGCGTTGGGAACGCTGATCTTGATGATCCCGTCGCCGCAGAGGGCATCGCGCAGTTTTTTGAGCACCAGCCTGGGCTCCGTCAGGTGTTCGAAGACCTGTTCCGTATTAATGAAGTGAAACCTCCTGGAAGGCAAGTCCGCCAGGCTCAGCAAGCGCAGCCCGGCAGCTGCGCCATGGCGGGCGCGTTCTTCGGACAGCTCCACGCCCCACACGTTGCAGCCGTATCCCATCGCCATCTTTGACCATTGCGCCCAGCCGAATCCGAAGTCCAGCATATCCAGCTCCGCCGGTACACGGCGGAAATATTGAATGATGAACTGGACTTGTTCAGCGAGGTAACGGTATTCGTCCAGGCTGTAGTTGCGGTGTTCGTGCTCGAATTCGGTACCCGGAACCCAGCCGTTGTAGATCTCGCCCAGCAAGTCATCGCCAGGCACCTGCTGCTGAAAGCTCAGGCCGCAGCTGTTGCAGCGGGCAAGCGCGTAAACGCCCTTGTCTGCGCTGGCGGATGCATGGCCTTCGTAGTGCCTTGCCAGATAGCCCTGGATGCCCGCGCCGGTATACGGCTCTTCATAAACCCTGTTGACAGAGGCTGAAAGGCAGCCGGGGCACTTCATCCTGGTTTTCAGGGCCGGCTCACGCGGCAGCGCGGCGCCCTGAAGCGGCTGCGCCCGCGGGCCTACCCCGCGAGAGGGCGATGGTGATCCGGCCGGGGTGTGCGGGACGTGGGGGAGTTCGAATTCTCGTGAGCGGGCGGGCTTGTTCATGGCGGACTCCGTATTGCCGCGATGCAGCACTACCGGCCACCTTAGCCGCTGGAGAACGGAAACGAGGTAACCCGCTGTAAGAACCTGTTCATGACCGGCGCCTCATTTGGATCGTCAACAGGTTCTAACGCATCGACACCTTGCCGCAAGCCTTCAAACAAATGTGCCGTGCGCCAGCACCACCACGCCGCCACTGACCAGCATCTCACCAACAGCGTTGGCCGCCACCGTGATGCGGCTGGGGCGGCCGACAAAGCGGCCCTGCTTGAGTGTGATGGTTTCGCCGGCCGTTGCGGCGCGGTGCTGCCTGAGGTAGGCGCCGACCGGCCCGGCGGCGCTGCCGGTGGCAATGTCTTCCACCAGCCCGGCGTTGTCCCAGGTGCGGCCTTCGCGTGCCGCTACGTCCAGCACGTAGGCGAACTTGGCGCCCACGGTGGCCAGCAGCGCCTCGAAATCAGGGTGAACAATCTTCGCGTGTTCCAGGCCGCTGGCTGCGGGCACCAGCAGGTAAGGCAGGCCGGTCGACACCACTTGCAACGGAAAACGCACATCCAGTTGCGCTTCTTCGAGATTGAGTGCGGCGAGAAAGGGCCGGCTGTCGGCGCGGCTGAGCGCGGGCTGAAAGCTGGCCGCGCCCTGGTTCATGCTGGCGTCATAGGTCCCGGGTTTGCCTTCATGCCGCGTGGTGCCGAGCTTGACGGCGCGCGTACCCAGCATCAGCGTCCACTCGGCCTCGGCTTGCTGCGGCGCATGCAGGTGATGCAGCAGGCCCGCAGCGCCCAGCAGGGGGTGGCCGGCGAAATCGAGCTCTTCTTCCATCGTGAAAATGCGCGCCTCGAAGCGGTTGCCTGGGCCGTCGGGCGTTAAAAAGATGCTTTCGAACTGTCGCATCTCGGTGGTCAGGCGCTGCATCACGCGGGCTGGGAGCGGGCTGTCAGGCAGGAACACGGCCAGGCCATTGCCGGCCAATGCCTCATGGGTAAAGACATCTACCTGGAAATAATTCAGTCCCGTCAAAGAGGTCATCCCGTTTTCTCCTGGGGGCTGCCCGAAAGGGGCAACCGGCAGGGAAATTATCGCGGGATGTGGCGATAGGAACAGGTGCTTAGATGCCCAGCAGCTTCTTGGCGCTGCCCAGCGCTTTCATGGAGTCGTCGTGCTTGCCTTCCTTATGGAACTTCTCACCGTCGGCGCGAAGCTCTTTCACCTTGGTCATGTCGGCAGGCGACAGTTTTGGGCTGGTGGCGAGTTTGGCGTCGATGGCCTTCATCTCGTTGGGGCAGTTGTGGGCAAAGGCCAGTGAGGAGGTGGCAAGCGCCACGGCGGCGATGATGAGTTTCATTCGAATCTCCGGCACGCGTCAGAAAATGCTGACCGAAAAATACTAACGCAGTGGTTGCGGCCGGGCAAGGGCGCTTGCCCGTGGGTGCCGCCTAAAATCCCTCATGGCCTCGGCCGTCCCGTTTTCATCCTTCCAGGCCCAACCTCACCGGATCAATCCATGTCCCTCCAAGTCATCGAAGCCCAGACGGGCGAGAACCCCGTCGCCACCATCATCATCATGCACGGCCTGGGAGCGGACGGCCGCGACTTCCTGCCGATCGCCGAGCAGATCGACCTTCGGGACGTAGGGCCGGTTCGCTACCTTTTCCCCAATGCGCCGCAAATCCCCGTCACCATCAACGGCGGTTATGTCATGCCCGCCTGGTACGACTTGCTGGGCGCCGACCTGGTCACGCGCCAGGACGAAGCCGGGCTGCGCAAGTCGCAGCTTGAAATCGATGCGCTGATCGAGAAAGAAAAGTCGCGCGGCATCCCGGCCAGCAAAATCGTGGTCGCTGGCTTTTCACAAGGCTGCGCCATGGCACTCATGACGGGTCTGCGCCACAGCGAGCGCCTCGCCGGCATCGCAGGGCTGTCGGGTTACCTGCCGCTGGCTGACAAGACCGCGGCCGAGCGCAGCGCCGCCAGCCTGGACACGCCGATCTTTCTGGCCCACGGCTCGCACGACGGCGTGGTGATATTGCCGCGCGCCACCGCTTCGCGTGATGCGCTCACCGCCATGGGCTACAAGGTCGACTGGCACGAGTACCGCATGGAGCACTCGGTCTGCCCCGAAGAGGTGCTGGACCTGGAAGCGTGGCTGCAGCGGGTCCTGGCCTGAAATTTATAAGAAAAGTGCCTCCAGCCCAGGCGCTGCATTGGCTTGCCGCTATAAAAAATATAGCGAGTCACCTGTCCGGCAGGTTCATGCCGGCTGCCCGGCAGGTGTTGCCCGCGCCATCTTGCGCACGCGCCACAGCAAAAAGAACGCGATGCTGAAGTTCAGCAGGTTCCAGGCAATGCCGTTGAGGAAGGCCGCGTGGTACGAGCCCGTCAGGTCAAACACCTTGCCCGACATCCAGCCGCCCAGCGCCATGCCCAGCAGCGTGGCCATGATCACCGTGCCCACGCGCGCGCCGGCCTCGGCGGGCTCAAAGTACTCGCGCACGATGATGGCGTAAGCCGGCACCAGCCCGCCCTGGAACAGGCCGAACAGCGCGGCAATCAGGTACAGCGACACCAGCCCGTCGAACGGTAAAAACAGTAACAGCGCGATGCCCTGCAGCACCGAGCCCAGCAGCAGCGTGCGCAGCCCGCCGATGCGGTCGCAGATTGCGCCTGAGACCAGCCGGCTCACCACACCGCAGGCCAGCATCAGCGACAGCATTTCGGCGCCGCGCGCCGCGCCGTAGCCCAGGTCAGTGCAGTAGGACACGATGTGCACCTGCGGCATGGCCATGGCCACGCAGCAGGCCACGCCGGCCACGCACAGCAGCAGCTGCGCTTTGCCGACCGTCAGGCCGAAGGGCATGCTGCTGACGGTCGCTGCGACGCCGCTGTTGCCCACGGCGGCGGCCACAGCCAGCGGCGGGCGCTTGCGCATTAGCAGGGCCAGCGCCGTCATCGCCACAAAACTGAAGAGGCCCAGGCCCAGATAGGTTTGCCGCCATCCCACCGTTTCGACAAAGTGCTGCACGATGGGCGGCCAGATCGCGCCGCCCAGGTAGTTGCCACTGGCGCATACCGCCACCGCAAAACCGCGCCGGCGCACAAACCACAACGAGGTGTCGGCCAGCAGCGGCGCAAAAGTCGCGGCCGAGCCTAGAAAGCCGATGAGGAGGCCGTGCACCAGCGAGAACATCCACACATTGCTGGACATCGCCGCCAGGGCAAAACCCAGGCCCAGGCCTGCGCCGCCAATCAACAGCGGCACCATCACGCCGAAGCGGTCGGCCAGCCGGCCCATCATCACGCCCCCAATGCCAAAGCCGATCATCAGGAAGGTATAGGGCAGTGAGGCATCAGCGCGCGAAACGCCGAATTCGGCTTGCACAGCCGACAGCACCACGGCGATCACGTACATGCCGCTGGAGCCCACGGTCATCAGGGCGAGCGTGACGATCAGCCGCATCACGGCATAGCGCGAGTCGGCAAGCGAGGAGGGATCTTGTGCAGCGGCGGGGGCCGGGGGTGTGGGGCTCATGGGCGCCAAGCGTACACCAGCACTCCGCGCCTTGCCCGAGCAGCCGAAGGCGGAAGAAGGCGCAAGAAGGCGAAAGGGGAAAACTAAGGCGAAAACTAAAGCGGGGAGGGCTGCGTCGACTCGTAGCCCACAGCCGGGCCGTTGTCGCCGCCCCTGCTCAGTTCCTGGTCGCGTATCTTGAAAAGACGCTCCAGGTCTTTCATCGCATCGCTGTCGGTGCCCGCTGCCGTCGCCCGGGGGGCAGATGGGGCGTCGGAAGATGCCTGCTTCTGGGCCAGGGCCGCGAGGATGGGCGCTGCCGCGGCGCTCGCAGCGGCGGCGGTCATGGGCGGGGCGGGCTGTTCGGCAGGTGACGCCGTGGGAGCCTCGGGTGTGACCGGGTACAGCGGTGCGATGGGAAATGAGGGTGATACGCGCGATATTTGGGGCGGCGGCGTGACCGGATCAGCCCAGAACGATTTTTCGGGCATGGTGCGGTAGGGGCAGGTCTCGGCCACCTCCAGCTGCCATGAGATGCCGTGCAGCCACTGCGAGGCCTGGGGCTCAAAACGGGTGATCTCCACCATCAGCGCGGCCTGGAAGGCATGGGCGTAATTCAGCAGGCGGTCGTCCCATTGCCGCACCACCAGCCGCACATACATGCCGGGGCCGCGGCTGCGGCTGGACACCAGCATCATCTGGCAGTCGATCCAGCGCGGCGGAATGCCGTATTTGCGCAGCGCATCGCGCAGCAGCACCTGCACCAGCTGGCGGCGCGTGGCATTGTCCGAGCCGTCTTCGATCGTGAGCGGGTTGTCCCGGCTGGACGCAGGCGTCCGTCTGGACTCCGTGGCTTTGCTGGGTCCGCCAAACAGGCTGGCTATCAATTTTTTCATTTTGGGTGCGGGCTCGTACCTTGCCTTTTACTGCATGCCTCGCCAAACCGGAAGATTAGCGGCGGGGCAGGCCAAAAAGCAAGATGTTACTGAATGTTTTTTATCGTCGTTCAGCTCATCTGACAAGTCAAGGGCGTTTCTGCACCTTCCCCTGTTGGCGTCGCTCGCTTTCCACAATCAAAGGACTAAAGTGTGTATTTGTGCATAAACGGCAGGCCTATGGCCCAAATCCTGTCAACGTGCAGGCGGCGGTTGCCAGACCCCTTCCGGACTGTGCTGGCAAGCCCGGCCGCGCCAGCGCAAAGCGCCGTGCTGTGATAACTTCCACGCCAATTCAAGACTCTGGGGGAATGACGATATGACCAAGTTGCAGGTGCCTGCGGGCCCGCTACAGGACCGCCTGAACGCGCTCACCCCGGCGCGGCTGCAAGGCATGCGCCGCGGCATTGAGAAAGAAAGTCTGCGCGCCCAGCCCGGCGGCGGCCTGGCGCTCACGCCGCATCCGGCTGCCATGGGCTCGGCCCTCACGCACCCCAGCATCACCACCGATTTCAGCGAATCGCAGGTCGAGCTCGTCACCGGCGCGCACCTCAGCCCCGAAGCCACCCTGCAGGAGCTCACCGAACTGCATCAGTTCACTTACAGCACCATGAAAGCGCTGGGCGACGAGATGCTCTGGGTTTCCAGCATGCCCTGCGGCCTGCCGACCGACGAGACCATTCCCATTGCCCGTTTCGGCTCGTCCAACGTGGGGCGCGCCAAGAGCGTCTACCGCATGGGCCTGTCGCACCGCTACGGCCGGCGCATGCAGACGATTTCCGGCATTCACTACAACTGGTCGCTGCCGGGCGTCAGCAGCGAGCAGTACTTCGCGCTGATCCGCAACTTCCGCCGCCAGGCTTTTTTGCTGCTGTATCTTTTCGGCGCGTCGCCGGCGGTGTGTTCGAGCTTCGTCGCAGGCCGCCAGCACGAGCTGCAGACCCTGAACAACGGCACCATGTACATGCCCCACGGCACCTCGCTGCGCATGGGGCGCCTGGGCTACCAGAGTGATGCGCAGGCTTCGCTCGCCGTGAGCTACAACAGCCTGGACGGGTACGGCGCCTCGCTGCAGGACGCCTTGACGCGTCCTTATCCGGCTTACGAGGCCGTCGGCATCCGCAACCCGGGCGGCGACTACAACCAGCTGGCCACCACCTTGCTGCAGATTGAAAACGAGTTCTACGGCACGATCCGCCCCAAGCGCGTGATCCATCCCGGCGAGCGCCCGCTGCATGCGTTGCGTGAGCGCGGCGTCGAATATATTGAAGTGCGCCTGATGGACCTGGACCCGTTCGAGCCCGTCGGCATCAACGCGCAGACCATGCGCTTTCTGGATGTGTTTTTGCTGCACTGCCTGCTCAGCGACAGCCCCAAAGACACGCCGCAGGAAATCGCCGAACTCAAGCACAACCAGCACCAGACAGCCGCACGCGGACGCGAACCGGGGCTCAAGCTCAAGCGCGGCGGGCAAGAAGTCACGTTGACGGCTTGGGGCGCAGAAGTCGTGGCCCAGTGCGGGCCCATCGCGGCGGCTCTTGACGCAGCGCACGGCGGCACGCTTTACAGCGACACCCTCACCGCCGCCAGCGCCGCGCTGCTGGACCCGTCCACCTTGCCATCGGCCCGCGTGCTGGCGGCCATGGCCGCCGGGCATGACAACTCATTCGTCGGATTTGTACGTGCGCAGTCGCAGAAGACCCAGGCCATCCTGCAGGCGCAGCCGCTCACGCCCGACCAGCTTGCCCGCTTCGCCGCCCTGACGGACGCTTCCATCCAGGAGCAGAAAAAGATCGAAGCCTCGGACACCATGCCGTTTGAGATCTACCGCCAGCAATATGTGTCGGCCGAACGTCTGGGTATGCCGGGCCGCGAGGCTGTCGCGATCTGATTCCGCTTCGTGGCGGCGCAGCCGGATGGCGCCCTGGTGAACCTGATGAACCTGAGAAGGCGCCTTTGCGACGGAAGTTGCCATGTTCCAGCTTAGACAGTTAAGGACGTTCGTCGCTGCGGCTGAAACGCTGAGCTTTACGCGTGCGGCCGAACGTGTGCACCTGACCCAGCCCAGCGTGACTGAGCAGATTCGCGCGCTTGAAGATGCCGTCGGCCGGCCCCTGTTCACCAGGCAAAACAATGCGCTGGCGCTGACGGCTGCCGGCAGCACACTGCTGACGCGGGCGCGCGAGTTGCTGGCCATGGCGGATGACACCCTTCACGCGGTGAAGGGCGACGCACCGTCTCCCTCGGCGAACCTCACACTGGTCGCGCCGGAGACGCTCGCCCTCACGATCTTCACGCCGGTCATGGCTGCTTATGCGCGACGCTACCCCGATGCCGGCTTGACGCTCCTGACCCGGAACTCGGCGCAGACGCTGTCAATGGTCCAGGACGGTTTGGCAGACCTCGGCCTGCTGCACGGGTTGCCCGCGCACCCTCCCTCATTGACCAGCGAGGTTCTCAGCAGTGACGCTCCCGTGTTGGTTGTTCCGCCGGGGCACCCATTGGCTGGGCGGCAAAGCGTCTCCATCAATGATCTGGCTGGGATGCGGCTGGGTGCGACAGCGCCGGGTTGTACCTACCGTGCCTACCTGGAAGCGTTTTTGCAATCTGGCCGGGATCTGCCCGCCATCAGCTTTGAAGCGGAGAGCGTGCGGGGCCTGATCGGGATGGTGGCCGCCGGGCTGGGCGTTTGCGTGCTGCCGCATCTGGCCTTCTGGAGCGCCTTGCCCGGCCCTGGCGTCAAGGCTGTGCGGCTGGAGGGCGCCGTGCGGGACCTGCCCGTGTGTCTGGTCCGGCCCGCCAGGATGCCGGGGCGCGAACCGCTTCACCTGTCGGCCTTCGCCGGGATGCTGCGGGAGCAGGTATTGGGGTTAGACCAGGCGGTGCCCGCCGTCGACATGCAGCACGGTCCCCGTGGTGTAGCCGTTGCCTAGCAGGAAGACCATGGCATGCGCGATGTCCTCGGGCGTGCCGACACGCCCCACAGGCAGGCGCTGGGCCATCGCGGCCAACAGGTGTTCGGTGTCCGGGCCGGCAACGTCTTCCCAGATCGGCGTTCGAACCCACCCCGGAGAAACCGCATTGACCCGGATCGGCGCGAGTTCGACGGCCATGGCGCGCACAACGCCCTCCAGGGCCGCGTTGATCGCTGCGACCGCCACGCCTTTGGGCCTGGGCCGATAGGCAGCGATGCCGGACACGAAAGTCATGGATCCCCGCGCCGGCAACCGGGGTGAGGCGTATTTGGCCAGCAGAATCGGGGCCAGTATTTTGGAATTCATCGCGCGCTCCAACGCACTTCGCTCCAGCTCTTGCAGCATGACGTAGGAGCCGCCGATATCGGCGGCGGTGCAGACCAGGTGGTCCAGCTGGCCGATCCTCTCAAACAGGGCCTGCACCTCCTGCTCAAAGGTCACGTCGGCCTGTTCAAACTGCGATGTTCCGCAGGCTTGCAGGTGCTTGCGCGCCGCTTCCAGCTTGGCAAGAGATCTCCCGACTATCGTGACCGCTGCGCCCTGGGCCAGAAGCTCCCGTGCCAGTGCCAGGCCCATCCCTGAGTTGCCCCCGACGACCACAACATGATTGCCCGTCAATGATGTATCCACTTTGATCCTGTAAAGATGTTTGAACAGGATGCCAATGGTGCGAGCGATCCGCATCCGGCTCAAGAAGGAAGTTCCGATGGAGGTATTGGAATCTCCTGTGGGACGACGCTTTGCAGGGGTGCTTGCAAATCCATTAAAGGCCTGGGGCCTCACTAGCCCGCTTCAGCAAAGCCGCTTCGGCGTCTTCACGCCAGTAGTCCACTGCGCCCCACCAGCCCTCCCACACGCAGCCATTGCAACCCCGCCCGCAGCAGCTGTCGGGCTCGGGCGGCGGCGCGCGCAGGGTGATGCCGGCAGCTGCGGCGCGCTGTTGCAGGGCACTGAACATCGCCAGCGCTGCGTCGCGGTTGGTGAGGGCTTCTGGCATGGCCCGGGCAAACGTACGCGTCAGTCTTTGGCGGAAGCCGCCATGCGCCGGCGCGCATACAGGCCGACAAACGCAGCCCCCAGCACCACGGCAAACCAGCCCACCAGGGAAGACTGCGCCACGATGGACTGCATGCCTGGCGAGGTGATGAAGTAGGGCGACACCAGCACGCCGGCGCCGATCAGCAGGCACAGCACGCCCTTGAACAGCAGTTCGTTGTTGGCTTTGGCCGAAGCAGCGAGCCGGCGGGCGGGAATGACGGGTTTGCGGTCGGGAGCGGAGGGAAGTGGCATGGAAGGCTCGGGTCGGGGTGGGTGTGAAGTGCCGGGCGGCGATGTTCGCTGCTGCGCGCCGGATGCGACGCTGTGATCCCCCGATTGTCGTCCATGTGCTCCGGGCGGGTGCAGGCGGTCTGGCAAAGCCGGTTCCGCAGCTCCCGCGGGCAATGCCTTCCTTCTCGAGGAGGGCATTTTGCGGTATGCGGCGACAATTGGGGCATCGCGGGGGTCTACACCCCATGCCCCAAACATCCGAACCCCAGAAAGAAAAGATCCGATGGCCATCCAGTGGTTTCCCGGTCACATGCACCTGACCAAAAAAGCCATCAGTGAGCGCATCAAGGAAATTGATGTCGTCATTGAGCTGCTGGACGCGCGCCTGCCCGGCTCCAGCGCCAACCCCATGCTGGCCGAGCTCACCAGCGGCAAGCCCGCGCTCAAGGTGCTCAACAAGCGCGACCTGGCCGATGCCACGCGCACGCCGCTCTGGCTGGAGCACTACAACAGCCTGCCCAACACCCGCGCCATTGAGCTCGACGCCAGCGAGACCACGCCCGCACGCCGCCTCATTGACGCCTGCCACGCGCTGGCACCCACGCGCGGCACCATGGTCAAGCCCATGCGTGTGCTGATCTGCGGCATCCCCAACGTCGGCAAGTCCACGCTCATCAACACCCTCACCGGCAAGCGCGCCACCAAAACCGGCGACGAAGCCGGCATTACCAAGGTCGAGCAGCGACTCGTGCTGGCCGACGGGTTTTACCTGTGGGACACGCCCGGCATGCTCTGGCCGCGCATCATCGTCGCTAAAAGCGGCTACAACCTGGCCGCCAGCGGCGCCATCGGCCGCAACGCCTTTAATGAAGAAGAGGTGGCGCTCGAGCTGCTCGACTACCTCATCAAGCATTACCCCGGCCTGCTGGAGGCACGCTACAAGGTCGAGGTCACACCCGGCATCACCGACGAGCAGATGCTCGAAGAAATCGGCCGCAAGCGCGGCGCGGTGCTCAGCAAGGGCCGCATCAACCTGCAAAAGGCCGCCGAGATCGTGATCTATGAATTCCGCTCTGCCACGCTGGGTCGCGTGACGCTAGAAACCCCCGAAGAGTACGCCGAATGGCTGACAGCCGGCCGGTTGCTGGATGCCGAACGGCAGGTCAAGAAAGACAAGATCGAGACCAACCGGCTGATCAAGTTCAAGAAGATTCCAAAGCCTGCACCCTGAGGGCACCCGGTGCCCGCTGCCGCCCCGGAGGCGTCCTACGCCAGCGTGCGTGCACTGCTGATGAACGCCCCCTGACCCCATGCCAACAATAAAGGCATGAGGAACTCATTCACCTCTTCCCCGCACGGCATATCCGCCCTCCGCAAGAACAGCGAAGAGCCCGGCAACACCGAACCCGGCACCACGCCAGCCTGCATCCGCGTCGGCATCGTGGACGACTACAGCGTGGTGCGTGCGGGGCTGGAGCGCCTTTTCCTGAGTTATCCGGGCTTCTCCGTGGTGGCAATGGCCGGGAGCGCCGCAGATGCCTTGGCGCTGGCCAAATCACGCAAGCTCGACGTCATGGTGCTGGATATTTTCCTGCGGCACGAAAGCGCCATGGATATTCTTGAACGCATGGCCGTCCTGGCCCCGCAGATGGCCACTGTGATTTACAGCGGCTATCCCGAGCAGCAATACGCGCTCCCGCTGATACGCCTGGGCGCGCGCGCCTATGTCGACAAGGCGGCGCCGGTCAGTGAACTGGTCACCGCCGTGCGGGCCGTGGCAGGAGGCGCGACTTTCTTTTCCAAGCAGGTGCAGGCGATGTTGTGGGCCAGCATTAACCAGAGCGGCGCACCGGGACCGGCGGGGCTGACCGCGCGGGAATTTCAGGTGTTCCTGCGCCTGGCCAGCGGGCAGACGGTGACGGAAATCGCAAAGGCGCTCTCATTGACGGACGTCACCATCAGCTCACACCGCGCCCGGGTGCTCGAAAAGCTTCAGCTGAGCAGCAACTCCCACCTCACGCGTTACGCGGTCGACAACCATTTCCTGAGCTAAAAGCTAAAAGCTTGTCGATCCGCCCCAATGCCTGCAATGACTGGATTGCTGATGCCAGCCGGCCGAAAAAAGGGGCAGGCGAGGCCTGCCCCTTTTTGGCGCCGCACGTTAGCGGTTTCCGCCAGAGCCGCCTTGGTTGCCGCCCTGGTTTCCGCCGCTGGCCTGGCCGCCTTTGCGGCCGGCTTCACGGGCTTCTTCCGAGCTGAACTCGTGGGCGTTGCCGCTTTCGTGAGAGGCCTTGCCGCCTTCGCTGGCAATTTCGCGCTGGCGATCCGGATCCATCGAGGCAAAGCCGCGGTTGGACGTGCCGCTCTGGTTGCTGCCCTGGCCACCGCTCTGGCTGCCACCCTGGTTGCCTTGGTTGCCGCCTTGATTTCCGCCTTGGTTATTTGAAGCCATCTGGTTTTCTCCTTGGATAAAAAAGCCTCCACGCAAGGGAAGCGATGGGAAGCTGTGAATTCGTGACGGGCCGAATTGCCTGCCACGAATTCATGATGCTGCGCAGCGCGATGCGATGGTGTCGGTTTCGAAATCTGCTGGATGTAGGAAAAGTTAAAGGGCGGCTGTTCGGTAATTCGACGCACTGCTGTGCTGCAGTCACTTGTCCACAGAGGGGGAGTGCAAGGGCATGCGGGGCCGCATTTAGATGTTGATGGCGATGCGCATTAAGGCGCGCGGACGATGAGCGGCGAAGACATGGAGTGTGCGGCGGCAAAGAGGCCCGATATCCACAAAACCATCCACAGGCCCGCGGCGACGCCACACAAACGCCATTGCATGATGCTGTGCGATTTGTCCGACATGCGGCCAGCGCGCTGCTTTGCATAAGGGCCGTGAGGCAACTTCTATCGTGATCTGTCAGCCAAAACCACCGACAGCCAAACAAAGCCAAACAAAGCCAAACACCCACCTATCCACTCCCGGGAGCAACCTGATGAGCGCCGTCCCTTCCTCTTCATCCCATTCTTCTTCTTCTCCTTCATTGGCGTCTCCGGCGTCGGCGTCTTCGGCGTCTTCCTCGCCGCAGTTCCCGGTGGGGGCAGGCGTGCTGCTCGGGCTGGGGCTGGGCGGCTTCTTTGACGGTATCGTGCTGCACCAGCTTTTGCAGTGGCACCACATGCTGTCGAGCGCAGGGTTTTCGGCTGACGATGTGCACGACCTGAAGGTCAACACGCTGGCCGACGGGCTGTTTCATGCCAGCACGTATATCTTTGTCATCTGGGGGCTGAGCTGGCTGTGGCGCGCCGCGCGCCGGCCGCATTTCTTATGGTCCGCGCCGCTGCTGTTCGCCACCGTGCTGATGGGGTTCGGAATCTTCAACGTGGTCGAAGGCCTGGTGGACCACCAACTGCTGGGCATCCACCACGTGAATGAAACGGTGCCCAGGGAGCAATGGATTTACTGGGATATCGGTTTTTTGCTCTGGGGTGCGGCCATGCTGGTGGGCGGCTGGGTATGGATGCGGCGCCTCCAGAACAAAGCGCTATCTGGTGTCTCCGGCGTTCCGTATGCCGGCAGCCCAGGCGCGGCTATGCCGGGCGCATCGCTGAACCCAGGCGATGAAGCGCCTGAAGGCGCGCCGGGCACCGGTGAGGCCATCTGCCGCGAATGCGGCGGCACCGGCCGCAACGCGGCAGGCACATGCATCGCATGCGGAGGCGACGGCAAGGTCACGGTGGCGCTGGCGGGCGGCTGAGGAGGCCGCGGCCCTTTACGCCAAAAACTTCGCTTCGCGCAGCCAGGCGGCCAGTCGTTCGGCAAACACCTTGTATCCCTCAGCATTGGCGTGGATCTGGTCCGAACGCAGTTCGCTGCGCGACAGCACATACGACCAGCCGCCGGCAAACAGCGGCGTGCCGGTTTCTTTCGCCACGTCGGCATACACCTCGTGGTCACTCAGTGCGCCGGCCGCGGCAGCCAGGAAGACGGGTTTGGGCTCTGCGATCAGCACCACCTGCGCGCTGGCGGCAGCGGTCTGCACAATGCTTTTGAGTGCGGCTCGCGTGCCGTCCAGCGGCAAGCTCCGCAAAAAATCATTGCCGCCAATCGACACCAGCACCAGGCCCGGCGTGTTGTCTTGCAGCAGCGCCGGCAGCCGCGCCAGCGCGCCGGCGGTGGTGTCGCCGTTGATGCCGGCGTTCTGCGTCACATACCCGGTGATCTGCTGAAGCTGCTGCGGGTAGCCCGCACCGGCGACAGCACCATAGCCAAACGTCAGCGAATCGCCCAGGCAGAGCAGTGTGGCTTCTTTGGGCAGTGTCTTGCCCCGGGGCTTGGCAGATTTCGAACAGCCGGCCGCCGCCAGCAAGGCAGAAGCGAGGCCGCCCAGCACGAGCTGGCGGCGAAAGGTGTTGGCGGATGTGTACATGGCTGGCCGGTGGGTTGGGGGCTTTGATGACTGTTGACTTTAACGCGATACAAAAGGTTCACGCTGCCGGGGAAGGCCGGCAGGCGGCAGGCCTGTCTTTTGATTTGAATCAATACGCAAGGGGCGGGCAACTTATAAAGTTGCTTCTTTTTCTGTGCCGCCACACATGACATCCATGCCTATTGAGCTTTACCGTGACGACAGCCATGCCTGCCTGATGTTCACCGACCTGATCGATGGAGACGGACACGCCGTCCAGTCCAACCAGTTCCTGATCGTCGACAACGGCACAGGCGCCGTGATTGACCCCGGGGGAAACCTGGCGTTCAACGAGCTGTTTGTGGGGATGTCGCGCCACTTCAGCCCGCAAAAACTGTCTTACATCATCGCTTCCCACGCCGACCCCGACATCATTGCCTCGCTGGACCGCTGGCTCACATCCACCCCGGCGCAACTGGTTATCTCGCGCGTGTGGGAGCGTTTTGTGCCGCACTTCACCAAGGTCGGGAAAACCGAACACCGCCTGATCGGTGTGCCAGACGGGGGCGGGCGGTTGCCGTTGGGCCGCAGCGAGCTGTGGCTGCTGCCCGCGCACTTTTTGCATTCGGAAGGCAACTTCCATTTTTACGACCCCATCAGCCGCATCCTGTTTACGGGCGACCTTGGCGTGTCGATGATGGCCGGCCGTGCGGCGCAGGTGCCCGTCACCGACCTGAAGCCCCACCTGCCGCTGATGGAAGGCTTTCACAAACGCTATATGGTCTCGAACAAGGTCCTGCGCCTGTGGGTGGCCATGGCGCGCCAGCTGGATATTTCCATGCTGGTGCCCCAGCACGGCGCGCCGCTGAAAGGCGCGGCCATTGGCCAGTTTTTTGAATGGGCGGAATCGTTGAAATGCGGCATCGATCTGTTCGATGAGCGCAACTACCAGGTGCCCACCGTGCAGATCAAAGGCCGGGGAACGGCTGAAAACGGGGCATAGACAGAATTTTCTACAGCCGATTTGCTACAGCCGGGGAAGCGTGCTTTTAAGTAAAAAGCGCGTTCAGCCCAGATGGGGTTTGTGTGAACCGCTATAAAAATCATAGCGGTGACGGCAATCTCAACTCGCCACCCGCCCCCTGCGGACTGTGAGGGTATCACTGCGCTACCAGTGCTGCCGCGGGCCACAAGGCCCGCCCTCAACGCAGGTTCGCCTGCACCCACCGCACGATATCCGCCGCGCCCATCGCACCCGCCTGGCGCGCGACCTCGCGGCCGTTCTTGAACAAAGCCAGCGTGGGGATGCTGCGGATGTTGAAGCGCGCGCCCAGGTTGGGCACGGCTTCCGTGTCTACCTTGGCCACGCGCAGTTGCGGCTCGAGCTGGGCCGCCGCCTGCTCATAGGCCGGGGCCATCTGCCGGCACGGGCCACACCACGGCGCCCAGAAGTCGACCAGCACCGGGATCTGGTTGCGGGTGATGTGTTTGTCGAATGCGGCTTCGTCCAGTGCGGTGGAATGGGCGATGAAGAGCGCCTTCTTGCAGCTACCGCAAGCCGGGTCGCTGCCGAGCTGCTCGGCGCGCACGCGGTTGGTGGTGTGGCAGTGGGGGCAGACGATGTGAAGAGGGTCGGACATAGGCACGTATTTTGAGGGCGGGAGGCGGGTTTTCAAGCGCCGCGGTAAAGCCCTTGCAAACCCGGGGTAACCCGGGGTAAAGCGTGAAGAACGGGCTCTTTGACTACGTGCTGAAGCCTTCCGTGGGAGAACAATCAAGGCTCTCCACAACGAATGACAACGAAGGACCCCATGAAAACCAAAACACTGATGATGACCGCTGTGGCCGCGGTGTCTCTCGCCTTCGGCGGGCTTGCGATGGCCAAGGATCATGGTGATGACCATGGGAATAAACATGGGCATAAACATAAAAAGGCCAAACACCACGGCAACGGCCCGCCGCCTCACGCGGAGGCCGGTGGGCGTGGCGCAGGGCCTGACCACAATTTCTATCGCGGCGGCCGGCTGCCTGCCCAGTATCGCGAGCGGGGCTATTGGGTTGAAGACTGGCGCGGCCATCGCCTGAGCGCGCCGCCTGCCGGCTACCACTGGGTGCAGACCGGCGGCGATTACGTGCTGGCGTCTAACAACACCGGCATCATTCTCCAGATCAACCTGGGCCAGTAAACGCGGCGCAGGTTCTGCCGCCCGCAAAGCCGCCTGACCGGGCGGCTTTTTTCGTGGCGCAAACGGATTGCGGCAAGCGCCCGCTTACAAAATCAAACGCGATCAACAAGGCGAAGAGGCGATGGCTGCGCTGTATGGCCGAAACTATTGGGGCAAGCCCGACTCTGTGACTCTGTACCAGACATGCAAAGGAGTACCGCGTTTTGAAGTTGCCACCGACACACCGCCTGACCGCTCGCAGCGCCCGCCGCGCGGCCCTGTTGGCCGCCCTGGGTCTGGCCGGCCTCCTCACGGCCTGCGGCAGCGGCGTCAAGACATTTCCGCTGCAGGAAAAGTTTGGCTCCACAGCCACCTATTCACGCCTCTTTGACGCCACGGCCGAACAAACCTGCGAGGCCTCGCGCCGCGCCTTGCTGAGCCAGGGCTACATCATCAACACCGCCAGGGCTGATCTGGTCGAGGGCCAGAAAAGCTTTCAGCCCGAAGCCGAGTCGCATCTGCAAATGGTCATCAGGGTGGTCTGCGCACCCGAAAGCGCCGATGGAAAAATCAGCCTGGGCTTTGTCACCGCGCTGCAAGACAGCTACCAGCTCAAAAAGAGCAACAACTCCGCCAGCCTGGGCGTGGGCGCGATTGGTTCAGTCTCTTTGCCCTTCACCTCCAGCAATGAATCCATGGTGAAAGTGGGCAGCGTCACGATCTCGTCGGACGCTTTTTACGACAGCTTTTTTGACCTGGTCAGCCGCTATCTGGCGACCGTGGACGACTTGCCGCCCGCCGCCAAATGAGCTGTGTGAAAGCTTGCGCGCGGGGCAAAAATACATCCTGATACGCCGGGGCACTGTGAGGTAAACAAGGCGTAAAACCGCGTCTTCGTTACACCGATATTGCACCGCCATTACGCGCTCATTACGCGGTCTTTACGTTGCGGGCTCACGATGAAATCACTGAAGCGCAGGCTATCCCGGCCGGTGTTTCGGAAAGCAGTCCCAAGGCCTTTGCCGACGGGGTTGCAGGTTCTCATATTGAGCAAAGGAGCCCCTCATGAAAACGAAATTTCTGACCGCATCGATGATCGCCGCCGCCCTGGCCGCCGGTTTTGCCGCCGCACCCGCGATGGCGCAGCCAGGCCCCTACACGGTGTATGCACCAGGCGCCTACCGCCAGGTGCAAACGCCCGGCATCGACAACGCCCAGCAGGCCGTCAGCGACCGCATTCAGCAGGGTTTGCAGTCCGGCCGTATCACGCCGTCTGAAGCCCGCGCCCTGTACCGCCGCGACCGCGAAATCCAGAACCGCGAAGCCGCCTACAAGTCAGACGGCCGCGTTACGCCGCAAGAGCGCCAGCAACTGCGCGCCGACGTGGCGGATTTGAGCGCCGAGGTGGAGCGCGCCATCGCCAACAACCGCAATGTGGCGGTGGAGCACGGCGGCAGGCTGGGCGCAGTTGACAGCCAGGAGTTCGCCATCAACCAGCGTATTGACGAAGGCGTGCGAACCCACCGCCTGAGCCTGCAGGAAGCCGGGCGCTTGCAGGCCCGTGAGCAGGCCATTGAGCGCCGCGAGGCTGCGTACAGGTCTGACGGCATCGTGACGCAACAGGAGCGCCGCCAGCTGCGCGCTGAGCTGACTGCGCTGCGGGATGAGGTAGAACGCCTCATTAACCCGCGCGGTTAAGAGCCACTCAAAAAGCCCTCCTGGTGTCGTTGCGCCGCCTTGCCGTGCTGATTGCACTGTCTGCGGCGACGCGCCTAGCCAGGACCGCTTCGCTGGGCTTTGTGAGCGGCTCTAAGTCGACTTGCCAGGTTCCCATGAAAAAACCCCGGTCAGCGCATGGCGCCGGCCGGGGTTTTTGTCTTTAGCGCAGGGCTTGATTGAATTGATCAGGCTGCCTTGCGGCGCTGGCTGAAGGCCGTGCTGCGCTTGGCGGCCGGCTTGTGGTCACCGGCGATCTTGCCGGCCAGGCCGGCCGTCTTTTGCTCGATCTGCGCGGCCAGCTTGCTCAGGGCCAATGCGCCGGGCGCGGTGGCCTGGGCAATGGTGTTTAGCGCGGTCACGCCGGTTTTTTCTTCAAACAGGCTGGCATTGGCGGCAGCGCGTTCCACGCCGGCTTCTGCGACCTTGACCAGCTGGCTCACCACTTGTTGTGCGCCATTGGTCGTGAGCATCAGGCCCTTGGTGTAGTAGGCGCTGAAGGCGGCTTGTGCTGCCGAGGCATTCTTGGCTGTTTCGGCCGTCAGTTCGGTGCGCGACTGCTTCAGGGCCTGGTTCCAGCGCTGCTCCAGCAGGCCGACCACGCGCTCGCCGCCGGCGCGGTAGGCGTCAATGACATTCCTGGCAGTCTTGCCATAAGACTCGATCAGGTCGCTGGCAACGGTGGAGAGGTTCTTGGCGCTCATGGTGATTCCTTCAATGTTGGTTTAAACAATGGTTCATCATCCCGGTTTTGGCTAGTGAGTGCGACCTAGTGGAGTAGAGAGGGGTGTCCAGAATCGGGTTTTGGTGGCGGCAGTGGTGGCGGCTTATCTGGGAATTTGCTATTGTTTTGATAGCTATTAGCCAGTATGGGTATTGGGCTACAGGCACTTTTTGCTTAAATTCCAGAGGGCTCTACTCCCTCTCCCTCGGGGAGAGGGCAGGGGTGAGGGCCGGCGGTGGTTGATGTGCCGCTGCATGTTCCACCGCCGCGAGCCCTCACCCCAACCCTCTCCCAGAGGGAGCAAGAAGGGAAGAGGGAGCAAAAAGGGGGAGAGGGGCAAAGAGGGAAAGAAAGTGGAAGAGGTCGCGGCCGCTCACGCATCCAGAAACAGCGCCGGGTCCACCATGGTGCGGTTCAGCATCACGCCCCAGTGCAGGTGGGGCCCCGTCACGCGGCCCGTGGCGCCCACTGCGCCCAGGCGCTCGCCGGTTTTGAGCATATCGCCGGGCTTCACGCCAATCGCGCTCAGGTGGCACATCAGGCTCAGCAGCCCGCCGCCGTGGTCCAGCCATACGGTGTTGCCGTTGAAGAAATAGTCGCCCGTGTCGATCACCCGCGCCGGCAATGGCGACACCACCGGGGTGCCGGTGGCCGCCGCGATGTCCATGCCGCTGTGCGGATTGCGCGGCTGGCCGTTGAAGATGCGCCGCAACCCGAACGAGCTGGAGCGCCGCCCCGGCGTCGGCGCAAGCATCCGCAACGAGGCGACGTGTGGCGGCGCGCTCAAGGTGGCCATCACCAGCGCCTGGTGCGCGCGTTCCCGCTCATAACGCGCCTGGTCTTCGGGTGACAAATCAACGGTGCGAGGTTCTACCTTCAGGCGTTGCTCGCTGTAGCGTTTGGCTGCGATGGTGTAAGGCACCGTGCGCCGGCCGCCGGGCGCTTCGACGTCGATGCTGGCTTCGCCGGGCTCGGCGGCCAGAGGAATGCCGACGACGGCTATCCACCCGGCCGCATCGCCCAGCACCAGCACGGGTACATCGCCTGAATACGCCACAGGCCGCTCGGCAGCCGGCCCCAAAGGCAAGCGGGCCACACCGCCGGGAACCTGAAGTGCCCTGGGCCAGACATTCAGCGGTGCGGCGCTGGTGGCCGAGGCCGGGTGTGCGGCAGGCAGCGCGGAAGCGGCCAGCAAACCCAAGCCGCCTGCCAACGCGGCGCGGCGGGTGAAAGGCAAAGGCGAGCTTGAGGCGGGCCGGGCGATAGAAGTTAAATAGGGGGCAGGCATCACACCCATTATTGCTGCGTCAGCGTGATCTTCCCTTCGGCCACATAGTCGTCAAACTGGATGCGCGGAATGGCCGTCACGGCGCGCACGTTGTCGCCGGCGTCCCAGCTCAGCGTGGCGCTGTCCGGCTCCAGGGCAACTTCCACCCGCACATCGCGTGGGATCGTAATCGGGGCACCGTCACCCGGTGTGTAAGTCACGTCACCGGTAATCTTGGCGAACTGGGGCATGGCTGTCTCCTGTTGGGTTGGACGAAGTGGATCAGTGGGATTAGTAGGGATTAGGGCGGTAAGTCCCGTTAGCCCTATTTGACATGCGGCGCAGGCCAAACCGTGTAGGCGAAAACCACTTTGAAGGGGAGGCAGGCAAATGCCGATGAGGCATCTGGCGTGCAGTTTCGTCATGTGAATGAGGGTGTGCCATCTGGTTGCAATTCGCCGGGCGGTATTAAAACCGGTTTCAAATTAATGCAATCAAATGGTTGCGTAATGAGATAAACCTGTGCAAAATTCATGCAACAAGGAGATTGCATATGACTTCCTCAAAGACATCCACTTCATCATCTTCATCCACAGACCGCATTGAACGCAGCACCTTGATCAACGCGCCCGTGTCGCGCGTCTGGCGCGCACTGACCAACGCCGAAGAGTTCGGCGGCTGGTTTGGCGTGGCACTTAAAGGCAAAAACTTTGTCGCCGGCCAGCAGGTGCAGGGCAACATCACCATCCCGGGCTACGAGCACGTGGTATTTGAGGCGCTGGTCGAGCGCATAGAGCCCGAAAAGCTGTTCTCTTACCGCTGGCACCCCTATGCCGTAGACCCGGCCGTCGACTACTCGAAAGAGCCCACCACGCTGGTCGAGTTCACCCTCAAAGCCACAGACAAGGGCACGCTGCTCAGCGTGGTTGAATCGGGTTTTGACAAGATTCCCGTCGCCCGCCGCGCAGAAGCCATCCGCATGAACACCGGCGGCTGGGAAGGCCAGATGGACAATATCCAGAACTATGTCACCACGCACAAAAACGCCTAAGTCCGCCGAAGCCCCGTCGCCCCAGCCCGGCCCCGCAGGTGTCTTCGCCGCCCTGGGCGACGAAACCCGCCTGCGCCTGGTGGCCGTGCTCTGCGTAGGCGGGGCCGTGTCCATCGCCCAGCTCACCTCCACCACAGACATCACCCGCCAGGCCGTGACCAAGCACCTGCATGTGCTGGCCGACGCCGGGCTGGTGCATCACGTCAAAGTGGGGCGAGAGCGCCTGTGGCAGTTTGACCCACAGCAGCTTGACGAAGCCCGCCGCTCACTGGACTTGATCGCCCAACAGTGGGACCAGGCCCTGGGCCGGTTGAAAGCCGCGCTTGAGGCAGAGGCCTAGCCGCCTTGCAAAAGGAATGACCATGCCCCAGCACAAGATTGTCACGATGCCGTTTGCCAAGGTCTATCCGCTGCTGGTTCAAAAAGCCGAACGCAAAGGCCGCAGCAAAGAAGAAGTCGACCAGATCATTTGCTGGCTGACAGGCTACGACCAAAAGGGGCTGGACAAACAAATCAAACAGCAAAACGACTTCGAGACCTTCTTCGCCCAAGCCCCGGCCATGCATCCGAATGCGTCACTCATCAAAGGCGTGGTCTGCGGTGTCCGCGTAGAAGAAGTCGAAGACCCCCTGATGCAAAAAATCCGCTGGCTGGACAAGCTGATTGACGAGCTTGCGAAAGGAAAAGCGATGGAGAAAATTCTGCGGTAGCCCATCCATTGAGCAACACGTATGCTGGGCTTGCTACTATTTTGATAGCTACGAGCCCAGGCGCTTAATGGGCTGCAGGCACTTTTCGCTTAAGAAAATTCCGCCAGAGGCAATTTCGCCAATCACTATCGGCGGCTACATATCCTCGCGCCCCTCGCGCCCCTCGCGCCACTCCCCCGGCGCCAGCCCATCCAGTGCATACGGTCCAATGGCCGCCCGCACCAGCCGCAACGTAGGAAACCCCACCGCAGCCGTCATGCGCCGCACCTGCCGGTTGCGCCCCTCGCGAATCCCCAACTCCAGCCACGCCGTCGGAATCGCCTTGCGCACCCGCACCGGCGGCTCGCGATCCCACAGGCCCGGTGGCGTATCGATCAACCACGCATTGGCCGGCCGCGTCATGCCATCGTTAAGCTGCACGCCCTGCCGCAACGCGGCCAGCGCGGCCTCATCCGGCACACCTTCCACCTGCACCCAGTAGGTCTTCTCCATCTTGAAACGCGGGTCACTGATGCGCGCCTGCAGGGCCCCGTCGCTCGTCAGCAGCAGCAAACCCTCGCTGTCCGCGTCCAGCCGGCCGGCTACATACACATCCGGCACGGCAATAAAGTCCTTAAGCCCGCGCCAGCGGCCCTCAGGCGTGAACTGGCTCAGCACACCATAAGGTTTGTTAAAGCAGATCAGGCGCGGCGGCATGCCGGTAGAGGGCGGGCGGGAATCGACGAGAGGCATGGGCTGATGGTACTGCCCACGAGCTACGCAGTTACTGGCGTCACTTCTGCGGCGACCTGCCCCAGACCAGCAGCAGGTTATTGGCCGGCATTGCGTGCCGGGCTTGCAGCTGCAAGCCTGCGCGTGCGGCTTCCAGCTCCACATCTTCCCTGCGCCTGATGCCCCAGGCCGGATCGCGCGTGCGCAGGCTCTGGTCGAAAGAGAGGTTGCCTTCGGATGTGGCTACATCGTCTTCCAGATAAGGCCCATAAGTCACCAGCACCCCGCCCGGCGTCAGATGGCGTGCAGCGCCCTGCATCAACGCAGCGCAAGTCGCCCAAGGCGAGATGTGCAGCATGTTGGCGCAGTAGATCAGGTCGAACTGCTCGGTGTTCGGCAACCACTCGGGCGCCATCACGTCGAGCACCAGGGGAGGGCGAACATTTGCCAAGCCCTGTTCGGCTATGTAGGCAGAGATGGATTCCATGGCGGCAGACATCGCATCCGTGGGCTGCCATGTCCATTGCGGAAGGGCTGCGGCGAACCAGGCGACGTGCTGGCCTGTGCCTGAGGCGATTTCCAGTGCGTTGCCGCGCTCAGGCAAGACTTCGCGCAGGACATCGAGGATGGGCTGCTTGTTGCGGTCTGCGGCAGGGCTGAAGTTGAGGAGAGTCACGATGACACTAAGCACTTAACCAAGTGAGCGCCTCATCAAGGGGAATTCGAGTATCGATGGCCTCGCGACATAAACAATCTGCGGAATGTTTGAACTTGTTGTTATGAGTTCCTCTTTCAATTGCCGTTACGGTCGCCGGGTCCACACCATGCTCTCGAACAAGATTGGCGATGCAGGACCATATCGCTTGTTGGCCAAGATGGCCATGGCAAATCCACCTTCCAGGTTCGGCCTGATGATGGCTCTGAAGGTACAGATCAATATTGGCGTTAACGTCGTCTAAATAGCTTTGAGGCACCGCAATTCCACGTTGGAGGAGGTCGTGTTTTAACGGTTCGAGAACATGGTATTTCTCGTTCGCCCATTCCACATGCATATGGTTTATCACACCATCCGATCTGGTAATTGCTGCGATTCTTTGCATTTCGAAGGAATAAGAAATTGCCAGAGCTATGAAATGATGAAAACGTTGTTCCAACGCTTGAAAGAATGCTCCGGATAATTTGTCTGCGAAAAACATTCGCAAATAAGCTTCTACACCTGCAACGTGGAAAAAATAGTTCTCAATTGAGTGCCCTAAAGTGATAAATGAGCCGCTCTGTTGGGTTGGAGGTTCCCAAGGTTTTTGTAATGGAATTGCAAAATCGATCCCATCCCATTCACGATCCACCAAGCTGCCAAATTTTTGACTAACAGTTTCGGAAGTGTTAGCCGACAACTGATTTATGTGATCTCGTATCGCACCAATCTTTGCTTTATTACCGAGTCCGGCTAGGGCTTGATCATTGAGAATGTGCACGCAATCAATCTGCCCTTTCGCAGGAATACCCACTTGTATCTCCAGTTCGAGTTTAAGGCGATTAAGCAACGACTGATCGAAAACTCCTTCTACTAGAAGTGTCCTCCCAGTCCGACGAAGAACGGCATTTATGAACCCCCCCAAAGAATAGCCTTGCATGGTTATTCGCTACCTTCGTCTTCACCAAATAACCCGTCTTGCAGGTTTTTGGTTAGTGTGGGTTCGAAATCCTGAGTCTCATCAATATGATCCCCACCGACCTCCGGCGAATGAGTGCATGCAATGATCTGTCGGTCCGGTGCTTGGCGCATTAATTCGCGAAGAATTTGGCGTTGCCAGTCGATATGCAGTGAGAGCTCAGGCTCATCAATTAGAAAGATTCCACTTTTAAACCTAGAGCGACTCGCCGAATAAAGCATGGTGAGAATTTGCTTTTCTCCTGAGGATAGTGAGGAAAGTCCATAAGCTCGACCACCTTCGGTGCCAACTCTCACCGCGGAGCGTGAACGGACTTTTGCATCAACAGTGCCGACCCTGAGAGTCTTCTTGTCAAGGAATTTATTGATCGAACTCTCAAAGTCCCGGCTTTTTTGAAATGCCTGTTTGCGCTCTTCCTTTCGTGCTACTAGGGTATCAAGGTATAGGTGAAGCACGGCATTTTCTATACCTTTGGCATCTCTACCGCTGGTGCGCTTCAGATAGTCAGTTGCTTCGCTTAGCTTTTGATATATACCAAAAGATTCGCGGTTGCCCAACTGGTAGTCGGTACTGTTAAGTGAGTCTGCAATTGAAGCTAACAGCGTATCCGTTTCTACTGGATTCTCAGGTTTGTCCATTCCCACAATTGTGCGAAATACTTTGACGAATACGTCGGCAAACATATTCTGTTCACGCTGTGCCGTTTCGAGTTGTGCGACGCGCCACTCTGAAGAAAGGCCATCGTCGACTTCTAAAATCGATGGATATCGGATTGTTGGAACAAACGCGCCAAACCATTGCCTGCATTGGAGTGTTTTTCTAGAAGTTATGGATGCTTCCTCTCTCAATGCGCGAAGTTCTGCCGCTTCTCTCGGTATTCTTGTAGTGGAAGAAATTAGAGTCTCTCGAAGAGCTGCGAACTCCTTTGATTCCACCTCTTCTAGTTCTTCTTCTCGAACAGATTCCCGATGACTGGGCCCATATTCGCCGCGAACTCGCTCAAGTACAGAGCGAAAAGCGGGTAGATATGTGGGCCGATTTCCAAGTGCAGAGCGGATCGAACTGGCTTCTAATTCCGTTAAAGAAAGTGATTCGCCTAGAAATGATGCGTGCTCCCCATTGAGGGAAACTAAGCACTTGTCTTCGGGAAGGATTTTGGTGATTTCCAGTACGTTTCCGCTGAACGTCGAAATGTTGATCTTCCGAAAATTCAGGTAGTTGAAACGCTTGAAATCCAGCTCTAGCGCATTGGCGAGAATATGAAGAGCTGTTGTCTTTCCCCTGCCATTTTTTCCATAAATAATATTGAGGCCTGGTTTGAAATCTATGTGCAAATCAAATTGCTCGTGCAGACCCTCAACGGTCAGATGTTTAATTCCAATTGGCTCCACAATTTTCCTACTTTCTTCTTAATTCGAGGATGTCGTTTGTTCACAAATGAATCCTTCATTCCCCCGGTACCGATTGAACACCACTTTGCCGTCCGCGTCGGCATCAAATGTCTGTGACAAAGTACCAATCTTGTGGAGCTGAAAGTGCCCACCGGTTAGCACATGCATCTGTTTCTCGTGGAAGAAATCTTGTCTGAGTTTGTCGCATACTGATTCCGACCACTAGCCTAGCCCCTCTATTGACGGTTTAACCTATCGTTACCCCTTAAGCCCCTTACCCGCCCGCACCACCATCTCCTCAGTCCCCACATCCTTCGCACACCACCCCGCCACAATCCGCGACGAGTTAGACAGACCATGCGCATCCGCACCGGTGCCTTCACCTTGCAGCAACTGAACCGGAATCTGCGCTTTCTGCAGCGCGTCGGCCATCACGGTTTGAGAGGCCCAGAAGACGTTTTTGTCGTTCGGGTTGCCCAACACAAACACGCGCAACTTGGGGTTGACCTTCTCCTTGGCGACAAACTTCCACGGCTCGTAGGAGTCGGCGTAGTTGGTGGTGTCTTTGGTGCGGCCCATCATTTCCCAGCGGATGCGGGGTGAGGAGGGGGCTGAGGTGGGGATGGCACAGATGATGTCTGCGCGTTCGGTGATGAGTGACGAGGTGACGTGGCCGCCGCCGCTTTGGCCGGCGATGACCCATTCTTCAATGCCGTGGCGTTTTTTGATTTCGTCGAGCGCTGCCGAGATGATGACGGACTCATCGATGCGCCTGCGCTGCATGTGGTCGCCTGATGAGCCGTGGGTGCCGGGGCGGCCCATGAAGATGTAGGGCATGCCCAGCTTTTTGGCCCAGTCGTCGGCATTCTTTTGCAGCCGGGCATTGCTCAGGTCCAGGTAGGTCTGGCTGGTCTCGCCTACGCCTACAAAAACATCGCCATGAAAGAACACGATGGCGCGTTTGACAGGCTGGTCGCCAAAGCCGGCCTTCCAGTATTTGATGCATTCGGCGCCCGAGCTGGCCGTGGCGGCCCAGGCGGTGTTGGCGGCGGCCGCGCATTGCGCCTGTGTGGCCTTGACGCCATGCAAGATGGCCGATTCTGAAAAGTCGCCGGCGTCGCTGAATTCGGCACGGCCGAATTGTGCGTGGCTGGCGGCCGGTGCGAGCAGGGTACTCGTCAATCCCCACATCACCAGAACTTTGTTGAAACCCTTGAGGTAAAAGAACTGGTGCATGTGTGGGCTGTGTCGTTATTTACTGAACGAGTCTTTCATACCCGTGACCCGATTAAAGACGGGCTTACCCTCTCCTCCAATCTGATGATCCACCAGATCCGTCACAAAGTACCCATGCCGCTCAAACTGAAAGCGCGTCCCAGCGGGCACATTCGTCAGTGATGGCTCGACGTAAGCGGTCACGGTCTTCAGGCTGTCCGCGTTCAGTTCATCCAGGAAGTCTTTGTCGCCGGTACCAGGGTGTTCGACACTGAACAGGCGGTCATAGAGGCGCACTTCGACCTCGACCGCATCATTCACGCCCACCCAGGTGATCACGCCTTTGACCTTGATGGCGTCGGAACCGGGTGTGCCGCTCTTGGTGTCGGGGATCAGGGTGGCGTGCACTTCTGTGACTTTGCCGTTGGCGTCTTTGACGGCGCCTGTGCATTCGATGACGTGGCCGTATTTCAGGCGCACCTTGCTGCCGGCGATGGCTTGCTTGCTGGCGTTGATGTGGGGCGGGAAGAGGCGGAAGAAGCCTTTGGGTGGCGTCTGTTCGTAGTCGGTGCGTTCAATCCAGACTTCTTTGCCGATCTTGAACTGGCGTTTGCTCATGTCTTCGTGGTGTGGGTGCACGGGTGCGCTGCAATCGTCGAGCTTGCCTGCGCCCATGACTTCGTCCCAATTCGTAAGCACCAGCTTGACGGGGTCGAGCACGGCCATGGCGCGTGGGGCGATGGGGTCCAGCGTGTCGCGCAGCGAGCCTTCTAGCGTGCTGTAGTCGATCCAGCTGTCGCTTTTGGTGACGCCGATGCGTTCGGCAAAGAGTTGAATGGCTTCGGGTGTGTAGCCGCGGCGGCGCAGGCCGACGATGGTTGGCATGCGGGGGTCGTCCCAACCGCTCACGCGCTTTTCGTTGACCAGCTGCGCCAGCTTGCGTTTGCTGGTGAGCACGTAGGTGAGGTTCAGGCGTGCAAATTCGTATTGGCGCGGGTGTGGCGTGGCAATGAGCTTGCCTTCGGCCAGGCGGTCTAGCAGCCAGTCGTAAAAGGGGCGCTGGTCTTCAAACTCCAGCGTGCAGATGCTGTGGGTGATTTGCTCCAGCGCGTCTTCGACCGGGTGGGCAAAGGTGTACATCGGGTAGATGCACCATTTGTCGCCGGTGTTGTGGTGGTGGGCGCGGCGTATGCGGTAGATGGCCGGGTCGCGCATGTTGATATTGGGCGAGGCCATGTCGATTTTGGCGCGCAGCACGGCGGCGCCGTCGGCGAGTTTGCCGTCGCGCATCTCGCGAAAGCGCGCCAGGTTCTCAGCCGGTGTGCGGCCGCGGAAGGGGCTGTTGGTGCCGGGGTGGCCGAAGTCGCCGCGGTTGTGGCGCATCTCTTCGGCGCTTTGCTCGTCGACGTAGGCGTTGCCGCTTTCGATCAGGTATTCCGCCGCGCGGTACATGAAGTCGAAGTAGTCGCTGGCCTGGTAGAGGTTGTTTTCTTCGCCGCTGGCGCCTTTGTTGTGCCAGTCAAAGCCCAGCCACTGCACAGCGTCTTTGATGGAGTCGACGTATTCGGTGTCTTCTTTTTCAGGGTTGGTGTCGTCAAAGCGCAGGTGGCACACGCCTTCGTAATCACGCGCCAGGCCGAAGTTCAGGCAAATGCTCTTGGCGTGGCCCACATGTAAGTAACCGTTGGGCTCGGGCGGAAAGCGCAGGCGCACCTTGGCGGGGTCGGGCTGGCCGGCTGCGTGGTGGGCGGCGTCCCCGGGGCTGCCGCCCCAGCGGCGGCTGGCATAAGTACCCTCTGCCAGGTCTTTTTCAATGATCTGGCGCAGGAAGTTGCTGGGTTTGTGGGTTTCTTTGTCGGCGGGGGCTGCTTTGGAGGGGGCGGGGGAGGTCATCGAACCATTTTAGGGGTGAGAGCCTGTTCACGGTCTGCAGGGGGCCGCGCAAGCTGATTTTCGGGATGGAATGCAAGGCGCGGCATCCAAGCCAAGGCTTGAGCCTTGGCTGATGTCGCAACGCAGCAGACCGCCCGAAAATCCACTTGCCCTGCGGGTTGGGACGAAATCGGGCGATTGAGCCGCCCGAGCCCTTGCATGGGCATTAGCCCATGCAGCGGTCCCGGCCGACCCACTCATCCCGATTGCGTCCCAACGCGGCCCCCTGCAGGCCGTGAACAGGCTCTTGGAGTTACGTTTCCATACGGTCTTCACCGTGCATCCGGTATGCGGTTACCTGAGTGCTGCGTTTAATAAGCACATGGGCATTTCCTGCCCTTGCTACCTTTCCTAAGGAGAATCATGATGAAGACAGCAATCAAGGCAAACCGCTCCCTCGCCGTGTTTGGCGCTGCAGCAGCAGTGGCCCTGGCCGCCTTCGGCTTTGCCGGTGCCGCCCAGGCCCGCGACAACGTGACGTTTTCTGTGGGCGTCGCCGCCCCCGGTATAGCGGTGGGTGTGACCAACGGCTACCCGGTGTACCAGCAGCCGGTTTATGTGCAACCCGCACCTGTGTATTACCAGCCGGCGCCGGTGTATTACCCCCGCCCTGTGTACGTGAGGCCGGCACCCGTGTATTACCAGCCTGCGCCTGTGTATTACGGCCCCCCTCGTTACTACGGCCCGCGCCCCGTGTATTACCAGCAGCCCGGCTGGCACCGTGGCCACGGCCATGGGCATGGCTATCGTTAAGGTGCTCTGAGGGGCGTCCGGCCGGTTAACCGGCCCTCATCAAAAAGCCCGCTTCATGCGGGCTTTTTTCATGGCGCGGGGCCTGTCAGGCGACTGGCCGCCAGAACACATAGTCCGCCTCATAAGGCACCCACTTGCGCATCCCCAGGCTGGCGGCAGTGCAGGCCGGGGCAGCGACCACCCCGCCTACGGTGCGGCGGCTCTGGATGTAGCTGATGTTGCCCAGCGCGCCGGAGGTGTCTGAAGGCTTGACCATGGCCCGCTGCAGGGGCAGGTTTTGCCGGTCGCCAGGGATCTCGACCAGCTCTTGCGCGGTGACTTTGGAGCCGTCGCTGTGCTCCCAGCGCGAGCGCACGCCGGGGTAGTACATGACGGTGTTGCCGTTGCTGTCCTGTAATTTCAGGCCGGGTGTCTGCAGCAGCCAGGCGTATTCATAGGGGGCGCGTTTGACGGCCTGGCATTCATACAGCAGGTCGCCGCGGCCTTGCGCCTCCAGCACGGCGGTGTGGCCCGCCGGCACGCGTATGGCTTCGGGCAGCGCCTGCTGGGCCAGGTAAACATTGGGCTGGCGCAAGCCACAGGCGCTGAGCGCGCCCACAGCGCCGGCGACCAGCAACGCGCTTCGAACCGGGCCAAAGAGGCCGAGAGAAAAACGGAGGGCTTTGATGTTCACGGCGGTTTCCTCGAGGCGGCAGACGATGATGTCAGCCCCCAGTACAACAGCGCCGGTCTTTACCGTCTGTAGGCGGCGGCAGGAATACCGTGCGGGGAAACACCGGCATTTTTGGCTTGGCTGCGAGGCGGCGCTGAAAACAGAAAAGCCCGCAGGCCTGGGCCTGCGGGCTTGGGTTCCATTGCCACTTGGCGGCAATGGACAGGCGCGCTTTTGAGGGCGCGCGTAGAACAGCAGCCTTAAGCCGCCTTCCAGAAAATATAGTCGGCTTGGTAAGACGTGGTCAGCTTGTCGCCGATGTCGGCTTGGGTGCAGGCCTTGCTCAGGTCTTGCCCGCCCTTGGTCTTGACGCGCTGGATGTAGGTGACGTTTTGCAGCACGCCGGGCGCGGCGCCCGGTGTGCCGGTAGACAGCTGCTGCGGCAGGTTGGTGGCGCCCACGCGGGGGGCCAGCGCAACCTGGGTGCCGACAACGCTGGAGCCGTCCAGGTGCGTCCAGGTGGCGGGCGGGCCCGAATATTTCACAACGGTTTTGCCGGTGCGGTCCAGCAGTTCGGCCTCGGGGCGCACCAGCACCCAGCCAATCGTGCCGGCGGTGGTGGCGTTGGCCTGGCACTCGTAGTGCAGCAGGCCGCTGGCCGTGGTCTCCAGCGCCACAACATGGCCAGGCGGCACAACGATTGCGGCGTCGAGCTGGTCCTGCGTGTACTCCTTGGGCAGCGGCGCCACGCCCGAACAGGCAGTGATCACCGCGGCGGTGCCGGTGACCATGGCCAGCGTAACGCCTGCGCTTTTGGTAAAGGCCCAAAGGGTGTTGTGGGTGCTTTTCATGGGGTCCTCGATTTCTGTTGTTTTCTGTTGTGAGCTTTTCCTGCCTGCGAAGCGTTTCTTCCTGGCTTCGCTGATCCGGACTGTTTTCAGCCTCCTGTGCAGTAAATCCTGCCTGACGGTAACCATCTGTAGGACGCCACGCAGGCCCATTGCCAGCGCCCAGCCGGACTGCGTGCGGGCAAACGGGCTGGCCGGGTGGTTGCCCGAGGGACACTCAAAAACCACGCAAAAAGCCCACAGAGCCCGCCTTGCGGCAAGCCTGTGGGCCTGCAAGCCAGCCCCGCCCGACTTCAGCGCTGGCGGCTCACGCCAGGGAACGGGTGGCGCGGATTACATCGCCTTGTAGAAGATGTAGTCGGCCTGGTATTTCACGGTCTCTTTGGCGCCCACATTGCCGGCGGCACAGGCCATGGCGGGTGCGACGCCGCCTTTGGTGTCCACGCGCTGGATGTAGGTCACGCCGCTCATGGCGCCGCTGCCCATGGCCGGGTTGCCCTTGACGAGCTGCGACGGGATGTTGCCCATGCCGTTGGGCGCCACGGCGACTTGCGTGGCCGTCAGCCGGGAGCCGTCCATGCTTTCCCAGGTGGCCGGTGGGCCGTAATACTTGCCGACCTGCTTGCCGCTGCGGTCATTGAGTTTGGCGTCGGGGCCGACAAACACCCACTCAAACTGGCCGGCCATGTCTTTCTTCGGGCTGCACTGGTAGGTGATCTCACCCACGCCGACGGTTTCCATCGCGACCTTGTTGCCGGCGGGCACCTGCACAGTGGCCGGCAGGCTGGCCTGCGAATACATCGGCTGCATGGGCGACATGCTGCCGCAGGCGGCGAGCAAGGACACGAACAGAACTGAAGCAGAGGCGGTAGCGGTACGTAGCGTCATTTTTTAACTCCTGGTTTTTTTGAACCGGCCAGGGCTGGCCGGCGTTGGCAAGACGTCCGCCCGTTGTTGTTGGCGATGTGGCGCGGGCAGTCCTGTTGCTAGTACGGCGTGGCCGACGCAATGGATTCAAAAGCCGGAAAGATGAGGCCTACCGTTGCGCGCTATCAAATTGGTAGCTGCTTGTGCACGCGCCGCCTGGGCTAGAGGCCGATTTGATGCATAACTTCCGGAGGGCTGGTTCCACAGGGTATTCACCAGCGGGGCCGCGAGACTGGCTGATCTGACCTTCCCCCGCTGGGGAAAGGTGGGGATGGGGGCCAGCGGCGCGCGGTTCATCACCGCATGCGCTATACCAACGAGGCCCCCATCCCAGCCTTCCCCCAGCGGGGGAAGGAGCAAGAGGCTTTGGTTCGCTTCCCGTCCCTGAGGGGGAACAGGCTACGCAGTGAGCCGGGACGGTAGGCGTGTATTCCCACCAGTGGGGACCGCGAGACTGGCTAATCTGACTCCTTCCCCCGCTGGGGGAAGGTGGGGATGGGGGCCAGCGGCGTGCGGTTCATCACCGCATGCGCTATATCAACGAGGCCCCCATCCCAGCTTCCCCCAGCGGGGTAAGGAGCAAGAGGCTTGAGCATGGACAGGGGGGGGCGTGTCTACTGCCCGAAGCGTGGGCCCTTGAGCAGGAAGTCCGCTTCTTCAGGCGTATCGATCCGCCCCAACGCCGCATTGCGATACGGAAAGCGCCCAAACCGCGCAATGATGTCCCGGTGCTCGCGGGCGAAGTCGATGTTGCCTTGAAAGCGTTGCTTGAGCGAGTCGGGCGCGTCCGCCCGCAGCCGGGTAAAGCGCGCCACGCATTCGTCCTGCAGCGCCAGGCTCTCGGCATGCATCAGCGGCATGTACATGAACACGCGCCCGGCCCACGGCAGCTGCAGGTCGTCTCCGGCGGCCAGCACTTCCAGCACCAGTTGCTGGGCCCGCGCATCGCCGGCAAAAGCCTGGCCCTTGCCGCGAAAAACGTTGCGGGTGAACTGGTCGAGCAGGATGACCAGCGCCAGGCGATTGAGCGGCGGCTGCTCCCAGTCTTGCAGGCCGCCGTGAACGGCTGCCTTGACGTTGTTGCCAAAGCGCTCGCTGATCTCGGCGTCGAGTTCGGCGCCGCCGCCAAACCAGCGCTTGTTGAGGTCTTGTGTCGGCCAGTCTTTGCTCACACCGTCGCCCAGCCAGAAGTCCAGGACTTCAGCGGGCGTGGCGTGGTGGCCGGAAGGGGATGCGTGGGGGGAAGGTGTGGGCTCGGTCATGACGACCGGGAGCTTAGCTTACCAACGGTCGGAGCGCAGCTGCAGGTCCCAAACACCCTTGCGAATCGAGTAAACGCCCACCACGCCGTAGCGCTGCTCGCCCACCGCATCCCACTTCATGGAGCCGGTGATGGGCGCGTAGCCGTCAAAGGTGCGCAGGGTTTCGGTGATTTTTTCAGGCTTGACCGAATTGGCGCGTTTCATCGCACCGGCCAGGATGTACATCGCGTCGTAGGTGTAGTGGCCGCCGTAGGCCGGCTCCCTTTTGAAGGTTTCCTGGTACTTGGCCAGGAAGGCCTTGCCGTTGACGAACTCTTTGGCATCCAGGATGGGCGAGGTGGCATAGATGCCCTTGACGGTGTCGCTGCCCTTGAGCATGTCGGTCGTCTTGATGGTGTCGCCGCCCAGGATGCTGATCTGCTGGTTGTAGTCGATCTTTTTGAGCGCTTCGATCAACGCGAGGATCTGGAAGTCGCCTTGCGTGGAGACGACCACCTCGACGCCGCCGTCCTTGATCTTGCCGGCCAGTTCGTCAAACTTGGTGGTCTTGTCGTCGGACGAATACGTCACCACCACTTGCTTGTTGGCTTTTTTGAGTTCAGCGACTGCGCCGGTAGCCAGGCCCTTGCCGTAGGTGGTGCCGTCATCGACCACGGCGAATTTGTTGGCGTTGAGCTGGTTGGCGGCAAACGATCCGATCGCGCGGGCCTGAAGGTTGTCGTTGGCCACCAGGCGGAAGGTGGTGGCCAGGCCCAGTTCGGTGAATTTGGGGTTGGTCGAAATGGCCAGCTGGGGAATGTTCTTGGCGGCATAGACCGGTGCGGCCGGGATGCTCACGCCCGAATTGAGATTGCCGATGACTGCAACCACGCCGGCATCGACCAGCTGGTTGGCGACATCCACACCGGCTTTCGGATCAGACCGGTCGTCCATGGCCACGATTTCAATCTTGACCGTCTTGCCCTTGATCTGGAAGCCTTCCTTGTTGAGCTCGTCCACGGCCATCTTCACGCCATTGTGCAAATCCTGGCCCAGCGCGGCGAGGTTGCCCGACAGCGGCTGGGCGACACCGATCTTGATGGTGTCAGGCGGGTTGTCGCAGCCGGACAGCAGGCCGGCGCCTGCAACAACAGCGACTGTCATGGCGGCCAGGGTAAGGCGGCGGGAGGGGGTCTGGATCATGGTGAGAACCTAGGTTGACGAGAGGGTTGAGGGGTGTAACTGAATGTATATTTCGCCGTCGTTAAGCGGTAGTGGGTTTGACCTACTTTTGAATGAATGTGCGAGTAGATAAGTTTTACTAATGGTTCGTTTTGGTTCGTTTCCCTCTGAAAATGCACCGAAACGGATCGTTTCTGTTCAGGATGGAGCATTTGGCTCACCCCTATCGGGCTCACTGCGTGTAGCCCTTTTCCCCTTGCAGGGGACGGCGCCTGGGGCCGGCAAAGCCGGACCCTCGGCCCCCCTGGCAAAAACCCCCTCCGCTTACGCTCTGAATCTTCAACCCAGCATGAGCCGCGGGACTGGCTTTGCCAGACCGCAGGCGGGCGGCCCCCTCGGGGGGCAGCGACCCACACGAAGTGGGGGAGCGTGGGGGCCACATTCCACGGCGGCGATAATCCACAACTACTTTTCTGGAGCCAGCGTGGACATTGCACTGTTGATCAAAGCCGCCGTCATGGGCATCGTTGAAGGCCTGACCGAATTTCTTCCCATCTCCTCGACGGGGCACCTCATTTTGGCCGGCGCGCTGCTCGGTTTTGACGATGAAAAGGCCAAGGTCTTTGACATCGCGATCCAGACCGGGGCCATCTTTGCGGTCATCCTGGTGTATTGGCAAAAGATCCGCGCCACCGCCGTGGCCCTGCCGACCGAGAAACAGGCGCAACAGTTTGTGCTCAATGTGCTCGTCGCTTTTGTGCCGGCGGTCGTGCTGGGCCTGCTGTTCGGCAAGGCCATCAAGGCCCACCTCTTCACCCCCGTGGTGGTGGCCAGCACCTTCATCATCGGCGGCTTCATCATCCTGTGGGCTGAAAAGCGCCAGCAAAACAACCCGGCCGTTGCGCGCATCCAGGAGGTCGACGACATGAGCGTGATGGATGCGCTCAAGGTCGGGCTGGTGCAGTGCCTTGCGATGATCCCCGGCACCAGCCGCAGCGGCGCCACCATCATCGGCGGCATGCTGCTGGGCCTGTCGCGCAAAGCCGCGACGGATTTCTCTTTCTTCCTGGCCATGCCCACGCTGATAGGCGCGGGCGTCTACAGCCTCTACAAAGAACGCGCGCTGTTGTCGATGGCGGACGTGCCCATGTTCGCTGTTGGGCTGGTGTTCTCCTTCCTCAGCGCCTGGCTGTGCGTGCGCTGGCTGCTGCGCTATATCTCGACCAATAGCTTTGTGCCCTTTGCCTGGTATCGCATCGCCTTTGGCATCGTGGTGCTGGCCACGGCGTGGAGCGGGTTGGTGGTCTGGGCAGAATAAGGCGGGTCGCGCACATGGGCTGGGCCAACCGGTTTTGGGCGCTTCTCCTGGGCCTGCTGATGGGCCCGCTGTCGCACGCGGCCGGCCCTGTGAGCATTCCGTCGCGGGACGGAAAACTGCAGATTCCCGCCTATTGGTTTGATGCCGGCGGCAGCGAGCCGCGGCCCGTCATCATCGGGCTGCACGGTTGCGGTGGCGGGCTGGACAGCAAGGGCAATTTCGCCGAGCGCTTTTTTCGCTACGCGGGTTATTTCAACGCCGAGCGCATCCATTTCCTGCCGCTGGACAGCTTCACCCCGCGCGGCCAGAAGTCGATTTGCGAAACCCCGAACAAGCTTCGCACCATCCATGAGGCTGATCGCCGCGAGGACGTGTTCGCCGCCATCGACTGGCTGGTGAAGCAGCCGTCGGTGGATGCCTCGCGCATCGTGGTCATGGGCTGGTCGCACGGCGCGCAGACGGTGCTCAGCACGATAGACGCCAGCGACAAATACGTGCAGGCGCAAAAGGTGCAGCCGCGCGCCGCCGTCGCTTTTTACCCCGGCTGCCTGGTGAACAACAAGATGTGGAACTATGAAGTCCACGTGCCGCTGTTGATCATGATCGGTGAACTCGATGACTGGACCTTGGCGCGCGAGTGCGTCACGCTGCACGAGCGCCTGCAAAAGAATAAAACCAACGCGGCTGTGGACCTGGTGGTCTATCCCGGCAGCTACCACGGGTTTGACGGCACCGGCCCGGTCACCCAGATGGAAAACCTGGGCAACACCAAAAGCGGCAAGGCCACCGTGGGCGGCAACCCCGCTGCGCGGGAGGCGTCGCATGTCCGTATGTTTGAGTTCCTGTCGGCGCAACTGGGCCAGCCTTTGCTGCTCTCACACGCCCAGCGCTTTAAAGGCCATCACTATGTAGCGCCGCCGGCCTCTGGCTTTGCGGCGGCTGACGACACGGCGGCGGTGCCGCTCAGCGACGCTGGCAAGGCGCGCTACGCGCACTTTCGCACGCTGCCATCACCCAAGGCTTTTGCCGTGACCGAAAAAGGCGGCTGGTACTTCAAGGCCGGCGAGCCCGAAGCGATGGCCACGACCTTCGAGTTGTGCGCGAAGGCGAAATCGAAATGCTGGCTCTATGCCGTGGATGACCAGGTGGTGTGGCAGGCGGATGTGGCAGCGCGCGCCGGCGCCGCAAGCCTGCAGCGAGTGGCCGGCAAGTCAAACGGGTTTTAGTTTGACTCCTTCCCCCGCTGGGGGAAGCTTGGGATGGGGGCCTCGTCGATATGGCAAACAGCTTGAGGGTTCGTATGCCGCTGGCCCCCATCCCCGCCTTCCCCCAGCGGGGGAAGGAGCAAGAGGCCTTAGCTGCGGCTGCCAGGCAAGGACTTTTATCCGCCCGCCTTGAGCTTTTCAACCAGCTCGGCGTAGCCCGCCATGGCCGCCTCGCGCGCCAGGCCTTTGCGCCCGGCCCAGGCGTCGTACTTGGCGCGGCCTGCTACGTCCATCATGCCGGGGCGCTCGCCCGTCGCATCGCCTACTGTGGCCTGCTTGTAGAAGGCGTACAGCGCCAGCAACTCATCGTTGCCCGGCGGCCTGGCCAGCGTTTTCACTGCGATGCCTGCGGCCTCAAAGGCGCGCTCGGCGTCGCTGGGTCCGGCAGGGGTTGCCGGCTCGCCAAAGTGCGCATCTTCCAGCGCCACGTCGTCCGGGAACCAGCGCGCGTCCAGCAAGCGGCCTGAGCGCACCGCAAAAGCCAGCACGCCTTGCGACATCAACCCGCCGGCCGTCAGCGTGGCGGGCAGCACGGCCACACCGGCATTGAACACCGGCTGCCCGAAGGCGGTGAAGCGCACCGCACCGGCCCAGGGCAGCATCGCCTGCAAGCCCTTGTTGCCGCGGTAGATGCCGCTGGCGCGGTTGGCGCCGGGCTGGAACCACGCCATGTCGGACGAGCCCCTGGCAAAGATGCCGGTGAAGTCGCCGGCTTCGAGCGAGGTGCGCAGCCCCTGCGCAAATGCGGCAAGCGCGTCGGGGCTCATCTTCGGGTCGTCGACCGCCATGCCCAAAGACGCCGCGCTGCTGGCGCCGAAAAATTCAAGCACGTTGCGCGCGACCTGTTCGCGGTCGTTGTCCACGCAGATCATGTGATAGCTGTTTTCAAGCACCACCATGCGCGCCTTGGCGCCGCCGATCTGCTCGACCAGGTAGTTGGCCGAGTTCAGGCTCGTCAGTTCGTCTTCACGCGCATGGATCACGAGCGTCTCGCTCGCCATGTCTTTGAGGCCCGTCATGACCCAGCCGCGCAGGCGGTCGACCTGGCGCACGCAGGCCAGCGGCACCCAGCGGTAGTGAAAGTTTTCACCGCGCGCGAACTTGGCTTTGACGATGGCGCGCAGCTGCTCGTTCTTGATGCCGAAGGGGTCTTCTTCTTCGACCTTCATGCGCGCCTGCACACCCGGCACGTAATACATCAGATGGCGCAGCGGCGTGTACCAGGCGGTGGCCCAGCCGTCGATGTAGATGGGCGGCGCCAGCGCGATCAGCTTGCCGCGCGTGTGCTTTTGCCGCTTGGCCAGTTCGGTGGCCAGCAGCGCACCCATGCACATGCCCATGATGTGGAAGTTGTCGTGCAGCGCGGCGACCTCGTGGTACTTGGCGGTCACCGCCTCCATCCAGTGCTCGGCGGTGACATTGACCAGATCTTCCGGCGTGGTGCCATGGCCGGGCAGGGTGAGTGAGTGCGTGACGAAGCCCGCGTTTTTGAGCCGCTTGTGCATGGAGCCCAGGTCGTACTGCGTGCCGCCCAGGCCGTGGATCAGAAAGACGGCCGGTGTGCTTTTGTCGGCTGCCGGGACAGGGCCCGCCGCATGCGCCGTTTGCGCTGTTTGCACCGCAGATACTGCGGGGCCGGGAGTGCTGGAGCTGTCCACTGCCACGTCAGGCCTCGACTTCCAGCAATGCGGCAATTTGCTCCACCTGGCCGTCGGCGCCGCGCACGCTGGAAAGCCGCGCGTTCACGCTGGCCACGCGCCCGTCGCTCCAGCGCAAGGTGTTCTTCCACAAGATGTGGTCGCGCTGGCCCTGGGTCAGGTCGCGCCAGTCGGCTTGCAGCGCGGGCTGCTCTTGCGGGTCGGCGTGGGCGATGAAGTCCTGCACTGTCAGCAGCACCTTGGCATTGGTGCGCAGCAGCTCACTCGCGCCTTCGCCCCATGCTGCGGCGCCGGTCTGCGCGTCGAAGTTGGCGACCACGGTGCGGGTGGAGTCCAGCACCTGGCGGTAGCGGGTGCGCCAGTCCTGCGCCTGCGCCAGGGCCTGCGCGGCGGTGGCGCCCAGCGCATTGACCACGCCTACCAGCAGCGCCATCACGGCGACATACCCCTGGACCTCGATCACGGCCTCGCCCGGGAAACCTTCTATCTCTGAAAACGGGCCGCCGCCGGCGTTGGTCCAGGCGATCAGCGCCAGCGCGCCGATGAGCGTGGCCACCGCGGCGCCGCGTTCCTTCCAGAGGATGGCCGTCACCACGATAAAGGGCAGCGGCAAATAGGTGAGGGTGGGGCCCAGCGACGCACTGAAGCGGTCAGACACATCGGCCGAGAAGATCAACCCCGCCACCGCAAAGAACAGCAAAAAGGTGCCGGCCCCTGCCAGGAACTGGCTGCTGGCCATGCCGCCCGAGCGCTTGACCTTGAAGCCCGCGAACGATGTGACCAGCGGTGCGATCAAGAGGATGCCGACAAAGGTCGTGCAGGTCCAGACGCGCCATTCGGCCAGCACCACGATGGGCTCGGGCAGCGCCCAGGTCCAGAGTGTCACCCCGATGCTGGCGCTCAGCGCGGAGGTCAGTAGGGCGCCCAGCAGCACGCCGGCGTAGGCCTTGCCCGGCTCCATACGGCCCTCAGGCCCGGTGCTGCGCAGCAGGCGCGCCACCCAGGCGCCAAGGCTGGCGCAAAGGGCTTCGTTCAGGCCAAACGCGAGGGCCGGCACCAGCGCCAGGCCGTCCAGCAGGGCCAGCGCGATGGTTGCCAGCGCCGCGCCTGTCAGCACCGCCGGGCGCTTGGGCGGTTTGACGGCCAGCAACGCGCCGAAGGTGACCCCCGTGGCCAGCCAGACCGATGCACTCAGCGTCATCGCGTCGCCCATGCTTTGGGACAGCACGGCCGCGAAGGCCCAGGCAAGAAAAGTCACGCTGGCGGTGACGGCAAAACGCAGGGCCATGGAGATCCTCCTCGGATAGGGCAGCTGTTGTACAGGCGCCGATGGTTTGTCGCGTAGTTTAGCCAACCATATGACAAACACCCCCGTCCCCCTCTGGGACGGGCGGGGAGCTAAAGCCTCTTGCTCCTTCCCCCGCTGGGGGAAGGCTGGGATGGGGGCCTCGTTGATATGGCGCATGCGGTGATGAGCCGCACGCCGCTGGCCCCCATCCCCACCTTCCCCCAGCGGGGGAAGGAGTCAGACTAGCCAGTCCCGCGAGCCACGGCGTGCAAGGCCTCGCGAGCTACACGAAGTGAGCGACCGTGGGGCCTCTTCTCTATAATGTGGACCATCTATCCACAATATGGACAACGAGGATTCACCATGCCAGTCGACTCCCCAGACCAGACGCCGCTGATGCCCTACCAGTACCCCAACCCGCCGGACGCCCGGCCGGAGATCGTGGTGCAGCATGCCATCCCGACGGACGAGCGGCTGTGGGTGCCACAGGCCGAGAACGTCTGGTTTCGCCCGCTGTGCCTGAACGCCAGCCAGGGCTACTGGATGAACCTGCTGCGTGTGCGAAAGTCCGGCGTGCTCAGCCGCCACCGCCATCCGCAGGCGGTGCACGGCTTTGTGCTGAAGGGCCGCTGGCGTTACCTGGAGCACGACTGGGAGGCGACTGAAGGCAGCTATGTGTTTGAGCCGCCCGGCGAAACCCACACGCTCTACGTGCCCGAAGACGTCGAGGAAATGATCACCTACTTCCAGGTCAACGGTGTCATGTACTACACCGACCCGTACGGCAAAGGCATGGGCTACGAAGACGTGTTTACAAAAATCGAGATGTGCAACAAGCACTTTGAAGCCGTCGGTTTGGGGGCTGACTACACCAAACAGTTCATCCGCTGAGATTGCATCCAGCAAAAAGTCAGGCAAAAATTCAAGGAAAAAGTGGCTGCAGCCCAATAGACATCTTGGCAAGTAGCTACTCTTTTGATAGCAACCTGTCTGAGCTGACGCCAGCTCGGACCTCACGGAGCATTTCATGACCTACCAGGCAGATCTCTTCAAAGGCCAACGCGCGCTGGTCGCCGGCGCCACGCAAGGCATAGGCGCCGTCATCGCCAACCATCTGGCCGCGCTGGGCGCAGAGGTCACCGCGCTGGGCCTGGGCGGCGGCGACGGCACGCTGCACGCCGCCGTGGATGTGCGGCAAGCCGACGTGACCTCGGCGCAGAGCCTGGACGCCGCGCTGGCCAACATCGACCAGCTCGACATCGTCTTCAACTGCGCCGGCATCATCCAGCGCGGGGCCGAGCATGACATCGAGGTCTTCCAGAAAGTGCTGGCCGTCAACCTCACCGGCACCATGCGCGTGTGCACCGCCACGCGTGAACGGCTGAAGGCCAGAGGCGGCTGCATCGTCAACACAGCGTCGATGCTCAGCTTCTTCGGCGGCGGCTTGGTGCCGGGCTACGCGGCCAGCAAGGGCGGCGTCGCCCAGCTCACCAAGTCACTGGCAATTGCCTATGCGCCCGACGGCATTCGCGTCAACGCCATCGCCCCGGGCTGGATCGCCACGCCGCTAACCCAGGCGCTGCAAGACGACCCGGCACGCGCCGGCCCCATCCTGGCGCGCACGCCCATGGGCCGCTGGGGCACACCCAAAGACGTGGCCGAAGCCGCGATGTTTCTCTGCACGCCGGCGGCCGCGTTCATGACAGGCGTGATCCTGCCGGTGGATGGTGGCTATATGGTGTCTTGAGCGGTGGTGACTAAACCGCACGCCGCCAAGCCGCCTTCATCACAGGTCGCCGGCACGGCCGCCTTCTCCAAATTCATGCACGTGCTGCAACTGGTGGCTGATGCGACTGAGCCGCTCAACATCGGCGCGCTCGTCAAAGCCAGCGGCTACCCCCGGCCCACCGTGCACCGCATCGTCGCCGCGCTGGTGGCCGAACGCCTGCTGGCCGAAGGCGAGCGCGGTGCGTTGCTCGCTCTGGGCCCGCGCCTCATCCAGCTTGCCAGCCGCAGCTGGGGCCGCTCGGACCTGCGCCTGGCGGCTGTCGACGAACTCAAACGCCTGCGCGACCTCACCGGCGAGACCGTGCATCTGGCGGTGCCGAATGGCAAGGCCATGGTTTACATCGAAAAGCTCGAAAGCCCGAGTGCGGTGCGCATGGCATCGCGCATAGGCACCAGCGTGGCGCTGCATGCCACCGCGGTTGGCAAGGCTTATATGGCGGCGCTGGAGCCGGCCGTGCTCGGGCCGCTGCTGCAGGGCTTGCCTTTGCCGCGCTACACCGGCAACACCCTGGTGAAGTTGCCTGAGTTGCGCAAGCAACTGCAGGTGACGCGGGACAGGGGTTGGTCTGTGGACGCCGAAGAGCATGAGGCCGGCATCTTTTGTTATGGCGCCGTCATACGCGGCAGCCGCGGCCTGCCTGTGGCGGCGATCAGTGTGAGTACCTTGATGTTCCGGCAGAAGGCTGATCCTGAAGGGGCTTATGTTGCGCCCTTGCTGCAGGCTTGCCGGGTGATTTCCGGGCGGATTGCCGAGACGCCTTCTTTGTCTGCTGCGGATATCTTGTAGGCCGGGGCAAGCTCAGATCAGGTTCCGCATCGCCTGCGCCGTCTCCCGAAGCACCGACAAAACCCTGGCCACCGCGTCTTCACTCGACTCGTGCCCCATCGGCATGGTCACACTCAGCGCCCCCACCACATCCCCATGCCGGTCCCGCAGCGGCACGGCAATCCCGCGGTAGTTCAGCTCGAGTTGCTGCTCGGAAATCGCCCAGCCTTGCGCGCGCACGCGGGCCAGTTCGATGCGCAGGCGCTCTTTGCTGGCGATGGTGAAAGAGGTATACGCCTTGAGCTCGTGGTGAGACAGCCAGTTTTCCAGCCAGGGGGTTTCGCGCATCGACAGCATCAGCATGCCGGCGGCGGTGACTTGCGCCTGCACGCGCGAGCCGAGCACATAGCCGGTGTTCATGGCGCGGCTCGAACCATTGCGGGCGATGTAGACGATGTCGTCGCCGTCCATCACGCTGACATACGCGCTTTCTTGTGTGCCGGCGGTCACCCGCTGCAAAAAGGGTTGCACGATGCGGGGCAGGCGGGCGGACTCTAAATACGACTGGCCCAGGCGCAGCACGCGCGGCGTCAGCCAGAAGAGCTTGCCGTCGCTGGACACGTAACCCAGATGCTCCAGTGTCAGCAGATAGCGGCGCGCGGCGGTGCGTGTCATGCCGCAGCGCACGCCGGCCTGGCTGGCAGTCAGGCGCGGGTTGGCGTCATCAAAGCATTCAATGATGGACAGCCCTTTTTCCAGCCCGGCGATCCAGTCGCGTTTGTCCAGCTCTGGCGCGCGCGGGGCCTGCAGGGCGTCGGAGGGCGGCGTTGGGGCGGGCGTGGTCATGGCTGGAGTATTGAAGAAACGGTGAAGCGGGGATAGGGCGGAATCATAGGTCTAACCCTTGTTCCGTTCGATTATCGAACGGTAATGAGCGATTGTCGATCAATTTACCAAGATTGTGCTTTGTGAATGCCTGTCCGGCTTCTAAAGTCCAGCTCGATCTCCGCGAAATAGTCGATCATCGAACATTCAGGGCGAAACCAGGCAAAACGAGGCAGACACCAAGCACAAGCCAGGCAAAGCGCCACAAGCCAGCCTCCCAGATAAACCGAGACTTTTTACATACTTATGCTTCCCACCATTCAGGGCAACACCGACGTGTATCTGATCCCCGGCGATCCGGTGGAGCAGGTGCGCGCGCCGGACGTCTTTAACCTGATTTTCAGAACCATGGGCATCAATGCCGTGCTGGTGCCAGTGCACGTGGCGGCGGCCGACATTGAGACCTTTGTGCGCTCGGCATTCCTGGCCAAAAACATCAAGGGCATGTTTCTGGCTATCCCTCACAAATCGCTGGTCATGGGTTTGCTGTCGCATTGCAATGACTACGGCCGTGTGGCCGGCGCCGTCAACGGCATCCGCCGCAACGCGGACGGCACGCTGGAAGGCGGCTTGTTCGACGGCAAGGGCCTGGTTTCGGCGCTTGATTACTTCTCTATCCGCTACACCGGCAAGCGCGTGCTGATCCTGGGTGCGGGCGGTGGCGCTTCAGCCATTGCCGCTTCGCTGGCGATTGCCGGCAGCAGCGCCCCCGCCGAAATTGCGCTCTTTGACCCCGTGCCGGGCAAGGCCGAAGCGGTGGCGGCCCATATCGCTTCAGCCGCGCAAGCCGCCGGCACGCGCGTGGTGCAGGCCGCCAGCAGCGATCCTTCCGGTTACGACCTCGTCGTCAATGCTTCGCCGCTGGGCCTGCAGGCCAGCGACCCCTTGCCCTGTGACGTGCAGCGCCTGGCGCCACATGCGGCCGTGGTCGACATCCTCATGAAGAACCAGCCGACCCCCTTGGTACGTGCTGTGCGGGCGCGCGGCCTGGTGGCCCAGCCCGGTTTTGAAATGCTGATCCAGCAGGCGCCGGACTACCTGGCGTTCTTTGGTTACACCGAAGCCGCCGAGGCGGTTCGCCGCGATGCGACTTTCATCCGTGAGCACCTGTACCCGGCCGCGCTGGCGGGTGAGATCCGGCGCGCCGCAGCGGGCGCCGCCGTTTTTTGACATCCGCTGAAGATTTTTGCCTTGTTTTTTAACCCCGAGGAGACAACCATGAAAAAACGATTCGCTCTTAAATTGATAGCTGCTTGTGCAATGGCCATAACGGCTACAGCCGGTTTTGCACAAGATGTCATCAAGATCGCCAACATTGTCGAGCTCTCCGGCGGCGGCGCCACGGCGGGCACCAACTTCAAGAACGGCGTGGAGCTGGCCGTCAAGGAAATCAACGCCAGCGGCGGCATTCTGGGCAAAAAGATCCAGACCAATACGGCCGACACACAAAGCAACCCCGGCATCGCCAAGGGCCTGACGCAAAAAGCCATCGACGACAACGTATTCGCGATTTTTGGCCCGGTGTTCTCCGGCTCCATCATGGTCAGCATGGCCGAGTCGCGCCGTGCCGAAGTGCCCAACTTCACCGGCGGTGAAGCCTCCAGCATCACTGAACAAGGCAACCCCTATGTGTTCCGCACCAGCTTCACGCAGGCCGACGCCATGCCCAAGGTGGCGCGCTACATCAACCAGCAGGCCAAGCTGAAGAACATCGCCATCATTTATGTGAACAACGACTTCGGCAAGGGCGGCAACGACGCCATCAAGAAGGCGCTGGCCAAAACCGATACCAAAGTGGCGGCGGAAATCTCCACCGAACCCGGCCAGGTCGACTTCTCGGCCGCCGTGTTGCGCGCCAAGCAAAGCAATGCCGACGGCCTGTTTGCCTATTCCAACGAAGAAGAATCCGCACGCCTCTTGCGTGAGCTGAAGAAGCAGGGCTGGAACAAACCCGTCATCGGCGAAACCACACTGACCGGCCAGAAGGTGATCGAGCTCGCCGGCGAAGCCGCCAACGGCGCCATCGCGCACGTGGGCCTTACCGTCGATGCGCCGCAGCCGGCCATCCGCGCCTTCCGTGCCAAATTCGAGAAGGAATACAAATACGTATCCGACCACAACGGCATGAAAGGCTATTCGGGCATCTACGTGCTGAAGGCTGCGATTGAAAAAGTCGGCAAGCTGGACCGCAAGGCCGTGGCCGCCGCGCTGCACACGCTGAAGGTCAAGGCGGTTGATCAGCCCGGCGTGCTGATGGATGTGTCGTTTGACAGCAAGGGCGACCTGGACCGCGAGAGTTTCATGATTGAAGTGAAAAACGGCAAACAGGAAGTGGTGGCGATTCTGCCGGCGCTCGGTACGGCCGCTGCAGCGCCTGCTGCGAAGAAGTAAGCACACAGGCTGGTGCCATGCTGCTGTAGCGGCGTGGCACCTCTTCATCTTTCCAGGTACGCACTGCCATGACAGACTTCCTCCAACTCTTTTTCTCGGGCCTGGCCACCGGCAGCATTTATGCGCTGGCGGCCCTGGGCTTTACCTTGCTGTGGCAGGCCTCGGGCACCATCAACTTCGCCCAGGGCGAATTTGTGATGCTGCCAGCCTTCATGATGCTGGGCTTTATTTCGCTGGGCGCACCCATGCTGGTGAGCTTTGTCTGCACCGCGCTGCTGGCTGTTCTGGTGCTGGGCTGGCTGTTCAAGCGCGGCGTGGTGGACCCTCTTTTCAAGTACGGCATGATGCCCATCGTCGTGGCCACCATCGGCCTGTCGATCGCCATGCGCAACGGTGTGCGCGCCGGCTACAGCGCCGAGGCCCATCCGTTTGCCAGCCTGTTTCCTGACAAGCTCTTCAACATCGCCGGCGTCACCGTGACCCTGCAAGACGTCGGAACTTTCACGCTGGCGCTGGTGGTGGTCATGGCCACGCAGGCCTTCCTTGCCAAAACCGTGACGGGCCGCGCCATGCAAGCCGTGGCGCAAAACACCGAAAGCGCTTCCGTGCTCGGCATCAATGTGCCGCGCATGATTTTTTATACCTTCGCCATCAACGCCGTGCTGGCGGTGGTGGCCGCCATGCTGGTCACGCCCACTTACCTCGCCAAGTTCGACATGGGCGAAGGCCTGGGCACCAAAGCATTTTTTGCCGCCATCATCGGCGGCTTCAACAACTCGCGCGGCGCCTTGCTGGGCGGGCTCATCGTGGGTGTGTGTGAAAACCTGGCTGCGGCCTATATCTCGCCGGCCTACAAGGATGCGGTGGCGCTCGTGATTTTCATGGTGGTGATCCTGTTCAAGCCGCAAGGCCTGCTGGGCAAGAAAGAGGAGCGCAAGGTATGAAACTCTCCGGCAAAGTTTCCCTGGCGCTGGCAGCCCTCTCGGCCGTATTCGTGCTGGCGGCACCGCAGTTCCTCAAGAACTATGGCATTTACCTGCTGACCTACTGGCTGGTGTTCATCATCGCCACCATGGGCCTGAACCTCACCATCGGCTATGCGGGCCAGAAGTCGCTGGGCCATGCGGCCTTCTTCGGCATAGGCGCCTACACCGTGGCCATCCTGATGAAGGCCGGCTTCAGCTTCTGGCTGGGCCTGCCGGCTGCCGCGCTGATCTGCTTTATCACCGGTTTGATCCTGGGTTTTCCGGCGCTGCGGGTGCAGGCGATTTACCTGGCCTTTGCCACGCTGGGCTTTAACACGGCCATCTGGCTGGTGATGCGCAATGAAGAGTGGCTCACAGGCGGCACCTTCGGTATCAACAACATCGCGCGGCCTTCGCTGCTGGGTTATTCGCTCGAAGGCAACCTGGCGTACTACTACTTTGTGCTGGCGGTGACCCTGGTGCTGGCCGGGCTGCTGTGGGGCCTGCTGCGCTCGCCCTGGGGCAAAGCCTTCACGGCGCTGCGTGACAACCCGATACGCGCCGAAAGCCTGGGCGTGAACATCCGCAACTACACGCTGCTGAGCTTTGCCATCGGTGCGGTGTATGCGGGTATCGCGGGCGCATTGTTCGCCTCGCTGGTGCAGTTCATCGAGCCGGGGTCCTTCAATGTGGCGGCATCCATCATGCTGTACCTGATGGTGGTGGTCGGCGGGGCCGGCTACTTCTTCGGGCCTGTTATCGGCGCCGCGGTGGGCGTGGTGTTGCCTGAATGGCTGCGCGACGTGCCCGGCGTGTCCAACTGGTACTTGCCGATGTTCGGCGCCGCGGTGGTCTTCCTGATGGTGTGGCTGCCGGATGGGCTGCTCAGCATTCCTGACCGCATACGCGACCGCCGTGCGGCACGGGCCGCGTCGGCCGCCCGCGCGGCGGCGGCCAGCAAAGTAGGGGCATCATCATGAGCGGCGCACTGCTGAAAGTGGCGGGCCTGAAGAAAGCCTACGGCGCCATCCAGGCGGTGGCGGGTGTGTCGTTTGAAGTGATGCCGGGCGAGATTTTCGGCGTCATCGGCCCCAACGGCTCGGGCAAGACCACCATGTTCAACAGCGTGCTGGGGCAGATCACACCCAACGAAGGCACGATTGAACTCAACGGCAAAAACATCACCGGCCTTTCCCCGCTGGAGTTGAGCAGGCGCGGCGTGGGCCGTACCTTCCAGACGCTGCAGGTGTTCGGCAAGATGACGGTGCGCGACAACCTGATCGTCGCCGCGCAGGAACACAAGGGCAGCATGTTCAGCCGCATGTTCGAGCCGGGCGATTCAGGCCTGGGCGGCAAGGCCGACGCGTTGATCGACCAGTTCCGCATACGCCATGTGGCCGACAAGCCCGCCGGCACGCTGAGCTACGGCCAGCAAAAGCTGGTGGACATCGCCATGGCCTTTATGGCCGAGCCCGACCTGGTGCTGCTCGACGAGCCCTGCGCCGGTGTGAACCCCAGCCTGGTAGGCGGTATCTCATCGCTGCTCAAGGAACTCAACCAGAACCCCAAGTTCGGCCGCAAGAGCTCCTTCGTGGTGATCGAACACAACATGGATTTTGTGATGGACCTGTGCCACCGCATCATGGTGATGGTGGAAGGGCGGGTGATGGCGATTGGCACACCGGCGGAAATTCGTGCCAACAAAGAAGTCCTTGACGCCTATCTGGGGAATTGAAGATGAGCAACGATATCTGCATCGAATTCGACGACGTGGTGGCGGGCTACAAGGATTTCATGATCCTGAACAACCTGTCTTTCAAGGTCAGGCGCGGCTCCATCACCTTGCTGCTGGGCCCCAATGGCGCGGGCAAATCAACAGTGCTTAAAACGCTGTTTGGCCTGCTCAAGCCGCGCCAGGGCCGCATCCTGCTGGATGGCATGGACATCTCCGGCGCCAGCCAGAAGGAGTTGCTGGCCAAGGGCATCGCCTTTGTGCCCCAGGGCCGCAACCTGTTCGGGCAACTCACCGTGTTCCAGAACCTGGAGCTGGGCGGCATCACGCTGGGTACCAAGACCACGCATGAGCGCATTCCCGAGGTGCTGGAGTTTTTCCCGCGCGTGAAGGAGCGCCTGCACTCGCAGGCCTCGGCGCTGTCGGGCGGCGAACAAAAGCAGCTGGAGATCGGCCGCGCGCTGCTGCTGCGGCCCAAGGTGCTGCTGATCGACGAGCCTTCCATTGGCCTCTCACCCATGGTGGTGCAGGACGTGTTCAAGCTGCTGCAAAGGCTGGCGGCCCAGGGCACGACCGTGCTGATGGTGGAACAAAACGTCAAGAGCGCGCTCAAAATTTCAGACGACGCCATCGCACTCGAATCCGGCCAGCTGGTGTTGCACAAGCCGGCCGCGCAGCTGCTGGCCGACCCGAACATCGAGCGCCTCTTCCTGGGCGGTGGCCATGTGCCGGGTGCGGCCGTGCCGGAGCCCGCAGCGCAGACGCCCTGACCCTGCTGGAAACCTGAACCGGAGAACACCATGAGCACTGCTACACAGGCCCCCACCGTTGACCGCGAAGCCATCCCGGAAGTCGCCAACCCGTTGGGGCTGGACGGCATTGAGTTCATCGAATACACCACCGCCAAGCCGCAGGCCCTGGGCCAGGTGCTGGAGATGATGGGCTTTAGGCCGGTTGCGCGCCACCGCTCGCGCGAGGTGATGCTGTACCGCCAGGGCGGCATGAATGTCATCGTCAACGCCCACATCCCGGCCATGCCCGACGGCGCGGCGCCGACCGACAAGCCGGTGATCGCCGCCATCGCCTTGCGCGTGCGCGACGCGGCCGAGGCCTACCGCCGCGCGCTGGAGCGCGGCGCCTGGGCCGTGCCTTCCCGCGTGGAGGTGATGGAGCTCAACATTCCGGCGATTCATGGTGTCGGCAAGAGCCGCATTTATTTTGTCGACCGCTACGAGACCTTTTCGATCTACGACGTGGACTTTGTACCCATCCCGACGGTGGAGCCGCGCCCGCCCGCGGTGGCCGGGCTGCATTTCTTTGGCGTGGTGCAGTACATCGGCAATGACCGCACCGAAGACTGGGCCGAGTTTTACCGCGAGCTGTTTGGTTTTACCGACCTGCCCGACGACCAGCGCTTCGGCATCCTGCCCAAGGGCCGCATTTTGCGCAGCCCGTGCCCGGCGTCGTCGCGCTTTTACCTGCAACTGATCGAGCCTGAGGCCAGTGTGCTGGATGTTGAAGGCGACGAGGCCTTGCAACGCGTCGGCCTGGGCAGTCCCGACGTGTTGGCCTCGGTGGCCGAGCTCACCAGGCGCGGCGTCGAATTTGTCGAGTCACGCGGCGTGCACACTGAAGACCGCGGAGCGCTGACGCGGACCTGGATGGGCAGCGTGAGTTTTGAGCTGGTCCATAACGAACGCTGAAGCAGGCGGCAACATCATGAGCCACTACAGCGGAAACATTGACGATTTCGGGATGGACACCATCTCGCTGGCGGGGCCGCTTGAGGCCAAGCTCAAGGCCGTACGCAGTGCCGGCTTCTCGCAGATCATGCTGGCGGCCAAAGACATCGTGGGCCACCCTGACGGCATGGAGGCAGCAGTCGCTGCTGTGCGCGCCAGCGGCTTGCGCGTCACCGGTTTTCAAGTGCTGCGAGACTTTGAAGGCCTCTCAGGCCACCTGCACGACTACAAGATGGACATCGCCAAGTCCATGCTGGACATGTGCCACGCGCTGGACTGCCGTTTGCTGCTGGTGTGCTCATCCACTTCGGTGCACGCCACCGGTGAAACAGCAGCCTTGGTGAAGGACCTGCGCAAGCTGGCCATGCTGGCAATTCCGATGAACATCAAGATTGCGTATGAGGCTTTGTCGTGGGGCCGCGTCATCAATGAGTTTCCGCAGGCGTGGGATCTCATCTGCCAGGCCGACATGCCCAACCTCGGTCTGGGCTTTGACTCGTACCACATGTTCGCTACCAACACCTCGCTGGATGAGCTGGACATTCTCGATCCGGACAAGATTTTCCTGGTGCAGCTCGCCGACTTCATGTGGACCGAGATCAAGTCGGTGGAAGAGCGCATCGCGACCGCCCGGCATTTCCGTGTCTTCCCCGGCGAAGGGGTGCACAGCGAGGCACTGGCCACGCTGGTGACCCGGCTGCACGGCCTGGGCTACCGGGGCGACTACAGCTTTGAGGTGTTTAACGACGACTACCAGCAGATGCCACTGCCTGCGGTGGCGGAGCGGGGGTGGCGCTCGGCGCTTTGGCTGGGTGAAGACGTGTTGCGTCGCTCCGTGCCCTTACCCAATCAGATGCGGTTGAAGCGATGAGGCCTGCGGGTCACACGACCTGATTTATTTTGAGAGTTGAATCGAATGAGCAGTATTTTTGAAGGTTTCCTGTCCTCATCCGAAATCCTGGAAGCGTTCAGCGAACGCAACTTCCTCGATGCGATGCTGCGCTTTGAAGCTTCGCTGGCACGCGCGCAAGCCAGCGCCGGGTTGATCCCTGAGGCGGCGGCGCAGTCCATCGCCGGCACCTGCAAGGTCGAGCTGTTTGACGTCGCCAAGATCGTGCGTGAAAGCGGGCGCGCTGGCAGCATCGCCATTCCGCTGGTCAAGGCGCTGAAGGAAACCGTGGGGCTCTTTAACAAAGAGGCCGCCGGCTATGTGCATTTCGGTTCGACGTCGCAAGACGTCATCGACACCGCGCTGGCGCTGGTCACACGCGACGCGATGAAGCTGGTCGAGGCCGACATCCGCAAGGCTGTGACGGCATTGCTGGTGCTGGCCCGCCGCCATGCGGCTGACCCGGTGCTGGCACGCACACTGATGCAGCCTGCCTCTGTCACCAGCTTTGGCTTCAAATGCGCCGGCTGGGCTGCGCCGCTGGCACGCAGCCTGCAGCGCTTGCAGGTGGCGGGTGACAACGCGCTGAGCGTGCAACTGGGCGGGGCGGTCGGCACGCTCTCGCAGATGAAGGGCAAAGGCCCGCAAATCACGGCGCTCATGGCGGCGGATCTGAAGCTCAAGGCGGCTGCCTTTCCGTGGCACACGCAGCGCGACGAATGGGTGGCGCTAGGCTGCGAGCTGGGCCTGCTGGTTGGCAGCCTGGGCAAAGTCGCCAAAGATATTTCGCTGATGGGACAGTATGAGGTCGGTGAACTGGCCGAGCCGACCGAACCCGGGCGCGGCGGTTCGTCGGCCATGCCGCACAAACGCAACCCAGTCGCCTGCATGGTCGCGCTGGCCGCCAGTGCACGCGCGCCGCAGCGTGTGGCTGCGCTGTTGGCCACCATGCCACAAGAACATGAACGGGCGCTCGGCAACTGGCAGGCCGAGCTGGCCGAATGGCCCGGGCTGCTGATGTCGGCGCATGGCTCCGTGCGCGCCATGGCGCAGGCCTTGCCAGGCTTGCAGGTCGACACGAAGCGTATGCGCGCCAACCTGGACACCTTGCGCGCCGAACTGCCTGCAGCGGCCGCCGATGAATGGTTTACCGCCGACCTGGCCACGCAGGCCGCGGCCCTGGCGAACGCGCAGGCCGACGCGATCGAAGCGCAATTGGCGCCCACCTCCACAACCGCACACCGTACAAAGGTAAAAGCATGAGTGACTATGACAAGGGAATGATCAACCGCCGCCGCGTGCTGGGCGACGCGTGGGTCGACAAATCGATTGCCAAGAGCAACAGCTTTAACGGCGAATTCCAGGACCTGATCACGCGTTATGCGTGGAACGAGGTCTGGGGCCGCCCCGCGCTGGGCGACAAGACGCGCCGCCTGATGGTGCTGTCGACCATGATTGCCCTGAAGGCCTACGAAGAATTTGCGATGCATGTGCGCGCCGCGCTCGACGGCCCGCCCGAGTCGCGGCTCACGCCTGACGACATCAAGGAGGTTATTTTGCAGGCCGCCATTTACTGCGGTGTGCCGGCGGCCAACCATGCGTTTTCGGTGGCGGGCGATATTCTGCGTGAGAAGGGCTTGCTGCCCGCTGCGGAGAAGCAAGCATGAAAGGCATGACACAACCGCAGCTGCATTGGATCCAGGAAGGCCAGGGGCCGGTGGTGGTGCTCAGCCACGCGCTGGGCTGCGACACGAGCATGTGGGACGGCGTGGCCGCTGCGCTTAAAGGCCGCTACACCGTGCTGCGCCATGATCACCGGGGCCACGGAAAGTCTGAGGCTGTGCCCGGCCCCTACACCATCGACTTGCTGGCTGATGACGTGGCCGGCCTGATCAAGACGCATTGCACAGGCCCGGTGCATTTTGTCGGCCTCAGCATGGGCGGCATGACCGCGCAGGCGCTGGCTGCGCGGCACCCGCAGCTGCTTAAGAGCATCACCGTCGCCAATGCGGCCATGTACTACGACGATGCCGCGCGCGCCATGTGGGCCGCGCGTGTGAAAACGGTGCTGGAGCAGGGCGTGGCTGCGATTGCCGACGGCGCGATGCAGCGCTGGTTCACGCCCGAGTTCAGGGCCGACGAGACCGGCGGCGGAAAGCAGCGCGTGGCGGCACTCAGGCTGCAGCTTGAGAAGACCGACGCGGCCGCCTATGCCGCCAGTTGCGAAGCGGTCGCCAACATTGATTTTCGCGCCAGCAACGCAGGCATTCAATGCCCCGCGCTGGTGATTGCCGGGACGCGCGACGAGGCCACGCCCGTGGCGATGTCGGAGGCCATTTGCAAGAGCATCCCGGGCGCCCAGCTGCGCACCCTGCCCGCCGCGCACCTGAGTGCGGTCGAGCAGCCCGCCGCCTTTGCGGACTTGCTGGTGAATTTCTTCGAAGGCATGCGCTGAGATGTCCCCGGCCGGCCATGCCATTCTGGGCATCGCCGTAGCGGGCGCCGGTGTCATCGGCCGGCGGCATATTGAGCTGATCCAGGCGAGCCCACGCACCCGGCTGTGCGCCGTGGTGGACCCTCAGCCCGCGTCAAAAGATTTCGCCGCCAGCTTGGGTGTGCCGCACTTTGCCAAGCTCGAGGACTTGATCGCCGGGCCGGCCACGGCACAACCCGACGGCGTGATCCTCGCCACGCCCAACCCCTTGCATGTGCCCGGCGCGCTGCTATGCGCACAGCACCGCGTGCCGGCCCTGATTGAAAAACCCGTGGCCGATTCGCTGGAAGCCGGCCTGTTGCTGGCCGAGGCGTTGGCCCGGAATCCCACACCCATGTTGGTGGGCCACCACCGGCGGCACAGCAGCACGCTGCAGGCGGCGCGCCGCGCCATCCAGTCGGGCATGCTGGGCCGTGTGGTCACGGTGACAGGAAGCGCGCAGTTCTACAAACCCGACAGCTACTTCGACCAGGGCGCCTGGCGCAAGCAGCCGGGGGGCGGCCCCATCCTCATCAACCTGATCCACGAGATGGATAACCTGCGCTACCTGTGCGGTGAGCTGGAGTCGGTGCATGCGGTGGCTTCGCACGCGGTGCGGCAGTTCGCCGTGGAAGACACGGCGGTGATGACGCTGAAGTTCGCCAGCGGCGCGTTGGGCACGTTTACCTTGTCAGACGCGGTGGCGTCGCCGCGCAGCTGGGAACAGACCTCGGGTGAGAACACCGCCTATGCGCGCTACCCGTCGCAAGACTGCTACTTCATCGCAGGCACTCAGGGCTCCCTGGCCGTGCCGACCCTGCACACCTGGACGCATGGGCCCGTCGGCGCCAGTGAGCCCGGCTGGAACACACCCTTCACAGAGCAAAACCTGTCGCTGGAAGCCGTCGACCCGCTGGCCGCCCAGCTGGATCATTTCTGCGATTTGATCGAGGGCAGGGCAGAGCCGATAATCACCGTCGCGGATGCCCTGCAAAGCCTGCGCGCCGTGGAAGCCGTGCGGCGTTCGATTGCCACCGGCCAAGTGGTCGCGCTGCAAGACCTCGCCACAAGCATCAGCCAACCTGAACACATTGAAAGACTCGCTTCATGAAAACAGCCCTGGTCCTCAACGGTCCCAATCTCAACCTGCTGGGCACGCGCGAACCGGCCGTGTACGGTTCGCAGACACTGGCCGACGTCGAGGCCCTGTGCGCCAAGGCCTGCGCGGCCCACGGCTTCAAGCTGGACTTTCGCCAGAGCAACCATGAAGGCGCGCTGATCGACGCCATCCACGAGGCAGGCCGCGCCCAGGCAGCGGGCACGCTGGCGGGCGTGGTGCTCAATGCAGGCGCCTACACCCACACCAGCGTGGCGCTGCACGACGCCATCAAAGGCGCGGGCGTGACGCTGATCGAGCTGCACATCAGCAATGTGCATGCGCGCGAGGCGTTTCGCCACCACTCCTATATTTCACCGGCCGCCAAGGCGGTGATGGCGGGCTTTGGCGTCAAAGGCTATGCCCTGGCCATCGCCGGCCTGGTCGAGCTGGCCGGCTAAAAGCCCAGGGCGCTGAAGATGGCCGCGCCACCGAAATTCCCCGTCGACGAACGCGAGGTGGAGTTCAGTGCCATCCGTGCGCAGGGCGCAGGCGGGCAAAACGTCAACAAGGTGTCCAGCGCGGTGCACCTGCGCTTTGACATCCACGCCTCTTCACTGCCCGAGGCCATCAAGGAGCGCTTGCTCTGCCTGTCCGACAGCCGCATCACGCAGGACGGCGTGTTCGTGCTCAAGGCGCAGCAGCACCGCACGCAGGAGATGAACCGCAGTGATGCGCTGGCCCGCTTGCAGGAGGTAGTGGATGGGGTTTCAAGTCCGCCCAAGGCGCGGCGGGCTACCAAGCCTACTTATGGCTCGAAGCAGCGGCGGTTGGCCGGTAAAAGCCAGCGCTCTGACATCAAGTCTTCACGGGGCAAGGTAGGCGGGGGCGATTGAGCCACTGTGCGGCAGGCCGGTCATCCACCGTGCCCGTGCCGTTCAGGTCACTGTATATCGGCCGGGCTTGTGATTGACCCACAGGAACAGGCTCATCAGCACGGCGGCCATCACGGAATAGCCCACGCGCTCGGGCGGCACCACCAGCAAGGCCAGCAGCACAACGGCCGAGTCAATGGCCATCTGCGCCTTGCCGGCGCGCCAGCCGTGTTTTTCCTGCAGGTAGAGCGTCACGATGGTCGCACCGCCGAGGCTGGCCCGGTGCCGGGCCAGGAAGAGGCAGCCGGTTCCCAGCAGCAAGCCGCCCACCAGTGCGGCGTACAAGGGGTGGATGTCCGCGATGTCAAACACCCTGGGCGACCAGTCGGCCAGCAGCGACAGCAATGCGATTGATAAAAATGTCTTGATAGTGAACTCGCGCCCCATGCGGGTCCACGAGAACCAGTAAAAGGGCAGGTTGATCAGAAAGAACAGCTTGCCGAAGCTCACGCCGGTGGCGTAGTGCAGCACGAAGGCCAGGCCGGCCGTACCCCCCGTCAACAGCCCTGCCTGATTGAAGATCACCATCGCCAGCGACACAAACAGCGTACCCGTGAAGATGCCCTGCGCATCGTCAAAGAGGGTGTGGCGTTCGGGGGTGGGGAATGGGGTCATGTCGGAAGCTGCAATAGTGCCCGCGGACGGGTACTTCAAGCCCAGCATGATCTGTGCCATATGAGCGCTCCGCCAGCCAGGCCGTGCGCCCAGCCTGTCCGGTCGGTTGACCGTGGATGAAATGATGGTGTTTTAGGGCTACAGCCCAATGCGCACGTGCGCTAGCAGCTATAAAAACAATAGCAACTTGCTTCGGCTTGCGTTGCGGCAGGCCTGATTTCCTACAGCCTGTCCCGCACCTGCGCGGTGATTTCCAGTGAGCGCCGGGCGATGGCCGGGTCGTAAATGTGCGTGGTCACCATCAGCTCGTCGGCCCGCGTCTGGGCAATAAATTCGCGCAGCCCTTCCTGCACGGTAAGGGGTGAGCCTGCAACGGCATAGCGCAGCATGCGCTGGGCGCCGACCTTTTCGGCGGGAGACCAATAGGCTTCGATATCGTCGATGGGCGGCGGCATGGGGCCTGGTGTTCCGCGCAGCAGGTTGGTCATGGCCTGCTGGATGGATGTCTGCTGGTAGCGTGCCGCTTCGTCCGTTTCAGCCGCCACCACATTGGCTGCGACCATGGCATAGGGCTTGTCGAGTTGCGCCGAAGGCTCAAAGCGATCGCGGTAGATGTCCAGCGCTTGCATCAGCATGTCGGGTGCGAAATGCGATGCAAACGCAAAGGGCAGGCCCAGCGCGGCAGCCAGTTGCGCGCCGAAGAGGCTGGAGCCCAGTATCCACAGCGGCACCTTCAGGCCCGCGCCCGGCACGGCGCGGATACGCTGGCCGGGTTCGACTTCTTCAAAGTAATAACGCAGTTCCTGCACGTCTTGCGGAAAGGTATCGGCGTTGTTCTGGTGGTCGCGCCGCAGCGCGCGGGCGGTCAGCTGATCGGTGCCGGGCGCGCGGCCCAGGCCCAGGTCGATGCGGCCGGGATAGAGCGAGGCGAGCGTTCCGAACTGCTCGGCAATTACCAGCGGCGAATGGTTGGGCAACATGACGCCGCCCGAGCCCACGCGGATTGTCTGCGTGCCGCCGGCTACGTGGCCTATCACCACGGCGGTGGCCGCGCTGGCGATGCCGGGGTTGTTGTGGTGCTCGGCCAGCCAGAAGCGCTTGAAGCCCAGCTGTTCGGCATGCCGGGCCAGCGCCAGGGTGTTGCGAAAGGCATCGGCGGCGGTGGCGCCTTTGACGATGGGGGATAGATCGAGAACGGAAAAGGGGATCATGGTTTGGTTCCTTCTCCCTCAGGGAGAAGGTGGGGATGGGGGCTTGCGGCGTTTGGTGTGGCGCCGCGTGTATTTGGAAGGCCGCAGGCCCTCACCCCCGCCCTCTCCCAGGGGGAGAGGGAGCAAAGAGGTGAAGAGGGGGACGCAGACGAAAAGGGTACGGAAGAAGTGGTGTTCATGGTTTGACTCCCTCCCCCGCTGGGGGAGGGCAGGGGTGGGGGCCAGCGGCGGTCGATGGGTGCCCGACTTGCGAAGGCCAAGCCAGTTTAGGAGCTTAGTGATGGCCGCATGGGTGGCAGGGTATAACGCTTTTATGACGGATTCAGTCACCCCTGCATTGCCCCCATTACCTCCGCAGGCGCAGTCTTTGCTGCAGTCAGCCAGCCGATTTGAAACCTCCTGCGGCAGCGGCGCCATGGTCTGGCACACCTGGGGGCAGGCGGCGCGCCGGCCGGGGCTCGCGCCGGTGGTGCTCTTGCACGGCGGCAGCGGCAGCTGGATGCACTGGCTGCGCAACATTCCTGCGCTGGTTGAAGCAGGCCGCTGGGTACTGGTGCCGGATCTTCCGGGTTTTGGTGACTCGGCCGTGCCAGCGGGCGGCAGCGATGCAGATGCGTTGCCCGACCCTATGGAGCAAGGCCTGAAGATCCTGGTGGGGAACGCCGCCTGCGACCTGGTGGGCTTTTCATTCGGCGGCATGGTGGCCGGCTTTATCGCCGAACGCTTTGCGGCACGGGCCGCGCGCGTGGTGCTGGTGGGTGCGCCCGGCCTGGGTGTGGCGCCTGATAAAGCGATACGCCTGCGCGCATGGCGGCACCTTGCCGATGAGAGCCAGCGTGATGTGATCCATCGCCACAACCTTGCCGCGTTAATGCTTTACCGCGAGGAGGCCATCACTGATCTGGCGCTGCGCCTTCACATTGCCAACGTGCTGCGCGACCGCATGAAGGGACGAAGCCTGGCGCGCACCGACGCGCTGGCGAAGTCCTTGGCGCGGCTGCGTTGCCCGGTGTGGGCGATTTATGGAAAGGAAGATGCGCTGTACCGCGGCAAACTTGAGGGGCTACGGGCAGCCCTGGCGCAGGCTGCGGATTTCAGGGGCCTGGTCCTGGTAGAAGGCGCCGGCCACTGGCTGCAGTTCGAACGCGCGGAGGCCTTTGACAAGGCCCTCTTCACGGCGCTCGAAGCGGCTCTCTAGTTTTATTTCTCAATCGCGAGCAATTCGATGTCGAAGGTCAGCGTGGCATTGGGCGGCACCACGCCGCCGGCGCCGCGATCGCCATAGGCCGTGGCGGGTGGGCAGGTCAGCGTGGCCTTGCCGCCGACCTTGATCTTTTGCACGCCTTCCGTCCAGCACGGCACCACACGGTTCAGCGGAAAGGTGGCGGGCGCGCCGCGCTTGTAGGAACTGTCGAATTCCTTGCCGTCGGCCAGCGTGCCGCGGTAGTGCACCTTGACGGTATCGGTTGCCTTGGGCTGCGGGCCGGTGCCGTCGGTGCTGTGCACGATCTTCACGCCGCTGGGCAGGGTCTCGGCCGGTGCGGCGGCAAGGGCGGTGGTGGACAGGGCAAGAGAGGTCAGGGCGGCAAGCGCGGTGGTCAATGTCTTCATGGAGGTCATGCTTTCATGGCTGAGGGGTGGTCGGAAGGCTGGCCTGGATTATCGTCCCGGCTTTTGACCTGCCCCTGTGGCGCCGGCTCGCCTGTCGCGCGCCGTTGAAGTCGCTGAGCTGGATCGTGAAGGAAATGGAAGGCATGAGGGATGCTCCAGCCAATCGAAATTGGCTCCAAAGGTTCAAAAAAGGTTCAAAAAATCGGTAAGGCCGCTACAAAAAGTATTAAATTGGCCTTACCTTTCGACGCCTGACCCATTAGAAAAACCGCCGTCGCATAAACTGCACCTCACGCGGAGGACCCATGCTGGACCCACTCAAACAGGTCGACAACCGTCGGCTCTACCAACAAATTGCCGAGCAGATTCGCGCCTTTATTGACAAGGGCAACTACACCGCGGGCGCACGGCTGCCGCCGGAGCGTGATCTGGCCCTGCAGCTGGGCGTCTCACGCCCCTCAGTGCGAGAGGCGCTGATTGCACTGGAAATTGAGGGCAGCGTGGAAGTGCGCATGGGCGCCGGCGTGTATGTTTGCAGCGCGGCTCAGCGCAAGCCCCAGTCCATGGCCACCATGGGCGAAAGCCCTATTGAACTGATGCAGGCACGCGCCGCCATCGAGGGCACCATCGTGCTGCAGGCCTGCGCCAGAGCCACGCCGGAAGCACTGTTGGCGCTGCGCCAGATCCTGGACAACATGCTGTCCGCGATGGCGCAAAACCGCTCGCCCCTGGCCTTTGACCGGCAGTTTCACCAGACGATTGCAGCCATGACAGGCAACTCCGTGCTGGAGCGGCTGGTGGGCGAGCTGTTTGACGAGCGTCACAGCCCGATTGCCGCGCGCCTGAGTGCGCATACCGAATCCCGCCAAAGCTGGGCCATTGCGCTGCAGGAGCATGAAGCCATCCTGCGCGCCCTGGAGGGCCGGGATGTACTGGCCGCACAAAATGCCATGCGCATGCATCTGCAAGCCTCCGAACAGCGCTGGGTGGAGAACCGCCGCGAATGGTCATGAGCTAAGCTCCGCCCAGTCAACCCTCTTCCTCTGTACCTCTGGTCAGGCCTGCAATTGTGCAGATTTTGTTTCGATTTTTCGCACCGGTTTTGACCCCGGATCACGGGTAAGCACCAATACACACGCACTTCTTGGTAAGGCCAAATACGCCAGATTGTGTCAGGTGGCCTTACCAATTTGCGGTGCAGCAAATTCATCCCTCCCGGCCCCTGACCCGCCAAGAGGAGTTCGCATTGCTGTCATCCGTGTCCGATCCTGTCCGTCCCGACGCGCCCAGCCCCGCCGAGGCCGGCGTACTGTTGCGCCTGGAAGGAATTACCAAACGCTTTCCAGGGGTTCTGGCGCTGGATGGTGTGAGCTTTGAGGTGCGAAGTGGTGAGGTGCACGCGGTGTGCGGCGAAAACGGCGCGGGCAAATCGACACTGATGAAGGTGATCAGCGGCCAGTACCAGCCCGATGCGGGGGCCCTTTACTACCGCGGCGAAGCCTGCCAGTTCCAGTCCACCGCCGACTCGGAAGCTGCCGGCATTGCCATCATTCACCAGGAGCTGAACCTGGCGCCGCACCTTACGGTGGCCGAAAACATTTACCTGGCCCGCGAGCCGCGCAAAGGCTGGCTGATTGACCGGGCGGCACTGCGCCGCCAGGCACAGCAATGCCTGGACCGCTTGGGGCAGGACATTGCGCCGGATGCCCTGGTCAAAACCCTGTCGGTAGCCCAGCAGCAGATGGTGGAGATTGCCAAAGCGCTGTCGCTCAACGCCCAGGTGCTCATCATGGACGAACCCACTTCGTCCCTCACGGAGTCGGAGACCGAGAAGCTGTTTGCCATCATCCATGAGCTCAAGCGCAGGGGGGTGGGTATTGTCTACATCTCCCACCGCCTTGACGAGCTGGCACTCATTGTGGACCGGGTCACTGTCTTGCGCGATGGGCGCTACGTGTCCACCGAACGCCTGGCCGACACCAGTGTGGAAGAGATCGTGGCCAGGATGGTGGGGCGCTCGCTGGACGATGTATTCCCCAAGAGAACATCCGTGCCCACCACCGACGTCTTGTTGCGTGTGCAGGGCCTGACGCGCCAGGGTGTGTTCCACGACGTGAACTTTGAACTGCGCCGTGGCGAAATCCTGGGCTTTGCGGGGCTCATGGGGGCCGGCCGCACCGAAGTGGCCCGCGCCATTTTTGGTGCCGACCCCATCGACGCCGGCGAGGTGTTCCTGGCCGGGCAGCGGCTCACCATTCACTCGCCGCGGGATGCCGTGCGCCAGGGGCTGGCCTACCTGTCAGAGGACCGCAAGCACGACGGGCTGGCATTGAAGATGAATGTGGCGCAGAACATCACGCTGGCCAACATGGAAGCCGTGTCCAACCGCGCGGGCATGATCCAGTTTGCCAAAGAGCAGGATGCCGCACGCCGCTATATCGGCGCACTCGACATCCGCACGCCCAGCAGCAGCCAGATCGTGCGTCTGCTCTCCGGCGGCAACCAGCAAAAACTCGTGATCAGCAAATGGCTGTTCCGTCAATCACGCGTGCTGTTTTTTGACGAGCCCACGCGCGGCATCGACGTGGGTGCCAAGTACGCGATCTACCAGTTGCTGGACCAGCTCGCAGGCCAGGGCATCGGCGTCGTGATGATCAGCTCCGAGTTGCCCGAAATCATGGGAATGACCGACCGTGTCGCGGTCTTCCATGAAGGCCGCCTGGTCACCATCCTCCCCACCCGCGAGACCCATCAGGAGGAGGTCATGCACTACGCCTCCGGCCGCAGCGTGCCGCCGCTTCGCCAACTGACCCGCTGACCAGCTGAACCCTCCAAGACTTTCCCCGGACCAAACCATGACCGAACGACAAAAAGACCTGTTTCAAAAATTTGCCGCACTGGCCAGCCTGCTGGGACTCATCGCCATCTTCTCGTTCACCAGCAACGCCTTTTTCAGCGTGGGCAATGGCATGACCGTGGCGCTCCAGGTGACGTCCATTGCCTACCTGGGCATCGCAGCGACCTGCGTGATCATCACCGGCGGTATTGACCTCTCGGTAGGTGCCATCCTGGCACTGGCCGGCGTTGTGGCCGCCATGCTGGTCAAGGCGGGCGCGCCTGTACCGGTGGGCATGTTTGCCGGCCTGCTGGTCGGTGGCCTGTGCGGGCTGATCAACGGCCTGTGTGTGACGGTGCTGAAACTGCCGCCCTTTATCGCCACCCTGGGAATGATGCTGGTGGCACGCGGCGTGGCCTTGCAGCTGACCGATGCCCGCGCCATCAGCGGCCTGGGCAACAGCTTTGCGGAGCTGGGCAACGGCGCCCTGTTCCGCATCGTCAATATCGGTGCGGACGGCTTCCCCGATGTGGTGTTCGTCGGCATCCCTTACCCCGTGGTGCTGATGGTCGTGCTGGCGCTTGGCGCGTCCGTGCTGCTGAACCGTGCCACGCTGGGGCGCCATCTGTACGCCATCGGCTCCAACCTGGAAGCCGCCCGGCTCTCGGGCGTGAACGTCAAGGGTGTGACGCTGTTTGCCTATGTGCTCTCCGGCCTGCTGGCCGGGCTGACCGGCTGCGTGCTGATGTCACGCCTGGTCACGGCCCAGCCCAGCGAGGGCCTGATGTACGAGCTTGACGCCATTGCCGCCGCGGTGATAGGCGGCACCTCGCTCACGGGCGGTGTGGGCACGGTGTCGGGCACCGTCATCGGGGCGTTCGTGATCGGCATCCTGCGCAACGGCTTGAACATGAGCGGCGTGTCCGCTTTCACCCAGCAAATTCTGATTGGCGTCGTCATCCTGCTGGCCGTATGGATCGACCAGATGCGCCATCGCAAGTGATCCCTACCGGCAGGGCTTACCGGGACTTCGAGAGACAACCTCCACAACCACTACCCATGAGGAAAGAAATGAAAAAATTTGTCCACACACTGATCGCAGCCGCCCTGGTGGCTGCATCGTCGATGGCTATGGCCGCCGACAAGGAAATTGCCGTCATCGTGAAGACCGCCAACTCGGACTTCTGGCAAAACGTGAAGAAGGGCGCCAACGCCGCTGTGGGAAATCTCAAAGGCTACACCGCCACATTCCAGGGCGCGGCATCCGATACCGACCTGGCCGGGCAGGTATCCCTGGTAGAAAACGCCGTGAACCGCAAGGTCGCCGGCATTGTGCTGGCCCCGTCGGATCCGGATGCCCTGATCCCCGCCATTAAAAAGGCCTGGGAAGCCAAGATTCCTGTGGTGTTGATTGACTCTGCCGCATCGGATTCCGGCAAGGCTTACTACCAATCCTTCCTGGCCACCGACAACAAGACTGCCGGTGAAATGTGCGCCAAGACGCTGATCGACAAAATCGGTACCACCGGCAAGATCGCCATCATGTCCTACACCGCGGGCTCGGGCTCCGAAATCGGCCGCGTGGGAGGTTTCACCGACTACATCAAGAAGCACTCCAAGCTGCAGATCGTCGGCCCCTTCTATTCCAACTCGCAGATGGGTACCGCACTGAACCAGACCACCGACGTGCTGGCTGCCAACCCCGACCTCAAGGGCATCTTCGGCGCCAACGAACCCACCGCTATCGGCATGGGCCGCGCACTGGTTCAGGCAGGCAAAGCCGGCAAGGTGGTCGCCATCGGCTTTGACGGCAACTCCGACCTGCAAGGCTTTGTGAAAGACGGCACCATCGAGGCGATTGCCGTGCAAAGCGCCTTCGAGATGGGCAACCTGGGCGTAAAGACCGTGGCGGAAATCGTGGAAGGCAAGAAAGTGCCTGCATTCCGCGATACCGGTGTGTTGATGGTGACCAAGAAAAACATCGACACACCCGCTGCCAAGAACGTTCTCTACTAAACCCAAGCCCCAAGCCGCTCCAACCCAAGAACCCCTCCGGCACCGGTTGCCGGAGGGTGGGCATATGCACACCACGGATTTGAAACGCTTTCCCCGCGTGGACCTGCCGCTGACCGCGCGGCATGCAGCATTTCGATGCGCCAGTAGCAGCCTGAGGAAAACCCCATGCTGATCGACGCGCACCAGCATTTCTGGAAACTTGCAGACCGCACCGGCCACTGGCCGCCGGCCGCTCTGGAAGCCATCTACCGCGACTTTGGCCCCACCGACCTGCGGCCCGAACTCGAGCGATGCCGGGTGAGCGGTACCGTGCTGGTCCAATCGCTGCCCACCATCGCCGATACCCACTACCTGTTGGAGATGGCGCAGCGCAACTCGTTTGTGCTGGGTGTTGTTGGCTGGGTAGACCTGCTCGCCCCGGAGGCGCCCGTACAAATTGCAGCGCTGGCGCGGCACCCCAAGCTCAAGGGGTTGCGCCCCATGCTGCAGGACATACCCGATACCCAGTGGATCAGCAACCCCGCACTGGACCCAGCCCTGCATGCCATGCAGGCCGGGGGACTGGCGTTCGATGCCCTGGTGCTGCCCCGGCATCTGCCGGCGCTGCAGACCATGGCCTGCCGGCATCCCTCGCTGTCCATCGTCATTGACCACGCAGCCAAGCCTGAAATCGCGCTGGAGCGGCTGGAGCCCTGGCGCGCCTATCTGGACGCGCTGGCAAGCCTGCCACAGGTGCACTGCAAGCTGTCCGGGCTGCTCACCGAGGCAGGTGCATGCCCCACCGCGCAGGCACTGGGCCCGTATGTGGACCATGTCCTGAAGGTTTTTGGGGTGCGCCGGGTGATTTGGGGCAGTGACTGGCCGGTACTGGAACTGGCGGCCGACTACCCCGGCTGGCTGGCCATGGCCCGCGACCTGTGCCGCGCCCACCCGGGCATGGACGACGCCGGCATGGCAGCCATCTTTGGCGGCAATGCGCGCCGCCTGTACCACCTTGACCCATCTATAGACGGAAATTGACATGCAACGAATGGGATGGCTCATTGGCATCGACCCCCAACACATTGCCGAATACAAGCGCCTGCACGCGGCCGTCTGGCCCACTGTGCTGCGACGCATCCACCAGTCGCAGGTGCGCAACTACAGCATCTTTCTGCGGGAGCCAGAAAACCTGCTGTTCGGCTACTGGGAATACCACGGACAGGACTTTGACGCCGACATGGCCGCTATCGCCGCTGACGTAGAGACGCAGCGTTGGTGGGCCCTGTGTGGCCCCTGCCAACGCCCCCTTCAAACGCGCAGCCCAGGCGAGCACTGGGCGCCCATGGAATCCGTATTCCACATTGATTAACCACCTCCAACCAAGGACATCTATGTTGACAGTCATATGCGAAACCCCCGGCGTGCTGCGCACGGTTGAAGGGGCCATGCCCACCCGCAAGGAAGGCGACGTGCTGCTGCGCATCCGCCGCGTGGGGGTGTGCGGCACCGATCTGCACATCTTCACCGGCAAACAACCCTTCCTGGCCTATCCGCGCGTCATGGGCCACGAAATCGCGGGTACCGTAGAGGAAGCTCCGTCGGACAGCGCCCTTCAGCCCGGCGACAACGTCTTTGTCATGCCTTACCTGTCGTGCGGCCGGTGTGTAGCCTGCCGCCAGGGCAAGACCAACTGCTGCGTCAATATCCAGGTACTGGGTGTGCACCGCGACGGCGCCTTCACCGAGTACCTCAACGTACCCGCGCAGTTTGTACGCAAGGCAGACGGTGTTTCACTGGACCAGGCCGCCATGCTGGAATTTCTGGCCATTGGTGCCCACGCCGTACGACGCGCCGACGTGCAGCCCGGCCAGCGTGTCCTGGTGGTGGGCACGGGCCCCATCGGCATGGCCGCCTTGCTGTTTGCCGGCCTGCGTGGTGGCCAGGTCACAGCGCTGGACACGCGAAAGGAGCGGGTGGATTTCTGCAAACAACACCTGGGTGCGCATGCGGGTGTTTTGATAGGTGACAAGGACCTGGACGAGCTGCGCGCACTGACCGACGGCGATTTCTACGATGTCGTTTTTGACGCCACGGGCAACGCAAAGGCCATGGAGCGCGGCTTCCAGTTCATTGCCCATGGCGGCAAGTATGTGCTGGTGTCGATCGTGCTGGACAACATTACCTTCGCCGATCCAGAGTTTCACAAACGCGAGGCGACGCTGCTGGGCAGCCGCAATGCCACTATGGAAGACTTTGAAACGGTGCTTGAGGCGATGCGGGGCGGCAAAATCCCCACCGCGGCACTCAACACCCATCGCATGGCTCTGGCCGACGTACCCGCCCAATTCGCCACCCTGCTGGACCCCACGCAGGGCGTGGTCAAGGCGCTGATCGAATGCTGACCGGAGCCCCCACGTGAGCGCGCCCATCCTGCAGTTCGGCACCGGGCGCTTCCTGCAGGCGCATGCGGACCTGTTTGTGTCCCAGGCCCTGGCCCAAGGCCAGGCACTGGGCGGCATTGCCGTCGTGCAGAGCACAGACAGCCCGCAGAGCACTGCACGCGCCGCGGCACTGGCACATGGCTACCGCGTGGAATTGCGTGGCATGCGACAGGGCCGGCGTATCCAGGAGACCGTGCAAGTGAACGCGGTACGAACCGTCTGGCATGCCCGACGTGACTGGGCGCAATTGTGCGATGCCCTGGCCACCACCGTGCAGGTCATCATTTCCAACACCGCGGACATGGGCTATGTGCTGGACGGCTCCGACACCGCGGCGCTGCTGCAGAGCCCCACGACGGCGCCGCGCAGCTACCCGGCCAAGCTGGTGGCGCTTTTGCACCACCGCTGGCAGCAGCAACCCGAGACTCCCCTGACGCTGTACCCCTGCGAACTGGTCAGCCGCAACGGTGACACATTGCGCAAGCTGGTAGCCACGCTGGCACAGGACTGGGGCGCTACGCCCGCCTTCCTCCGCTATGTGCGGGAGCACTGTGTGTGGATCAATTCGCTGGTGGACCGCATCGTCTCGTCTCCGCTGGAGCCTGCCGGTGCGCAAGCCGAGCCCTACGCGCTGTGGGCCATCGAACAGCAGCCGCGCATGGTGCTTCCTTGCAGCCACCCGGCCATGGTGGTGACAGATGCACTGGCGCCCTTCGAGCAACGCAAGCTCTGGCTGCTGAACCTGGGCCACACGCTATTGGCCGAACGCTGGCAGTTGCAGGGCGGTGCTGCCGACATGACCGTGGTGCAGGCCATGCACACCCCGGCGCTGCGCGACCCGCTGGAAGCCGTATGGGCCGACGAGGTGCTGCCGGTATTTGACGCCGAGGGCACAGGCCCCGAGGCCCGCGCCTACCTGCTGGAATTGCGCGACCGTCTGCTCAACCCGTTTCTGGAACACCGCCTGGCCGACATTGCCAGGGACCACGCGCAGAAGAAGCTGCGCCGCCTCGCCCCCGTGGTAGAGCGCGCCGTGGCGCTGCAACTGCCCATCGCACAGACCCAGCTGCGCAATGCATTGGCCTGAGATGTTGCTTCCTCTTCCTTTTCCTTTTCCTCTTCCTCGGGGGGAGGATTGGGGTGAGGCCCAGCGAGTTTTGAATGCATGCTGCGGCGCAACATCCAATGCCGCGAACCCTCATGCCTGCTTTCTGCCAGAAGACGAAGAGGCCAATCCGCCAGCGCCCGGGAGCAGAAGCAAAATTCGTCGCAATTTCGCAGCGGCGGGTTTACTATGCGTGAACTATTCACTTCGTGTCTGGTTCCATGGTGGCCCTTGCCGCACAATTCGATCCGCCTCGCCGGTTGCATAAAGGAGTTAGCGAGCGGCCGCAGGACTGGCTTGGCACCACGCCCCTGCTGGACCTGGACGACAGCAAGCTGCGCCTGAAGGCGCGCTCGATTGTCCAGCTGTGCCGCACCGACCGGGACAAGGCGCTGGCCATCTATCGCTTCGTCAAGCGCCTGCCTTATACCAAGCGAGTCAAGCTGACCTACCCGACGGCTCGCGACGTGCTCGAAGCACGCGGGGGCGACGGCGACGACAAGGTCACGCTGCTGATCGCACTGATGCGCTCTGCCGGCATTCCGGCGCGTGTGCGCTACATGGAAATGCGCGGTGAGATGCTGCGCGGCCTGATCCCGAGAGCCACACCGGCGGCGCGCCCGCTGGCGGAATTCTGGCTGGGCCGTTGGGTACGCACCGACACCTACATCTTCGATGCCGACTACGTGGCCGCCGCCCTCGAACGCCTGAAAGCGAACGGCTGGGAATGCGGCTGGGGCATCCACCTCAATGCCCAACTTCTGTGGGATGGAAAGAACGACGCCTTCCTCGGCGGTGTGCCGACTGACCAGGACCCCATGCTCACGCGGCTTCTGTGCGTGGTGAGTGACCCGCTGGAACTGGTGTCGGCATCCCTGGGTGGGAACGGGCTGCGTTACCGCCGGTCGCTGCGGGCCTTGCAATGGAATGCGCTGGCACCCACCATGATGCGGGCCATTCGCGAGCTGCGGGATGGCTCCCGTTTCTACTAAGACGCAATAGAGGTTGTCTACCCCCTCCCCCAGCGGGAGAGGGTGCAATCAGGGTGGCAACTCCTCAGCGCCCGAGGAGTTGCGGCACCGATGACACCAGCATCGCCAGGCCCGTGCAGGTCAGCAGGCTCAGCACCAGCTTGCGAAAAGTTGCCTCGCTGATGCCGATATACAGCCGCGCGCCCAACAGGGACGGCACCAGCATTGCGGGCACCACGATGGCGAGCATGGGCAGGGTTTCGCGCGACACGATTCCGGTTGCGACGTAAGTGGCCAGCGTGATGGCCAGTAAAGAGAGGTTGAAATTCTGGATGATGGCGCGCTGCGCATCTTTTTCATAGCCGCGCAAGGTGCACCACAGCGTGGGGATGACTCCCGAGAAGCCTCCCATTGCGCTCATCACGCCGCCGGCCGCGCCAGCCAGCATGTCGCCGATGCGTCCACCGGCGCGTAGATGCGGCAACCAGGTGCCCATCAGCATGGCTGGGCACCACAGCATCAGCAGCGAGCCCAAAAACACCTTGAAAATCTGCACGTCCATCAGCGGTAGCACCCCAAGGCCGACCGGAATGCCGACCACGCCACCGGCCAGGAAGGGCGCGAGTGTCCGCAAGTCGAAGGCGCGCCTGACCGTCACGGCCGCGACGATCTGCCCGGTCAGTGAGCAGCACACTACCAGGGCCGCAGCCAGCCGGGGGTCCAGCACCCAAGCCCAGAAGGACATGGCCACCAGCCCAAACGCAAAGCCCGACAAGCCCTGCACAAAGCCGGCCACCACGGCGCCCGCAATGATCAGGACGAGCGTGGCGTCCATGCGGCGGGCAAACTGGCGTGTTGCAAGAGAATCGTTTTAAGCGTAGTCGCCCACGGGTACGCAGCTGCAAAACAGGTTGCGGTCGCCGTAGACGTTGTCAACGCGCCCCACCGGCGGCCAGTACTTGACCTGCTTGAGCGAAGCCAGCGGGAAGGCGCCGGTTTCGCGGGAGTAGGGGCGGTCCCAGTCGGCGCCCATCAGGCTGGCCGCGGTGTGCGGCGCATGCTTGAGCGGGTTGTTGTCTTGCGGCCATTGCCCGGCCTCGACTTTGCGGATCTCTTCGCGGATCGCGATCATCGCGTCGATGAAGCGGTCCAGTTCGGCCAGGGTTTCGCTTTCGGTGGGCTCCACCATCAAGGTACCGGGCACGGGGAAGCTCAGCGTGGGTGCGTGAAAGCCGTAGTCCATCAGGCGTTTGGCCACGTCTTCGGCAGTGACGCCGCTGGTTTCTTTGAGCGGGCGAAGATCGAGAATGCATTCATGCGCCACATGGCCGTTCTCACTGGCGTACAGCGTCGGGAAGTGGTCTTTCAGGCGCGAGCTGATGTAGTTGGCGCTTAGGATGGCGACTTCAGTGGCTTGCGTGAGGCCTTCGGGGCCCATCATCCGGCAGTACATCCAGCTGATGGGCAGGACCGCCGCATTGCCCAAAGGCGCCGCAGAGACGGCGCCCACACCGTTGACGGGAATACCCGCCGTGGCATGGCCGGGCAGGTAGGGCACCAGGTCGGCCACCACGCACACAGGGCCCACGCCCGGGCCGCCGCCGCCGTGCGGAATGCAGAAGGTCTTGTGCAGGTTCAGGTGGCTCACGTCGCCGCCGAATTCGCCCGGCGCGGCTACGCCGACCAGTGCGTTCATGTTGGCGCCGTCGACATAGACACGCCCGCCGTGGCTGTGCACCATCGCGCAGAGCTCTTTGACTTGCGTTTCAAACACGCCGTGCGTGCTGGGGTAGGTGATCATCACGCAGGCCAGGTTGGCACTGTGCTGCTCGCACTTGGCTTTGAGGTCAGCCATATCGACATTGCCTTGCGCATCGCAGGCAGTGACGACAACCGTCATGCCCACCATCTGGGCGCTGGCCGGGTTGGTGCCGTGGGCCGACGAAGGGATCAGGCAGATGTTGCGGTGGCCCTGGCCCTTGGCTTCATGAAAGGCCTTGATGACCAGCAGGCCCGCGTACTCGCCTTGCGAGCCGGCATTGGGCTGCAGGCTGATGCCGGCGTAGCCCGTGGCCTGGCACAGCCAGTCGCGCAGCTGCTTGTCGAGTTCGGCGTAGCCTTGCAGTTGCTCGGCAGGCGCAAAGGGGTGGATGTTGGCGAACTCGGGCCAGGTGATGGGGATCATCTCGCTGGTCGCGTTGAGCTTCATCGTGCAACTGCCCAGCGGGATCATGCTGCGATCCAGCGCCAGGTCTTTGTCGCTGAGCATGCGGATGTAGCGCAGCATGCCGGTTTCGGAATGATGGGTGTTGAACACCGGGTGCGACAGGAAGGCGCTGCTGCGGCGCAGGTCGGCGGGGATCAGCGGCTCGATGCCTTTTTCGAAGGCGCTGACCACGGGCACGGTCTGGCCCGGCTTGGCGAAGAAGGACCAGAGCAGCTCGATATCTTTGCGGCTGGTGGTTTCGTCCAGCGACACGCCCAGGTGATTATTCAAGCGAAAACGCAGGTTAGCCCCCGCTGCGCGTGCCTTGTCAGCTATCAAATTGGTAGCGTCACCGGTTTTTACCGTCACGGAATCAAAGGCGCCCGTGTTGGTAATGTCATAGCCCAGCTCCTGCAGGCCGCGCACAAAGATGGCGGTGTAGGCGGCCACGCGTTCGGCAATGCGCTTGAGGCCTTGTGGGCCGTGGTAGACCGCGTACATGCTGGCGATCACGGCCGGCAGCACCTGTGCGGTGCAGATGTTGGAAGTGGCTTTTTCGCGGCGGATGTGCTGCTCACGGGTTTGCAGCGCGAGGCGGTAGGTCGGGTTGCCGTGGCTGTCGACGGTCACGCCGACCAGGCGGCCCGGCAGCGAGCGCTTGAACTCGTCCCGGCACGCAAGATAAGCCGCGTGCGGCCCGCCGTTGCCCATGGGCATGCCGAAGCGCTGGGTGTTGCCCAGCACGATGTCGGCGTCCCATTCGCCGGGTGGGGCCAGCAAGGTGAGCGCCAGCAGGTCGGCGGCGACACACAGGGCGGCGCCGTCAACATGCGCCTGGCCGGCCAGCGGCCGCAGGTCATGGATGCTGCCGGTGGTGGCGGGGTACTGCGCCAGCACGCCGAAGTAATTGCCTTCGGCCATCAACTGCGGAACTGTGACGGCGGCCGTGCTGACCTTGACCTCGATGCCCAGCGGCCTGGCACGGGTTTGAATCACTTCAATCGTCTGTGGATGGCAGTCACCCGCCACGATGAAGACATTGCTTTTGCTTTTCACGCTGCGCTTGGCCAGGGTCATGGCTTCGGCGGCGGCGGTGGCTTCGTCGAGCATGGAGGCGTTGGCAATCGGCATGCCGGTCAGGTCGCAGACCATGGTCTGGAAGTTGATCAGCGCTTCCATGCGGCCCTGCGAGATCTCGGCCTGGTAGGGCGTGTAAGCCGTGTACCAGGCGGGGTTCTCGAGGATATTGCGCAGGATCACGCCCGGCGTGCAGGTGCCGTAGTAGCCCTGGCCGATGAAGTTCTTGAACACCTGGTTCTTGGCCGCGATGGCCTTGAGCTGCTTGAGCGCGGCGGCTTCTGTGACAGGCGCGGGAATGGCCATGGCCGTGCTGCGTGCAATCGAGCGTGGAACGATGCCTTCGACCAGCGCGCGCCGCGAAGCCGAGCCCACGATGCCGAGCATGTGGACTTCATCGGCCTCGTCAATGCCGATGTGGCGGGCAATGAATTCGGAAGGATTTTCAAGATCGCCCAGGGGCTTGGCGGATTGCATCAACATGTCGGGTCCTGTGTCAGGCTTGGCAGCCAGGAGTCAAAAAATCGGTCAGTAATCAGAGAAAGCTCAGGCGGCAAACGCGGTGTAGCGGGTCTCGTCCATCAGCGCGTCAAGCTGTGAAGGATCGGACAGCTTGACTTTGAAGAACCAGCCGGCGCCCATGGGGTCGCTGTTGGCAAGAGACGGGTCGTCTTTCAGGGCTTCGTTGATTTCGGTCACTTCACCGCTCAGGGGCATGTACACGTCGGCAGCGGCTTTGACCGACTCCACAACGCCGGCGGTTTCTTTCTGCGCAAACGTGGTGCCGACGGCAGGCAGGTCCACAAACACCACATCGCCCAGCGCGTCCTGCGCATGCACGGTGATGCCGACGGTGGCGATGTTGCCTTCAATCTTGACCCATTCGTGGTCTTCGGTGTATTTGACGGTCATGAGGTTCTCCAGGGGTTGAGGGGGATAAAACGGTTGCTTGATAGGGTGATTGATCCGCTTAGCCGCGGTAGTAGCGGGCGGGCACAAAAGGCATGGCGGCCACTTCCATGGGCACGGCCTTGCCGCGCACCATGGCGTTCACGCGCGTGCCCAGCGCGGCAAATTCAGGCTTGACGTAGCCCATGGCGACCGGCTGGTTGATCGTGGGGCCCAGCAGGCCGCTGGTGACTTCCCCAATGACTGTGCCGTCGGTGCTTTGCAGTTCGGTGTGGTCGCGTACGGGGACGCGCTCCAGCGCTTTCAGGCCGACGCGCTTGCGAGTCAGCAGGGCAGGGTCGGCCAGCTGGGCCAGGATTTTGTCCGCACCGGGGAAGCCGCCGGCGCGCGCGCCGCCAGTCCGGCGGATCTTTTGCATGGCCCAGTTGAGGTTGGCTTCCACCGGCGTGGTGGTCGTGTCGATGTCGTTGCCGTAGAGGCACAGGCCTGCTTCGAGCCGCAGGGAATTGCGCGCCCCCAGGCCGATGGGTTTGACTTCGGGTTGTGCGAGCAACGCGCGCGCGAGTGTTTCGGCCTGTGAAGCGGGCAACGAGATTTCAAAGCCGTCTTCACCGGTGTAGCCGCTGCGGGTGATAAAGCAGTCGCAGCCGGCCACGGTGAAACGCCCGCCGGTCATGAATACCAGCTTTTCAACACCCGGGGCCAGCCGCTGCATGGCGGTGACGGCCTGTGGGCCCTGCAGCGCCATCAGTGCCATTTCGGGCATGGGGATGACTTCGCAGCGCGAGCCGATTTTGGCCTGGATGTGCGCCATGTCGCCCACCTTGCAGGCGCCGTTGACGATGACAAACAGGTCGCCGCCGTTGGCGTAGTCGCGGTTGAAGAACATCAGGTCATCGATGATGCCGCCGTCGTCATTGAGCAGCAGGCCGTAGCGCTGCTTGCCGGCGGGCAGGTCGATCACATCGACCGGGATCAGCGATTCCAGCGCCGCCGCTGCGTCGGCGCCCACCAGGCGCAGCTGGCCCATGTGGGACACATCAAAAAGGCCGGCGGCCTGGCGCGTGTGGTGGTGCTCCGCCATCAGGCCCGCAGGGTATTGCACCGGCATGGAATAGCCCGCAAAAGGCACCATGCGCGCGCCAAGCTCCACATGCAGGTCATGCAGGGGCGTTTTCAGCAGGGTTTCGGGGGCGGCGGAAACAACGGAAGGGGTGGACGAATCGGACAAGGCATTCTCCAGGGGGCAAACAGGTAAAACCATGAGTTGCCCCTGCTGTCCACTTTACCTGAGAGATTCACCCGGCGATACGGGCTTGCTCCTTCGGTGGGCGGCCTGTGAAAGGCTGCCTCTCTCCAGTAGGGAACGCCATGCCGCGTGGTGCGCCGCAGGGCGGTTGCCAGTCCTTTTGCCTGAGCGTTCAGTACACCGCCGGGTATGCCCAACAGTATTCGTGCGCCTTCGGCGGTTTTCGCAAAGGAAAACTCTCTCCTGACCCGGGCAGTGTAACTTAGGCTGCTCGCAAGACCTCCTGGCGATGCTTGCCAATTCTTGCACCCTCTCCCTCTGGGAGAGGATTGGGGTGAGGGCCGGCGGCGGTAAATATCCAAACTTTTCATGCACGAGCCGCGACCCTCACCCCCGCCCTCTCCCAGGGGGAGGGGGCGTAAAACCTCAGCAGGATGGCTTCACTGGGCTGTGTGCGTGGCTCTTAGGCCGCTATGCCATGATGTCTATGTGCTGCGGCAGCAGCATGGCGATGCGTTCGCTGATGGAGTCGGCGCGCTCGTGGCCCGCGATTTTTTCGACTTCTTCGAGCATTTCACGCGAGGCGGTGAGCATGGTCTCGCGGTCTTTGGCGTTGCGCAACGCCTCGCGAAAGCGCTCGGCCATCTCCGGGTTGCGGCGGGCGAACATGCGCTCGCAGATGTCGAACAGGAACATCCGGGTTGTAGCAAGCGAGCGCTTGCCTTCGAACTGGTCGGCCGCCACGCGAATGGCCTGCGTGGTTTCAGGGCTGGGAAAGTTCTGCAACTGGGCCGGCGTAATCGCAGGAGCCGGCGCAGACGTTGCGGCGGGCGTAGACAGCTTGCCCGGATGCGCCTCCAGAAAGCCTTCGCGCAAAAGGCGCAGGGCAATGGCCTCCCCATCACCGTCAAACAGCGGACGGAAGTCCTGGGCGGATTTGCTGCCGTCGGCCATCAACAGCAAGGTGCGCTCACGCTGGCCCAGCGTTCTCACGCCGGGCTTGAGCTCGGCGCGGGCACGGTCAGTTTTGTGGAGCTGCATGGAGTTTTATCCTGAAATGCCCTGGAGCATGACGGCCGGACATGACAGCTTCGTGAATCTCCTTCCGAGCCTTCTTCTGTAGAGGACTATTTAGCGTAGACCAGATCGCGCAATCCCAGTGACAGCTGCGGTACGTAAGTGATCACCATCAGGCAACCCAGGATGACCAGTACAAAAGGCAGCAGGTAGGGGATGATGCGGTCCAGCGATATTTTGGCCACGGTGCAGGCCGCGAACAGGTTCACGCCGAACGGCGGTGTGATCATGCCGAGCGCCAGGTTGACCACCATCACCAGCCCGAAATGCACCGGGTCTATGCCGAAGTGAACCGCTACCGGCGCCAGGATGGGTGCCAGCACGATGATGGCGGCACTGGTTTCAATGAACATGCCGATGACGAACAGCGCCGCGTTGACACCCAGCAGGAAGAACGCGGGCGACTGCAGCACGGCCTCCAGCCAGCGGCCGATGGCATCCGGCACGCCGGCCCGCGTGATCAGGAAGGCAAACAACCCGGCGTTGGCGATGATGAACATGATCACGGCGCTGGAGATCACCGACTTGCGCAGGATGACGTAGAGGTCGGCCAGCTTGATTTCGCGGTAGATCACGATGCCGACGACCAGTGCGTAAAACACCGCCACTGCCGAGGCCTCGGTGGGCGTGAAGATGCCGCCGTAAATGCCGCCCAGAATGATCACCGGCATCAGCAGCGCCCACCCCGCCTGCCAGCTTGCCTTGCCGAAACTCAGGCGGCCGTCGCCGTCCTTTTTGCCCCAACCCTTCCAGCGGCAGTACAGGTGCACGAACAGCATCAGCGCGCCGCCGATAAGCAAACCCGGGCCGAAGCCGGCAATAAAGAGTTCGCCGATCGAGACTTCGGCGCTGACGCCGTACAGAATCATGGGGATGGACGGCGGGATGATCACGCCCAGCTCCGCGCTGGTGGCCTGCAGGGCCGCGGCGTAGGCGGTAGGGTAGCCGTGTTTGATGAGCGCGGGAATCAGGATGGCGCCGATGGCAAACGTGGTCGCCACGGACGAACCGGAAACGGCCGCAAAAATCATGCACGTCAGCACGCAGGTCATGGGCAGGCCGCCCTGCACGCCGCCCACAATGCTTTTGGCGAACTCGACCAGCCGGCGCGAGATGCCGCCCGTTTCCATGAGGTTGCCGGCCAGGATGAAGAAGGGGATCGCGGCCAGCGGAAACTTGTTGATCGAAGAGAACATCTCCTTGACGGAGATCAGCATGTTGGCGTTGGAGGCCTGGATGCCGAAGATGGAAGCCAGCCCGATGGACACGGCTACAGAGACGGTAAGCGCAAAGCACAGCACCATCGTGGAAATCATCACTGCAGTCATTGCGCCGTCTCCAGTTCGTTACGCTGCGGGTCCAGCAGGTTGCCGATGATGCCGATTACGCAGAAAACGCCGCCCACCGGCATGGCCGCATAACCCCAGAACATCGAGATGGATTCGAGTCCGGCCATGGACTGCACACGGCCGCGCAGTGAATAATCCCAGCCCCACCAGACGATGACCGCGATGAGCCCCAGTGCGGCGATGCAGACCAGCCAGTCCAGCACACGCCGGATGCGGGGAGGGCTCCAGCGGTAGAGCACATCCACGCTGACCATCGCGCCTTGCCGGAAAGCCATGGGGATTCCCATGAACACCATCCAGATCAGGCTGAGCCTGATCAGGATCTCGCTCCACTCGGCAGGCTGCTCAAGGACGAAGCGCGTGACGATCTGGAACATGCCCAGCGCTGATGCGATGACGAGCATCAGGCAGGCCACCAGCATGGCAAAGCCGGTAGACCATCGTTCAAATTGGAGGAAGGCTTGTTTCATGGCGAATCCTGGTGGCCCAGGGAAGAATGCAAAGAAAACGCCCGCAAGCCAAGTGTTTGCGGGCGCTGGCAGCTACAAAAAGTGTAGCGACTACCGATAGATTACTTACTTGAAGTTCCGGATCGCGTCGATATTGGCCTTGCCGAACTGCTTTTCGAATTCGGCATTGACGGGGGCGAGCGTGGCAACGAATTTGGCTTTGTCGACGTTCTCGATCACGGTCATGCCCTTGGCCCGCAACTCGGCTACGCCATTGGCATCATCCTGGTCGACGCGGGCGCGATTGGCCTTGGTGGCCTCCTTGGCTGCATCGACGAAGGCTGTCTTGTCTGCCGCGCTGAGTTTGTCGAAAGACGCCTTGTTCATCAGGAAAATGCAGGGCGAATAAACGTGGCCGGTCAGCGACAGGTGCTTTTGCACCTGGTCGAATTTGGCCGACATGATCACCGAGAGGGGGTTCTCCTGTCCGTCAACTGTGCCCTGCTGCAGCGCGGTGAACACTTCCGGAAATGCCATGGGCGTGGTGATGATGCCCAGGCCCTTGTAAGCTGCGATGTGCACCGGGTTTTCCATGGTGCGCATCTTCAGGCCCTTGAGGTCTTCCGGGGCCTTCACATCCCGTTTGCTGTTCGTCATGTGGCGAAAGCCGTTTTCAGCCCAGGCCAGCGCCTTGAAGCCCTTGGCGTCGAACTTGGTCAGGAGATCCTGGCCGATGGGGCCGTCCAGCACAGCGCGTGCATGCGCCTTGTCGCGAAACAGGAAGGGCACATCGAGGATTTTGGTCTCAGGCACAAAGTTGGGCACCGGGCCGGTGGACGAGAAGGCCAGCTCCTGTGTGCCCAGCTGCACGGCTTCGATGGATTCGCGTTCACCGCCCAGAGCGCCGTTGTAGAAGGTCTGGACCTTGTAGCGGCCGGCTGTGCGCTTTTCGACCTCCTTGGCAAAGGTGTCGATGGCAATGCCCTGGTGTGAATTCTGGGCCGTGGAAATGCTGATCCGCATGGTGGTTTGCGCACTTGCTGAGGCCAGGAATCCAAGGCCCAGTGCAATGCCGGCCAACAGTTTTGAAATTTTCATGTTGTCTCCAGGGTAATCGTTGTTCAAAAATCCGCGACTACGGCGCGCGGCCGTATGCACACCTATTATTGCGTCGCTGCGGAAGGTCGTGTGCGCGGGTTTTCGCCAAGATAGGCGGCAATGATGCTGTCAAAGTCTTCGTCGGGCGAAAGTCCCAAGGCGCGGGCCCTGGCTGCGTCGATGGTGGCTGGCCAGCTGGTCACGATGTTGGCGATGGCCGGGTCTGGCGTCCAGTCGATCAGGGCCGCCACCTCCTTGCCCGCCACGCGCGCCAACGCGGCGGCCATCTCCCCCACGGTGGTTTTTAATGCGGGCAGATTGATAGCGGTGCGTGCGCCCCAGCCGGCGTCGCCGGCCTCGGCTGCACGTATCAGTCCTTCAATCGTTCGTGCGGGCGATGACAGGGCGACCTCTGTCTCGGGCGCCACCGGGCATGCGGCCCGCAGGCCCGCCAGCGGCTCACGGATCATGCCGCTCAAAAAGCTGGAAGCCGCGCCATTGGGCTTGCCGGGCCGCACGCTGACCGTCATCAGCCGCACATTGCGCCCGCGGATGAAACCCTTGCGCGCATAGTCGGCCACCAGCTGCTCGCCGATGAACTTCTGGATGCCGTAGCTGTTTTGCGGTGTGGGAAGGGTTCTGTCATCAATCACCGGCGGCAGGGGCTGCGCAGCTGAATTGCCGAACACAGCCAATGAACTGGCAAACACCACCGTGGGTGATGTACCGAGTGCGCGGCAGGCCTGCAGCAATGCACGCGTAGCGTCGACGTTGCTGCGCATACCCAGGTCGAAGTCGGCTTCGCATTCGCCGCTGACGGCGGCGGCGAGATGAAAAACCAGCGCGTCGTCGGCGCGCACCACCTGCGTGCCCTCACCGCTGCTTTCGAGAAGCTGGTTAAGGTCGCCGACTACTGCGCGAACCCGTGGGTCTGCCGTCAGTGCGGCAGGCGGTGCGACCCGGTCGACGAGGGTCACCGTCTTGATGGTTTGCGGTGGGGCGCCGGCAAGAGAGAGTTTCCCTTGTTCAAGCAGTTGGCGCGCCAGCCTGGCACCCAGAAAGCCCGCGCCGCCAGTGATGACGATGTTCATGTGTCTTTGTCTCCGTACGCTTGGTTTTAATCACCGCGGCTTGCTGCCGGGCGCGCCGCACAGTTTAGGTTTTTTCTTTAATCTGCGTAAATCTGCGTAATCTGCGGATGAATTTTTTATCCACAGATTACGCAGATTTACGCAGATTAAAAACAAGGCATCTGTGGCTTTTTGGCGGTGATAGCCTAACGCGACCTGAGCTTGAGCAGGCGGTCGCGCGCGGCGGCCAGGTGCTCGCGCAAGGTGTACCAACGTTGGGAAAATTCATCGGGCAAGTCCAGCGCAACCACCTGCCGCTCGATATTGTCCAGCCGCTCCAGCAAACGCCTCAGCGCCATCGGGTTGTCAGTGGCGACGTCGTCCATCTCGGCTTCCAGGAACTTCAGGTCGCCGTAAAAATGGTGCAGGGCGGAGCTGATGCGCCAGTCAAACAGTTTGGGGATCCAGGCCAGCAGGAGAAGGGCGATGCCGAGAATCGGCACAACGGCATAGAGGATCAGCTCTGCATACTGCGCGGTCCGGTAGGGAAGCAGGGTCTCCATCCACGGGCGTGCGCCCAGGCTGTAGGCCCGGGCCGTGGGCGACAACGGGAAGTCGCTGCCCCGAAAACTCGGAAATTGCCCGTGGCGCTGCAGAAAGTTGGGTATCTCGTGAATCTCGACGGCGGCATCCAGCAATGCGCGTTGCAGGGCAGGGTGCACGTCCGGCCGCACCAGCAGATGCGTTTGCAGGCTCATCAGTGTGAGGTCCCTGGGTGGAATGTCGCCACGCAATTCAATCGCGCCTTGCGGCAGCAGCAGAGGCTGCAGGTGCGGGTCCTGCGCGGCCAGCGCACCGGCATGTTCCGCGCCCAGCAACTGGATGCCGCTGCTGCGGGTCAGCAATTGCACGGCTTGCGAATCCTCTCCAGCGGCCTGAAACACGAGGTCGACCTTGCCGTCCATCAGCGCATTGGCGGCGGCCACACCGGTCGCACTGTCGAACTGGACATCGGCGGGGCGCACACCCGCGTGCGCCAGCATCAGTCCAGCGGCGAGGAAGGAGGACGACGAGGCTGGCCCCGCGGCGATGCGCAGGCCTTTGGCTTGCGCCAGCGACGACGGGCCGCTGACGGCGGAGAAGATCCACACAGGCTCCTGGCCCACAACGGCCAGGGCCTGCACTTTGGCTTGCGCATTGGCATAAATGCCATGGGCAAAGCCGATGCTGGTGGCCTCTCCTGTTCGCGCAAGCCGCTCCAGTGATCCTTTCTGGGTGTCCGAATAGACGATCTCGGCGCGCACGCCTATGCGTTCGAGTTGTTCGGCGTAGCGCTGGGCCAGCATCGAATAGCCGCCTTGCGGCGAGCCCGCACCGATCACGGTTTCTGCAGGTGGCAACACCTTCCATTGCGTGGCCGCCCACCACAGGGCAAGGGCCGTGCACAGCAGCACCGGCAGATAGAACAACCACCAGCGGCGGCGATAAAGGAGCAGCAGCCTCATCGCCTTATCGCCCTCTCATCCGGTAAAGCCGCTGGCGCACAAACTCGATGTGCTGGTGCAGCGTGTAGCAGCGCGCCATCAGGTCGCGCGGCGTGGCAAAGGCCATCATGGCCTTGTCGATACCGTTCAGGCGGAGCAGGAAACGCGTCAGGTCAAGGCCCGAGAGCGATTCCTGGCCCAGGTCGTTTTCAATGAACTTGAGCTCGCCATACCAGCGGTTGACCCGGCTTTCCAATACCCAGCGCAGGTAGGCCGGAATCAGGCGCATCAGCCACAGGGCCAGCAGGCTCATGGGCAACACGATGAGCAGAATCCGTTCGGCGACCTGGGCCCACCAGAACGGCAGCAGCCGCTCCAGCCAGGGCAAGCCGCGCGTCAGGGTTTCACGCGCCTGCGGTGCGGTAGGAAAGTCGATGCGCCGCAGCGAGGGAAAGTCGCCCGCGCGGTGAAACAAGCCTCCGCCGGCGTGAACGTCCATCGCTACCGCGATGGCCAGCCGCTTGAGGGCCGGGTGCAGGCCGTCACGGGCCACCAGGCTGGCAGTGGTGGTGAGCAACGTGATGTCGCGCGGAGGTATCCGCGCATCCAGGGTGCCTTGCGCCAGCAGGCGGGACTCGAGGTAGGGGTTGCGTTCGGTGATGGCAGCGGATTTGCGGATGTTGGCCAGGTGGATGCCCGGCAGGATCAGCATGTTCTGCACGACAAAAGATTCGGGCGCCGCAACCAGGAACACCACGTCAACCGCGTTTTGCCGCAGCGCCTGGACGGCAGGGCTGCTGGTCAGCGGCGAGAGTGTGAGGTCCCTGGGTTCAATCCTTGCCTGTTCCAGCAGCTTGAGCGCCACCTTGCGGGTGCCGCTGCCTTCGGGGCCGATCGCCACGCGCAGCCCCTGCAATTGATTCAGCGAATCAATCTCGCGGCCGCGCGTGAAAACCCACACCGGCTCCACGTCCACATTGACCAGTGTTTCGACACGGCTGCGGTCGCGCCTTTCCAGTGAGCTGCCGAGGTAGCCAAAACCGCCCTGCATGAAAGCCAGGTCCGTGGGGTTCGCACCCCGGCGAAGGCGCTCAAGGTTTTCTTGCGAACCGGCGGAGGTCTGGATGTCTAGCGTGATGCCGTGCGCGGCGAACTTCTCGACGTAGTGCTGTGCGTGGAGGTAGTAAGCGCCATCCGGAGCTGCTGTCGTGATGCTCAGGCGTGCCGGCGGCATGGGATAGGCGAACAACCACAGGCCCGTGGCCATGGCGGCGGCTGCAAGGACCATCGGAAGCCGGATCCAGAGCCATTTGCGTTGGTATAGCTTCGCCATGCGCACAGGGAATCGTCCTGTAAAAGGTTGTACCTTTATAGCGCAAAGGCGTTACTGCGGTTAGGGGGAGTAACGCGAGGCTGCAACGCCAGCCCGTTGGCCCTTAAGGGGCGGTCAGGCGGGCGCTGCTTTCACCTTGGGCCTGGACTTGGGCGCAGTCACGCCCAGCAGCCACAGATTGAGCCCCGCGTGCCGGCTGATCAGCAAAGCCGAGAGGATGGGGCCGACAAGACCCGCGGCCAGGCCGGCCACCATCAACACGTAGATATCCGTGATGCCTATCTTCTTCAGCAGGATGCGGCTTGCCGCGGTGAAGAAAACGTGCAGCAGGTAAATCGCAAATGAGTAGGAGCCGACGTAGGCAAGGCGGCGCGAACTCCATCCACTGCGCAGCAGCAGGAAGGCGCTGCACACGCCCAGCCCGAGCGCGGCGAGAGAGTTGCCCTGTTCCGAGAACTGGGGAAACAGCATGGCCACTGTAGCGGCGCAGATAAAAGCGACCGCCGCCGCGCCGCGCGCCGCGGGGCTGCCGATCTCGAATCGCTTGCAGGCCAGGCCCGCCAGGAAGAAGGGCAGCAGATACACCGCCCCTTGGGCGGCAAAGTAATTTGGCGGGCTGAAGTAGTCGAAGAGCACGGCGCACAAGGCCCACGTCAGTGCAAAGCCCGCCGGCGTGGAGAGTGCCTTCAGGTGCTCCAGCAGGATAACCACGAGAAAGACGATAAACAGTGCCTCAAGAAACCAGAAGTGGCCCACGGGCACGATGTGCAGCAACCACCACCGGTCAACAGCATTGTTCGCCCCTGGCGTGAAAGCCTGGACGATCGCAAAAATGGTTCCTACCGTGATCAGCGGCAGCAGCAGCCTGCGGACCTTGCCTTTGACAAAGGCCGGCGCATTGCCCTGATAAGGGCGAAAGCCATAAACGTAGCCCGAGATGAAGGAAAACAAGGGCATGCGTATATATGCGAGCGCTTCATTGAAGACCTGAACCCAGTGGCCCTCCGGAATTTTCAACCCGGTGGCGGGCGTATCTCCCACGACATGAAACAGAACCAGCAAGACGCATGCAATGCCCCTCAGCGTATCCACTTCAAGACTGCGTTTCATTTTCTGGCCGGTCATCGGATACGGATTCCTTTCGTCATGCTGCGTAGCTCTCGAGTGTTCTTGAGTATTTTTTTGTTCTTGAGTATTTTTAAGCGCTCTTGAGCGGGTGGATGTGAGCGGATTGGTTAGAGCGTAATCAATCACCGCGGCAACTTCAGCGCCCAAAAAACGCAAACTGTTGCAAGCGGTATCGTTTTGCGCGGCATCCGGCATCAAGCGCACAGCTGTTACGTTGTTGCAACGAATGCACCTCCTGCTTGTCAAATGAATCAAGCGGGAAAACCCTAAACTTAAGTCAATCTCCTACATCAACTGTCTCGCTTGGCGCATGGCGCCGTCCGGTGGCTTGTTCGATTCTCAATCAGCTGTTTCCGCTGCGCCATCACACCGGTGCATTCGCGGAACAAATACAGGAAGTGACATCCAGACATGAAGTTTCACACTCCGCTTTCAGGCGAAGATTCAGCGTGCTATGCAGCGCTGGTAGAGCAAAGCACGTCCATTACAAGGCATGCAGAGCTGCTCGAATGGCTGCAGCAGGGCGACGTCCAGCGGTGCCTCCCCCATGACATCTTGCTGGCAGGCTGGGGCAATTTCCGGGAAGGTGCGATTCAACACGACGTCGTGTCAAGGTTGCCGGGTGCACGCTCCTACGCGGAGGGCACGGACAGCCTGCCCTTTCTTCTAGGAAAGTTTTACGACTGCTGGCTGGCGGCCGACAGGCAGCCTTGCCGCCTGGACTTCAGCGAATTCGAGTACCTGCTGGGCCAGGCGAGTTTGCCCGGCTCCTTCAGCAGCAGCCTTCGCGGCATGCGTTCCGTACTGGTCCACGGCCTGAATGACACAAGGGCGCAGCAGGAGTGCGTGTATGTCCTGATGTGCGCAAGCGAGATTCCCCTCGAGCCGGCGCGTACCGCCATTCGCATGCTGATGCATAGCATGGACGCCGCGTTGCGGCAGGTGGCGCCCTTGCCGCAACAGCGCCGTCAGGCCGCCTTTGCCGTGCGCGGTTCGGCCGAAGACGCCTCTGGCCTGAGTGAGCGCGAAGCCCAGATCATGGCCTGGGTGGCCATGGGAAAAACCAATTCCGAGATCGGAGCAATCCTGAGCATCAGCGGCTTCACCGTGAAAAACCATATGCAGCGGATTTTTCAGAAGCTCAATGTCTTTAACCGCGCGCAGGCGGTGTCCAAAGTGACGAGGGTCAGCATCTATGGCTGAAGCGAATCCCCTCAACTCGGCCTCCGCCTGGCTCAATCAGCGTGAACCCCGGTCCATGGGGCTGGGGCGAAGCCATCTGTTCACGGCCGTCGAGGCTGGCCTCGACCCGCTGGTGCTGGTGTTTTCCTTGTGGGCGCTGGCTTTTTACTATGAAGGCTCGGTGCGGCCCGCTTACCTCATCTTGTCCGTCATCGTGTTTTCGTTGACGTTTCCGGGCAGTTCCCAGCTTCGCCTGCCGATCTGGAAGGTGCTGTTCAAGATCGCCTTTCACTGGATATGGATCGCAGGCTTGCTGTTGCTGACGGGGTACGTGACGGAGTACTTCCACAAGTTTTCCATGGCCGTTTTGGTCCACTGGCTGTGGGTGGCGCCCCTGGCCCAGATCGGTGCGCACCTGGCCCTCAGGGCCACGGCGCCGCAGTTGCTGAAACTGCAGGGGCCGCCGCGCGGCGCGGTGATTGTCGGCATGAACGAGCAGGGAGTCTCTCTGGCGGGACACATCGCCGGCTCGACCTATTCGGGCATTGACCTGAAAGGGTTTTTCGACGACCGCGGAGAAGAGCGCAGGACGGCACAGGACGGGCAAGACGGGCACCGGCTGGTCGGAAGGATTGACGACCTCCCGGCTTACGTCAAGCAGCACCGTATTCAGTTCATTTACCTGTCGTTGCCCATGGCCTCCCGCCCGCGCATTCTGCAGGTGCTTGATGGGCTCAAAGACACCACTGCTTCGATTTATTTTGTTCCCGACATGTTCATCACCGACCTGATCCAGGGGCGCAGCGATACGGTGTGCGGCGTCACGGTGATCTCGGTGTGCGACACACCTTTTCGCGGCGTCAACGGCGTGCTCAAGCGCGCCAGCGACATCGTGCTGTCGCTGCTGATCCTGCTGCTGATCTTTCCCATCATGGCGGTCATCGCGGTGCTGGTGAAGCTGGACTCGCCCGGCCCGGTCATTTTCAAGCAGCGCCGCTATGGCCTGGATGGGGAAGAGATCCTGGTCTACAAGTTCCGCTCCATGGCCGTGACGGAAGACGGCGGCACGATCCGCCAGGCCAGCAAGAACGACATGCGCGTGACCCGCCTGGGCGCCATCCTGCGCAAGACCTCACTCGACGAACTGCCGCAGTTCATCAACGTGCTGCAGGGCCGCATGAGCATCGTCGGGCCGCGCCCGCATGCCGTGGCCCACAACGAGATGTACCGCTCCCTCATCAAGGGCTACATGGTGCGGCACAAGGTCCGGCCCGGCATCACGGGCTGGGCGCAAGTCAACGGCCAGCGCGGCGAAACCGACACGCTGGACAAGATGCAGTCACGCATCGATTGCGACCTGGACTACCTGCGCAACTGGTCGCTGCAGCTCGATTTTTTCATCATCCTGAAAACCATCCGTCTGGTCTTCAAGGATGGTGCGGCTTATTGAAGTCGTGAGTTCGTGAAGTTCGTGAAGTTCGTGAAGTTTTTGAAGTTCGTTGAGAAGCCAGTTGAAACCGGAAAAACCAAAAACAATGAAAGGAAAAAGGGCGCGGACCTGCCAATCCCAGGCAATAGGGAAAAAGGACCATCGCCTCATCACCATGAAGCCGCTATCTCCATTGAATTTTCCCGCGCCCGCCGCGCCCTGCGGCCACCGGGGGCAGTTCCCGATGTGCTGTTTTGCCGTCTCCGGTGCGGAGGGCTCCCAATGAGTCCCCATCGCCTACTCCTTCCAAAGCTCCTTCCTGTCCCGCTCCTGATGCTGGGACTGTTTCCCCTTGCCGCGCAGGCTGACGACCTGGACACGCTGCAGTTCAGGGCGGGTCAAAGCGTGACGCACGACAGCAACGTCTTCCGGCTGCCTGACAGCGCCAACGCGCAGGCCTTGATAGGAACGCCAGACCGCGATGACACTGTGGCGGTGACGACGGCGGGCTTCAAGATCAACAAGCCCTATGGGCTGCAGCGCTTCGAGTTCGACGCCAATGTGGAAGACCATCGCTACAGCCGGTTTTCGTACCTGGATTTCACGGCGGTGAATTACGCGGCGGCCTGGCGCTGGAGCTTTACGCCGGCGTTGCATGGCAACCTGACAAGCGACAGGCGCGAATACGTCGACACCTACGCCGATGTGCAGGGGACGGGACAGATCAACCGCCGGACGAACCGCTCCACCATTTTTGATGCGGAATACGAACTCGATGGCGCCTGGCGCCTGGTGGGCGGCCTGTTCGAGCGGACCACTTCCAACAGCCAGCCCAACACCTTCGAAGCAGATTCGAAAGTCCACGGTGGCGAGGCGGGCGTGCGCTATGTCTATCCCTCCGGCACGTCGATAGCCTACCGGTTCAGGGACGGCAAGGGCGAATACCCGGGCCGGGTGCTGTCGCCGGTGTCCGCCGGCAACTTCACCGACCGTGAGCATGAGTTCCGTTTTGACTGGGCGCCGAGCGCCAAGACAACGCTGCGGGCCAAGGCCGCCTACTTCGACCGCTCGCACGACGGCTTGGGAACGCGCGATTTTTCGGGCGTGACAGGCCAGCTTGATGCGGCCTGGGCTATCACCCCCAAGACCAGCCTCGCGGGTGGCGCGGTGCGTGAGCTCGCCAGCTACCAGACCACCACCGCCAGCTATTACGAGGGTTGGCGCGTATTCGTGGCCCCGACCTGGAAGCCTACCGAGAAAACCGCGGTGCGCCTGCGTTACGACCATGGCGCGCGCGACTTCAAAGGCCCGCTGCCGGGCTTTGCCGCCAGCGGCCGCCGCGACACCACCAACCTGCTGTCCCTGGCAGTCGAATGGCAGGCCCTGCGTGCGCTCAAGCTGAGCGCAATGGTTCAGAGCGACAGGCGTAAATCCAATGAGCCGGGGTTTGACTACAAGAGCAATTCGTTTGGCGTGGCAGCCGACGCGAGCTTTTGATGAAAGCCTCCCATGACCGGTCCTTTCCTGATATTTCTGCTTCCCCGAAAGGCGACAAGATGAAACCGCTACTTTTGAAATTTGTGACCCGCTACTTTTTGACGGCCGCGCTGTGCGCGTCGGCCGCGCCGCTGTTTGCCCAGACGGCTTCATCCCTGTCTCAACCCGCTGCCCAACCCACGTCTCAATCCGCACCACAAGCCCAGCCTTCGCCTGCGCCGCTGCAGGCCGCGGCAACAACCTCACCGGTGGCGCCCGCTTCGGTGGCCGCTGCGCCTGTTGTGCCGAACAGCCAGGATTACCGGCTGGGCGCCGGCGACGCCATCGGCGTGCAGGTCTACCAGAGCCCCGACCTGTCCATTGATGCGCGCGTGTCGGAAAGCGGCGTGATCAGCTATCCGCTGGTGGGCAGCGTCCAGCTGGGCGGGCTGACGATCGCCGAGGCAGAGAAGAAGATCGGCGACGCCCTGCGCAGCGGTGGTTTTGTGAAGGTGCCGCAGGTCAACATCGTGCTGCGCCAGGTGCGCGGCAACCAGGTGGCGGTGCTGGGCCAGGTGAGCCGGCCGGGCCGTTTCCCGCTGGAGACTTTCAACACCCGCGTCAGCGACATGCTGGCAGCCGCCGGCGGCACCACCCCGACGGGCGACGACGTGCTGATCGTCACCGGGCAGCGCGACGGCAAGCCGTTTCGCAAGGTGATCGACATCCCGGCGCTGTTTCTCAACGCCAAGTCGGATGAAGACATTGTGCTGGCCGGCGGAGACACCCTCTACGTCAACAAGGCGCCCATGTTTTATATCTACGGCGAGGCGCAGCGCCCCGGTCCCTATCGCATCGAGCGCGGCATGACGGTCATGCAGGCGCTGGCCCAGGGCGGCGGCCCTACTGTGCGCGGCAGCCAGAACCGGCTGAAGCTGCATCGCCGCGACGCCTCGGGCAAGGTGGTGGAAATCACGCCGAACCTGAACGACCCGGTACGCCCGGAGGACGTGATTTACGTCCGCGAAAGCCTTTTCTAACAGCCATGACTGGAAAGCCATGACACTCCATCAATTTTTACTGATACTGCGCGCCCGCTACAAAGTAGCGTTGCTGATCATCCTGCTGGCGATCTCCGCCGCGCTGGCGGTCAGCCTGGTGCTGCCCAAAAAATACACGGCCCAGACCGCCGTGCTTGTCGACGTGCGCTCGCCCGACCCGGTGGCCGGCGGCGCACCATTGCAAGGCCTGGTGGCGCCCAGCTACATGGCCACGCAGGTCGACATCATCGGCGGCGACCGCGTGGCCCAGCGCGTCGTGAAAATGCTCAAGCTCGATGAAAACCCGGACACCAAAGCGCGCTGGCTGGAAGCGACGGAAGGCCGCGGCACGCTGGAAGGCTGGCTGGCGGACTCGCTGCAAAAGCGGCTGGATGTGCGGCCCGCGCGCGAAAGCAATGTGATCAATATCACCTACAAGGGCAGCGATCCCGACGAAGCCGCGAAGGTTGCCAATGCGTTTGCGCAAGCCTATCTCGACATCAACCTGGCCCTGAAGACCGAACCCGCCCGCATCTATGCGGAATGGTTTGACGAACAGACCAAAGCTTCGCGCGCCAAGCTCGAAGAGGCCCAGGCCCGCCTGTCGGAATACCAGCAGAAGGCCGGTATCGTCAGCAGCGACGAGCGCGTGGACTACGAAACCACCAAGCTGGCGGATCTCTCTTCGCAGCTGACAACGGTGCAGGGCGAGACCACCGACAGCCAGAGCAAGCGGGGATCGCGCGGCGACACCGTCGCCGAGGTGATGCAAAGCCCGCTGATCAACGGCCTGAAAGCCGACGTGGCGCGGCAGGAGGCCAAGGTCCAGGAAGTCAGCGTGCGCCTGGGCGAGAACCACCCCGAGCGCCAGCGCGCTGAATCCGAGCTGGCCGCCCTCAAGAGCCGGCTGGCCAGCGAGACCGCGCGCATCAACGCTTCTATTGAAACCACCTATCGCGTCGGCAAGGACCGTGAGCGCGAGCTGGCGGGTGCGGTCGGCGCGCAGAAAGCCCGCGTTCTCGCCCTGAACAAGCAGCGCGACGAACTCAACGTCTACCGCCGCGATGTCGAATCCGCCCAGCGCGCCTACGAAACCGTGAGCCAGAGCGCTTCGCAGACGCGCCTGCAGAGCCTGACCAACCAGACCAATGTGGTGCGCCTCAATGCCGCGACGGCGCCCATCAATCCGTCCAGCCCCAGGTTGCTGGTCAACCTGCTGATCGCCGCGTTTGGCGGGACCTTGCTGGGTATCGCTTGCGCGTTGCTGCTGGAGCTTTCCAACCGCCGTGTTCGTTCCGCTGAAGACCTGGTGCAGATGCTGGACCTGCCGGTGCTGGCCAGCATTTCGTCGAGCCTGGGCCCCGCCCGGCTCAGCGGTCCGCGCCGGTTGGCGCTTGGTATGGGAGGATAGTCATGAACAGAAACAACACGACGGCGGCGGTTCGCCCCGTCCCTTTAACCGTGCCCAGCAAGCCCGCCACCGGGTCCGGCCGGCCCATAGGCGCCATCCTGGTCGATGCCGGGCGGCTTTCTCCGCTGGATGCCGAACGCATCGTGCTTTTCCAGAAGGACCGCGGCGCACGCTTCGGCGAGTCCGGCAAGGCACTGGGGCTGCTCACGGACGACGATGTGCGTTTTGCGCTGTCGGTGCAGTTCGACTACCCCTACCTTTCCCGCGAAAGCAATTTAAGCCGCGAACTGGTGGCGGCCCACCACCCGAACAGCCAGCCTGTGGAGCAGCTTCGGGCGCTGCGCAGCCAGTTGATGCTGCGCTGGTTCGACACCGGCCCGGACCGCCGGGGGCTGGCCATCGTCAGCGCCGGCTCCAGGGAAGGCCGCAGCTACATCGCCGCCAACCTGGCCATCGTGTTCTCGCAGCTGGGCCTGCGGACTTTGCTGGTCGATGCCGACATGCGGGCGCCGCGCCAGCATGTGCTGTTTAACCTCGGCAAGGGCGCAGGCCTGTCCGACATGCTCGCGGGACGCGCTGGCCCGGAGGCTGTGGTCAGCGTCGCGGCGCTGCAGGATTTATCGGTGTTGCCCGCAGGCGTTATCCCGCCCAATCCTCAGGAATTGCTGGGGCGGCAGGAGTTCTCAAGGCTGCTGCAGTCGCTGGGCCAGGATTTCGACATCATCATCATCGACACCCCGCCCGCCAGTGAATGCGCGGACGCCCATACGGTGGCGGTGCGCGCGGGGGCCGCGCTGGTGGTGGCGCGGCAGAACACCAGTTCGGTGCCGCAAATGACCCGGTTCACCCACAGCCTGCGCGAATTCGGTGTTGCGCTGGTGGGCTCGGTGCTTAATGATGCTTGAGGCGATGCCCGAGGCGCCCGCGCGCGAGGCGGCTCATCAAAGCCAGCATTGCCGCGCCCAGCAGTCCACCGGCCGCGTCGGCGGCCAGATCGGACCAGCTCGCCGAGCGGCCCGGCAGGAATATCTGGTGCAGCTCGTCCATGCCGCCCACCAAAAGCGCGCCCGCCACACAGCACAGGGCCATGCGCCATCCGCGCATACCGCCGGCCACGCCTGCAGCCAGCCCCACGACCGCAAAGGTCAGCAGGTGAGCCAATTTGTCCCAGGGCGCGGGAAAGAGGCCCACTGCCACGGGTTGGGCGCCGGCTACATACAGCACCGCGGCGCTCAGGGCGACTGTCAGCGCCGCGAGGATACGGAGGGTGTTCTGGAAATTGTCACGGAGAAGGGCTTTGACCATAGGCCCGATTTTCTCACGCCCAGCTTCGCGGGAGGGCCATGTCTTGCTGAATAACGGCGCCGTCAATCCGCCCGACTGGCGCGGACGCTGGTCACTGCTGCTGGAAAAAATAGAGCGTGTGCAAGGCCCGGCCCAAGGGCAGGCGCTGCTGGCCGAGTTGAGCCATCCCCGCGCGCCCTCGGTGCTGGCCTTTGCCAATGCCCACGCCATGAATTCCATGGCTGTGTCGCCCTCTTTTTTTGAAGCGATGCATTCGGCCGACCGGGTGCTGCGGGACGGCTCGGGCATGGCGACTCTTTTCAAGCTGCTGCGCATGGAGCCCGGCCTCAATCTCAATGGGACCGACCTGATCCCGAAGCTGGTACGCGCCTTCGACGGCCGGGGCATCGCGCTGTTCGGCACACGTGAGCCTTATCTTGAAAAAGCCTGGCAGCGCGTGCGCGAGGAGCTCGCGCCGCACAGCACGGTCATTCGTGCCAACGGTTTTCTCCATGCGCAGGCCTACGCGGTGCTGGCTGCCGAACACCGGCCGGCGTTGATCGTGCTGGGCATGGGCATGCCGCGGCAAGAGGAAGTCGCCGCCCAGTTGCGCGACGTGCTCGACTATCCCTGCCTGATCGTCTGCGGCGGCGCCATCATCGATTTTCTGGGCGGCAAGACGCCGCGCGCACCGATGTGGATGCGGCGCGCCGGCCTGGAGTGGGTGTTTCGCCTGGCACTGGAGCCGCGCAGGCTGTTCCAGCGCTATGTGATCGGCAACCCGCTGTTTCTTACGCGGGCGTTGAGGCTGGCATCACTTAAGCGGCCGTGATAGGGGTTGCCGTTGTCACGGACTCCCTGTTTTCAATCTGCGTAAATCTGCGTAATTTGCGGATGAATTCTTTATCCACAGATTACGCAGATTTACGCAGATTAAGACCGGTTGCGCTTGCTTTGATGATCAAATTGGCCTCCAGCCCATATAGAGATTGGGTGAGAGGCTATTGATTTGATAGCGTACTAGGGCTGTGATGGTGATCGACGGCCTGTGAAACGGGCAGGTCTTCCTCGCTGTAGCGGTTGTCGACGTCAGGCGTGCAGTCGCGCTTGACGATCTTCCCGGGGTTACCCATGACCACGCAGTAGGGTGGCACGTCTTCAAACACATAGGCGCCGCCGGCAATCCGGCTCCCCTTGCCCACGGTCACACCGCCCACGATGATGGCGTGCGGACCTATCCATACTTCGTCTTCAATGACCGGATACAGGGTGTGCCGGCGGCCTTGCGCATCGATGTGGTCGCGCTGGCCCAGCGTGACGCCGTGGAACAGCGTGACGTTGCTGCCGATGCGCGCCCCGGCATTGACAACGATGCCGCGCCCATGCGTGAGCGCCAAACCCGGCGCTATCCTGGTGCGCCAGGGTATCTCGATGCCCGCCAGCTGGCTGGCCAGGCGATAGAGCAGGCGCGCGGGCAACAGGGCCAGCCAGCGCAACCCAGGAGGCAGGTGCTCCGCGGCCTGGCACAGGCGCAGACAAACGACCACGCGAAACGCCGGGTCCAGCAGAGCACCCTTCAATGTGATCGGGTGGGTGGACTGCCCGAACTTTCTGTAGGTATCGGCTTTCAGGGCGTGCATATCATGTTGTCCAGGGTGGTTTGGCCGGTGGCGGCGGTCGCGCAAAACCATTGGGCGGAATCGCGCAGGCCGTCGGGGTAGGGCGTCCACTGCACGCCGAGCCGGCTGCCGGCCGCCTGCGTGTCGAGATGAATATGCTGCGACCACAAGCCCAGCAGCCCCGGCGGCAGCGCGTCGGGCAACTTCACGCTGTGGTTGCCCAGAAGTTTCAGGGCACGTTCAGCCGCCTTGAGCGGAGGGCCGCAGACCCAGGCGTCGAGCTGAAGCTGGCGCCGGCTGATGCGGTGTACGGGCGTGGCCTTGATCTCCAGGGCCAGGTCCACAAAATACTCGTTCCAGCGAGGACTGTCGGGTGCTGCCAGGTTGAACACAGGCATCTCGCCGTGTGCCATCGGCAATTGCAGCGCCAGCAGCAGGGCCTGGCACACGTCGTCAACGTGGACCAGGTTGGCCCAGCCGTCGCCCGCGACCCCCAGGTCGCCCAGGCGCCCGGCCTGCAGCCACCTGCCGATGCGCCCCACCCACAGCTGGCTGCCGGGGCCGAAGACGCAACCGGGCCGCAGCAGCACCGCCTCGCCGCCGTGCTGCACAAAGTCGCGCATGGCGGCTTCGGCTTCGCATTTGGCGCGGCCGTACCAGCCCAGGCTCGGGTCCGGCAACGCGTCTTCGCGGACGCTGCCTTCGGCGCGGCCGTATACCGACATGGTGCTCAGGTGAACAATGCGCCGGCAGTCGGCTTGCAACGCGGCTTGCACCAGTGCGCGCGCGCCGCCGGCAATCGAGGCCGCATCGCCTGCCACGCAGTTCACCACGGCATCAAAGCCTTTCAGGGATTGCGCCAGTTCGCGAGGGTCACGGCTGTCAATCTCCAGCCAGTTGGTGTCGTTTTTCATCCGGCGTGACGCACCCGTGGCAATGGCCCAATGCGTGGCCCGCAGCCTCTCCAGCAAGCGCGCGCCTATGTGGCCCGAAGCCCCCAGTACGAGGATCTTCATGCGGCCTCCTTCATTTGCAATGGTGAGCGCTCCGCGCGCAGTTGCCGCGACAGGAAGTCGCCCAGCCGCAGCGACATCGCAATCAGCGTCAGCGTCGGGTTCGCCTGGCTTGACGTCGGGAACACCGCACTTCCGGCCACGAACAGGTTGCGCACCGAATGCACTTGGCAGTCGGCATTGACCACACTGCTGCGCGCGTCCACACCCATGCGCGCCGTGCCGATGTGGTGCCCGCCGTAGGCGCCGAAACGCATCAGGTCTTCTTCCAGGGTATGGCGGTTGTAATCAAAGCGGGCTTTGCCGCTGCGCTCGAACTCTTCCGCCATCACGTCCAGGCTGGCGCCCACGGAATCGATATCGGCGCGGCTGTAGCGCCAGTCAACTTTCAGGCGAGGCATGCCCAGCGCATCCGTGCTATCGGCCAGCGTGACCCGGCTGTGGGCTTGCGGCATCTGCTCGCCATGCACCTCCAGGCTGAAGCGGTTGCTGCGGTTGCGCAGAATCACCGACGGGAATTTTCGGCCCGCCAAAGTGCGCTTTGCCAGCCAGTGCGCCAGGAAAGCGGTCGTGTCCAGCGGATCGGCCACGACGTTGAGCAGATGGCGCGCATAGATGCCGGCCGAAGGGGGCGCGCCATCCTTGAGGCGCTTGCTGTATTCGTAGCTGATCATCTTGCGGGCCAGGAAGAGGCCGGACAACACGCCGCTGCGGTGCGCCGGGTCGGTGATGCGCGGAAAGTGCAGGCGCGCTACCGCATTGGCAAGCCCCAGGCGTTTTTGTTCGCCGGCTGCTATCGACAGGCGGCGCCGGCAGTAAATGCCTTCGGGCGAAATCTCATAGCCGTGCCGCACATTGCGGGTGGGGCCGTGCACCGTCAGCGTGCCGACGTTGCCGGCGATGTGGCACATGTAGTAGCGGCCCACTACGTCATGCTGGTTGCCGACGCCTTGCGGTGCCACGTCGCGTGAGGCCAGCAGCAGCCGTGCGGTCTCCAGGCCGCCTGTGGCCAGCACCGTATGTCGCGCGGCGACGAAAAACTGCGTGCCCTGCAGGGTGCGGACCTGCAGTTCGCGCACCGCCTGGCCGTCGGGTTGCAATTGCAGCGAAGTGCAATTGGCGCCCAGCAAGACTTCAAGGGTGGGCGCCAGCGCCAGCCGTTTGGCATAGCGGCTGCCGAAATGCGTGGGGCAGGAAAAGCGCTCCAGCCCGTTGGTGAGCACGCGCGTGCTGTCGAAGCCGGCAATCATGGGACCGGCTTCGGGCAATGCTTCGTTCGCGTCGTAAAGAAAGCGTCCGGCCTCGGCCAAAGCATTGGCGCGCGGGTACCAGGGCAGCAAGTCCCCATACGACAGCGGCCAGCCGCTGTGCGGGATGTGGGCGCGGGTTTCAAAATCAATCGGGTCAAAAGGCATGCAGCGCCCGCCCCAGATCGCAGACGAGCCGCCCAGCCGCCGCTGCCGGTATTTGCCGGGCGGGCTGTGCAGCTGTTCGTCGGCGACTTCGCCTTCATACAGATCCTGCGTGGGGGCGTGTTCCTGCAACTGCCCGGACTCGAGCAGCAGCACGGAATGCCCTTCGTCGGCCAATGCAAGTGCCAGCGCGATGCCCGCGGGGCCGCCGCCGACCACGCAGACATCCGCCTCCAGGCGGCTGCCGTTCGGAATGCTGTTGGCGTCACGGATCATGCGGCGTTGTCCTGTGGAGCTGAAGGCGCGCGCAGCGGGCGGCCGGCTACGCCGAAATCGCGCTGGTGAATGTGGGCCACGCTGGAGAAGAAGCGGACGATGGAAAATTTCTGCTCATAAAGCGCGCGTCCGTTGTGCTCCAGCGAGCTTCGCAGCCCCTCGTCCTGCAGTACCTGCTGCAGGCCAGCGGCGATATCTGCCACGTCGCCGGGTTGCACGAAACAGGCGTTGACGCCGTCTTGCAGCACTGAGGGTATTTCACCCACCGGGCTGCACACCACCGCGACGCCATTGGCCAGCGCCTCCAGAATGACCAGCGGCAGGCCCTCGTCGTAGGAAGGCAAGACCAGCACGTCGGCGCGCGCCATCAAGCGGGCCACCTGCTGCTGGTCCGACCATCCGGCAAAACGCACGAAGCCGTCTATGCCCAACTCCCTGGCCTTGGCTTCGTACGCCTCAACGTCGCCGCCGCCGGCCAGGACCACCTCCAGCTGCGCCGTGTCAAAACCAGGCAAGGCGAGCGCCTGCAGCAAGTCCGAGACGCCTTTGCGCTCCGACAGGTTGCCCACAAACAGCACACGCTGTACGGCGGTTTCCCCGGCGATGCGCCGTGCGTGGGTCGGCTCCGGAACGCCGTTGAAGACGATGTCAACGCGATCCTGCGGAACCCCGAGATCGTCGATGACGAATCGCCGTGCCGCGGAGCCCAGCACCACACAACTGGCGGGCAAAGAGAAAACCCAGCGCGTCAGCGCCTGCAGCAGGCGCGGCAGCGAATGGTAGAAATGGTGCAATTGCGCGGCATGCAGGTGCAGCACCACGGGAACACCCAGAGCGCGGCAGGCAACAATGACGGCGCCTTTGCGAAACAGGCTCAGCCGTTCCGCCATGTTCACATGCACACCGGCGAGCTGGCCGCTGAGCCTGCCGCGCGCGATGCGGGCCAGCGCGGTGGCGAGGACCCAGAAGGAATACACGGCATTGGCGCCGCCGCGCGTGTCGAGCGGGCGAAGCTCGGCGGCATCGGCGGAAGCGATCGCCGAGGAAGAGGCTTGGGCCTGGATCAGATAGTCGGCTACCTTGAACATGCCGCCGCCGATGGGTGTCCATGGGCAGGCAATGTAGATGTAGCGGCCTTCGCGTTCGCTGATGGCGGTGCGTGGCAACGATTCACTTCGCATGGGTGCTTTCCTGTATTTTGGTCAGAGGAGTGGGGAGCTTGGGCGCACCGAACAGGACACGCTTGAAGAAAGTGGTCATGGGACGCTCCAGCCACACGTAGGAGAGGCAGCCGGCCACCACCACGGCCAGGCTCACGGCCAGCACGATGGCCAGACTGTCCTGCACGCCCAGGCGCTTGAGCGCCTGCACACCGGCCGGCACCACAAAGGTGTGCGACAGGTAAATCGAATAGGAGGCGTCGCCCAGGAAGGACAGCCGCGAAGCCAGCGGTGCGCGCCAGGTCCAGGGTTCAAGCCACACCGCACCCAGCACCACGAGCGCGGCGCCGGCGCCCCAGGTGGCGAAGCGGTCCGCCGAATGCCCCCAGCCGGGCGCGAACATGAACACCGCCCCTGCGGCCAGGATGATGAGGCCCGCCAGCGGCGATGCGTGCCGGAAATGCAAAAAGGCGTGGGCGATGCACACGCCCAGGATGAACTCGAACACGATGGTCTGGGCATAAAAATTCAACGCTACCGGGTCAGGCCACAAGTACCCGGCCAGAAATATCAGGCCGAAGGCCGCCAGGCAAAACCGTATGCGCGGCGCGCCCAGCGCAATGGCCACGGCAAACACCGCATAAAACAGCATTTCAAAATTCAGTGTCCAGCCGACCGGCAACGTGGGCTGCACCAGGCCCCACGGGCTCATGGCCGGGATGAAGAACAGGGATGCCGCGAGGTGCCCGGGCTCCACCGACGAGCGCGCGGCCAGCGCCGGCATGGCCAGCAGCAGTGCCACCTTGAGCAGCGTGTAGAACCAGTAGAGCGGCGCGATCCTGAGCAGCCGGCGGCGCATGAAGACCCAGGCCGCACTGACACGCGAAGGCCCATCCGCCGGCAGCGACGCGGTCGACATCGCCATGACAAAACCGCTGATGACAAAGAAGATGTCGACCCCGGCGGAGCCCTCGGCCCAATAGTGGCTGGGCCCGGTTCCGGTGATGTGGATGGAAATGGCCTGGGTGATGTGCATCACCACGACCAGCATGGCCGCGGCAAAGCGCAGGATCTGTACGCCGGAAAATTGCTGCGTAGCCTGCAAGGCTTGCGTCATGCCCGGCCGTTGCGTTCCTGGCGTGGTCCTCAATGGAGTGCCTCCGGCATGGACTGGCCAAGCGTGCTGAAGGGCTCTTTGAGTACCTTGCTGGCGATGGCTTCACGTGCGGGGCGCTGGCGGCGCAGCAGGCCGCGCAGCAGGCCGGCCGCGTTGAAGCACCAGGACACCACGGAATACAGTGCTTTGGCAATGGAGCGTTTGCGCCAGGTCATCAGAAGAAGAGGCGCCGTGGCGATAGCGCAGAAAAAAGCCAGGCGCCAGGAAGCCGCAACGGGCCACAGCGCGACGCTGGCCAGCACCGCCCACCACACCAGCACGGCCAGGTAGATGCGCAGTTCGCGCAGGCCTTGCAGTGCGAGGGGCAGGCGTGGCTGGCCGGCCGCGGCGCGGACCAGCTCGCCCAGGCCGCAGATGTAGCGCGTGCGCCAGCGCCGCATCAGCAGGCGGTAGGGCGGCGCATCGTGTCCGAAATGGTTGGCCGCGTCTAGCGGCAGCCGCCAGAGGCGCCAGCCCAGCGCACGCAGCCGGATCGCCAGGTCGAATTCTTCGTAGCTGTGCAGGTTGCGGTCAGAGAAATACCCGGCCGCTTCGATGGCGCTGCGCCGGTACAGCCCGCCGCCGTCGAGCCTGTCCACGTTGCCGGGCCGCAAATGCGGTGAGGCGCGTTCGCCGCGGGCCATGTACTCCAGGCTTTCGGTGTTTTGTTCGACCACGCGGCCGCCCAC
>JAJKJM010000048.1 GCA_021153985.1 Polaromonas sp.
AAACATGTCTAAACAATTCGACGTCATCGTCATCGGCGGCGGCCCCGGCGGCTACATTGCCGCCATTCGCGCCGCCCAGCTGGGTTTTAACGTCGCCTGTATCGACGAATGGAAAAACGCCAAGGGCGGCCCCGCTTTGGGGGGCACCTGCACCAACGTAGGCTGCATACCGTCGAAGGCGCTGCTGCAGTCTTCAGAGCATTACGAGCAGGCCGGCCATCACTTTGCCGACCACGGCATTGAAGTCAAAGGCTTGAGCCTGGACGTCGCCAAGATGCTGGGCCGCAAGGACACCGTCGTCAAGCAAAACAACGACGGCATCGTGTTCCTGTTCAAGAAAAACAAGGTCACCTTCTTTCACGGCCGTGGCTCTTTTGTTGCGGCAAAGGATGGCCTGTATGACGTCAAGGTGGCTGGTGCAACCGAAGAGACCATTTCCGGCAAGCACATCATCGTGGCCACGGGCTCCAATGCCCGCGCATTGCCAGGTGCACCGTTTGACGAGGAGAACATCCTGTCGAATGACGGCGCGTTGCGCATTGGTGCAGTACCCAAGAAGCTAGGCCTCATTGGCTCCGGCGTGATCGGCCTTGAAATGGGCTCGGTCTGGCGTCGCCTGGGCGCCGAAGTCACGGTGCTGGAAGGCCTGCCGACCTTCCTCGGTGCGGTGGACCAGCAGATCGCCAAGGAAGCAAAAAAGGCTTTTGACAAGCAGGGTCTGAAGATTGCGCTCGGCGTGAAGGTCGGCGAGGTCAAGAACGGCAAGAAGGGCGTGAGTGTCGCCTATACCGATGCCAAGGGCGAAGCCCAGACGCTGGAAGTCGACAAGCTGATTGTTTCCATTGGCCGGGTTGCCAACACCATTGGCCTGGCGCCGGAAGCTGTGGGCCTGAAGCTGGATGAGCGTGGCGCAGTGGTGGTCGACGAAGAATGCAAGACCAACCTGCCGAACGTCTGGGCAATTGGCGACGTGGTGCGCGGCCCGATGCTGGCGCACAAGGCAGAAGAAGAGGGTGTTGCCGTCGCTGAGCGCATCGCCGGCCAGCACGGCCATGTCAACTTCAACACGATTCCCTGGGTGATTTACACCAACCCGGAGATCGCATGGGTCGGCCAGACGGAAGAGCAACTCAAGGCCGCCGGCCGTGCATACAAAGCCGGCACCTTCCCGTTCATGGCCAACGGCCGCGCGCGTGCACTGGGCGACACTACGGGGATGGTGAAGATGCTGGCTGATGCGGCGACCGACGAAATCCTTGGTGTGCACATCGTGGGACCATTTGCCAGCGAATTGATTGCCGAATGCGTCGTGGCGATGGAATTCCGTGCCAGCAGCGAAGATATCGCGCGTATCTGCCACGCACACCCGTCCCTCAGCGAAGCGACCAAGGAGGCCGCGCTGGCGGTCGACAAACGTACGCTGAACTTCTGAGCACGCGGGCGCAGTGCCGGTGACTCAACCAGTACGCTCGGCGTATGACGCTGAACTCGCGGCGCGGGGTTACACGAGCGACCCTGCGCAGTTGCGTGCTGTGGAGGCACTTGAGCGCTGTGCAGCCGAGTGGGGCGAGTTCAAAGAGCTGCGCTCCAATGCCTTCAAGAAGCTGATCAATCACCCGGACGTTCCACGTGGCGTGTACATGCACGGGGGCGTCGGCCGGGGCAAAAGCTTCTTGATGGACTGCTTTTTCGGCGCGGTTCCCCTGAAGCGCAAGGTGCGGCTGCATTTCCACGAGTTCATGCGGGAAGTGCACAGAGAGTTGCAGGATCTCCAGGGAACGGCAAATCCATTGGACGAGCTGGGCAGGCGGATCGCCAAACGCTACCGGTTGATCTGCTTTGACGAGTTCCACGTGGCCGATATCACCGACGCCATGATTTTGCATCGCCTGCTGACGGCGCTGTTCGAGAACGGCGTCGGCTTTGTCACAACCTCCAACTTTCACCCTGACGAGCTGTATCCCAACGGCATGCACCGTGACCGTGTGCTCCCGGCCATTGAGCTGCTCAAGGCCCACCTGGAGGTCATCAGTGTTGACAATGGCACCGATTACCGCGGGCGCACCCTGGAGCAAGCCCGGCTTTATCACACGCCGCTTGGGCCTCAGGCTGATGCCGAAATGACGGAAACTTTCAATGCTTTGGCGGAGTCACAGGATGAGAACCCGGTGTTACAGATTGAATCAAGGCAGATTCAAGCCAGACGTAAAGCGGGCGGCGTTGTGTGGTTTGATTTCAAGACGCTGTGCGGCGGACCCCGGTCACAAAATGATTATCTTGAAATCGCGACCCAGTTTCATACTGTTCTCTTGAGCGACGTGCCGTATATGCCGGTGCGAATGGCTTCTGAAGCCAGGCGCTTTACCTGGCTGGTTGATGTGTTGTATGACCGCCGGGTCAAGCTCATCATGTCGGCAGAAGTGGCTCCGGAGGCGTTGTACACAGAAGGGCCGCTGGTACATGAGTTTCCCCGTACGGTCTCGCGGCTCAATGAAATGCAGTCCAAGGAATTCCTGGCGCTCGAACGCAGAAACGTGGATACGACACTCACATGAAAAATCTCGCTGCCGCATGCTTCCTCGCCATGGTGGGTATGGTTGCTCTCGCCCAGCCGGCGGCGCCCGCAGAAACTCCTCCCACGAGGGATGCCGAGCGCGAAAGAATCAACACTGAGCGCGCCAGGCTGGAAGCGGGCTTCCTGGCAGAAGATGCCGAATGCTATAAAAAATTCGCCGTCAACAGTTGTCTGGGCAAGGTCAATGAGCGGCGGCGCGAGGCGATGGGTGATCTTCGGCGGCAGGAACTGCTGCTCAATGATGAAGAGCGCCGCATTCGGGGCGCAGACCAGGTTCGCAAGACGGAAGAGAAACAGTCGCCTGAAAAACTGCAGGAGGCCGCGGACCAACGCGCCAAAGCCGTGAAGGACTATGCGTCGCGCCTCGAGAGGGAAAAGAAGAAGGCCGAGGACCGTGCTGCCACGAAAGCTGGCGAGCAGGGCAACAGCGAAGCTACCGCGGCAAGGCTAAAGGGAGGTCAGGAAAAATCCCAGGCCAGAAGCGAGAAGCAGGTCACTGCCGCGGAAGAGGCGAAAAAACTCAGCGAGCGCCAAAAAGAGGCCCAGGAACGCAAGGCCCAGCACGAAGCTGATCGTCTGAAGCAGACGAAGCCACCGGCGAAATCCCTCCCTTTACCCAATTAAGCGAGCCGCGGGCTCGGGGGCCAAGGGCTCGAGCTTGACGATTACCAGCGATAGATTGTCACCGCCGCCCCGCGCACGCGAACGGGCTTTCTGGATCAGGAATTCGGTGGCCTCGCGGGGTGACAGCATGGCCAGTGCCGAGCCCATTTCGCTGGGGCTGAAATAGTGCCACACCCCGTCACTACAGGCGAGCAACACGTCGTCCGGGCGCAACTGCGGGATGAAATGATGCGTAATGGGAGGCGCTTCTTCGGTGCCAAGGCAGCCCATCAGGATATTGGACTGTGGGTGGACATTGGCCTCGTCTTCGGTGATTTCACCTTTGTCGACCAACGTTTGCACGTAGGAGTGGTCCACCGTCCGGTGCACCAGCTTGCTGCCCTGGTAGTGATAGATGCGGGAATCTCCGGTATGCACCCAGTGGCAGTCGCCGCCTGGATTGATCAGGAATGCTGCCATCGTGCTGTGTGGCTCCTGCTCGGCCGAAATCGCGGTCAGCTTGATGACGATATGGGCCTCTTCAATGATCTGCTTGAGCATTGCGGGGGCATCGTCCGTCTCGGGCGCATAGCGTTCAAAAAGCTGCTTAGTTGTCAGCATGACCTGATCGGAGGCCTTTCGCCCACCGCTTCGCCCGCCCATGCCATCGGCCACTATGCCCAGCATGCAGCCAGGAATCCGCGAATGGCTGAACAGATTGACCTGATCCTGCTGATAGTCCCGATCGCCTTTATGGATACCGGTAGATGCCGTGATTCGATAGCCTTTGGACATTGTGTGGTCGTTCGAGCGGGAGGCTCGATTTATGGTCGCAATCGACGTATTATCAAGCGAAGCAGCGCGTACGGACAAAAAAACCTTGGACTTAAATTTACACTCCCCGGAACGGCAGCTGATTGAACTCAAAATGGAGCATGGGGATCTCAATGCCCTCGTGGACATTGCGGCGCATCGCCTGCCCATTGACGAGTTGCTGCTCAGGCGCCTTAAAAAGCGGCGCTTGCAGCTTCGCGACCAGATTGCGCAGCTTGAGTTGTCGCTGGATCCCCCTGAGCCCGCCTGATGACGCTTGCGCTTGAGGTCGAAGAGGTTTTTGCCGTTGGCGGCGTTCTGTCGAGGGCTGCCGACCAGTTTATGCCTCGTAGCGGCCAGACCGAAATGGCTTTGGCTGTGGCTCGTGCCATAGAAGGCGCCTATCCTTTGGTAGTCGAGGCAAGTACGGGGGTAGGCAAAACTTTTTCTTACTTAGTTCCCGCTTTGCTCAGCGGCGAACGGGTTTTGCTGTCTACCGCTACCAAAGCCTTGCAAGATCAACTTTTTGGCCGTGATCTGCCTCGCCTGGTTGAGGCGCTTGGGCTACCGGTGCAGACGGCGCTGCTCAAAGGCCGAGCTAGCTACTTATGCCTGCATCGTATGGAAATGGCTCGGCAGGAGGCGTATTTGCCCGACGGGGTTTCCGTCCGGGCTTTGGCCAGGATTGAAGAATGGTCCAAAGTCACGCGAACCGGTGACCTGGCTGAACTGCCCGGCCTCGACGAACGCTCACCCATGATTCCCTTGGTGACATCCACGCGTGAAAACTGCCTGGGCGGAACCTGCCCACGATTCAAGGCCTGCCACGTGAACCTTGCGCGTCGGGACGCCATGGCGGCGGACGTTGTAGTGATCAACCACCACCTTTTCTTTGCCGATCTGGCGGTACGCGAGTCCGGTGTCGCTGAATTGCTGCCTTCCGTCCGGATTGCCATATTTGACGAAGCGCACCAGCTCAATGAGACGGGCGTGCAATTTCTGGGAACCAACCTGACCACCGCCCAGCTCCTTGATTTTGCGCGGGACATGCTGGCTACCGGCTTGCAGCTGGCTCGGGGCCTGGTGGATTGGCAAGAGGTCGTTTCAGCCGTTGAGCATGCCGCGCGCGAACTGCGCCTGTGTGCCGGCAAGCAATATCCCGGGACCAAGCTGAGATGGGTGGGCGAATGCCCTGAAGGCCTCAACACCGTCGAATGGAAGAGCGCGTTGGAAGCGGTTTACGCGTCTTGCGAGCAGGCATGCGCTGCACTGGATACGGTCAGTGAGATCGCTCCGGACTTTGGTCGGCTTCATGAGCGCGCCATGGAGCTGGCAGGACGCTCCCACTCTTTCGTCAACGCTTGTCAGCCAGGTTGTGTTCGCTGGGCTGATGTGGGAACACAGCTGCGCCTGGTTGAGTCACCGCTGGATATTTCGAAAGCAATGAAAAGCAAGGTGCTGAGCACGGCGGGCGATTCGGCCAAATCATGGATATTTACTTCGGCAACGCTTGGGGACGACGACAAGCTCAGCTGGTTTACCCAGCCGTGTGGGTTGGAGCATGCCGAGGTTCTACGGGTGGGGAGCCCTTTTGACTACCAGCGCCAGGCTGCCGTGTACGTTCCCCAGGGGTTTCCCAAACCGGGCGATGCCGCCCACACGGTGCAGGTAGCCGCGTCGGCTGCCAGATGGTCGCGGCAGTTAGGGGGGCGCACCATGGTGCTGACCACCACGTTGCGGGCTTTACGCGCCATTGGCGATTCGCTTCGGGAGGCTTTCCTGAATTCTGCCGATATGGAAATACTTGTTCAGGGCGCTATGCCCAAGCGTTTGCTGATTGAGCGCTTTCGTGAAGGCAGTGCAAGTGGGGGCAAGGGCTGTGTGTTGGTGGCTTCCGCATCTTTCTGGGAAGGCATTGATGTACCCGGCGATGCCCTTCAACTGGTCATCATCGACAAGCTTCCGTTTCCTCCGCCAAATGATCCGTTGGCAGAGGCGCGTGCGAAGCTCCTGGAGGCGCAGGGCCGCAGCTCGTTCAACGATTATTTTTTGCCCGAAGCTGCTGTGGCGCTCAAGCAAGGGGCTGGTCGCCTGATACGCCGCGAGAGTGACGAGGGCATTTTGGTGGTGTGCGACAGCCGCCTTGCGACCATGGGTTACGGGCGGCGCCTGCTGCGGGCGCTGCCTCCCATGAAGCGACTGATGTCTGAAGACGAGTTGATGGAGCGGCTGCAAGCCCTTACCAGAACTTGTACCAGGGATTGTCTGCAGACTTGATGCCTTTGCTCAGGTACTCGCTTTTGGGGTAACTCTTCTCCAGAATGCGGCGGGTATCGTCTCGCAATTCAACCATGCCCAAGGCGTCATAGGACTTGTAAAGAATATAAGTGGCCTCTTCCAGCGCAGGGACATCGCGGTAATCAGAGATCGCTGTTTGTGCACGATTAATGGCCGCGACGTAAGCACCCCGGGAGTAGTAATAGCGTGCCACGTGCACTTCCGATTGGGCCAGCGAATTCACGATATAGCTCATCCGCAAGCGGGAATCCGGAGCGTACTTGGATTCAGGAAAGCGGGTTATCAAGGTTTTGAACGACTCAAATGACTCCTTGGCTGCCTTCTGGTCCCGCTCAGACAAATCCTGCCGCGAGATAAATCCAAAAATGCCGAGGTTGTCATTGAAGTTCACGAGGCCTTTGAGGTAGAGCGCATAGTCCAGCGCAGGGCTGGCCGGATGAAGCCTCATAAAGCGGTCTAGCGTGGCGATGGCCTGAGGCAATTCTCCGCTCTTGTATTGCACATAGGCCTTTTCGAGCTGGGCTTGTTGGGCGAGAGGGGTACCCGCCGCACGGCCTTCGAGCTTTTCGTACAGCGGAATTGCCTTGTCGTAGGCGCCCGAACCCGCTTCATCTTTGGCTTCGGCGTAAATCTTGTTCGGACTCCAGGTCGCCGTTTTGTCCGGCGCTGGTGTGCTTGAGCAGCCGGCGATCAGCAAAGACAGTGCGCATACAGCTGCAAAAAGCGGCATTGCATTGGGAACAACCGATAATTTGGTGGAAAACATTGCAATCGACCTTCTTGATGACTGATTCAGAACAAAGCAAATTAATTATATCGGCCGCTGCTGCGCCCGGAAATGTCCCGGACGAGGCCCAGGAAGAGGGGGATGCCACAGCCGAGATGGAATTGCGGCAGGTGATGGTTCCCGCGGAGAGTCACGGCAGCCGGCTTGATCGCGCTTTGGCTGCCATTGTGCCCGAGTTCTCGCGCACTTATCTCCAGCAACTCATCGAAGCCGGGATGGTCAAACTGGGCGGTGTTACGGCGACCAAGGCCTCGGCCAAAGTCAAGGCCGGAGACGAACTCGTGATCGAGCTGCGGCCCACGCCGCAAAGCCAGGCCTTTAAGCCCGAGCCGATCACGCTGGACATTGTGTTTGAAGACACTTACCTGATGGTGATCAACAAGCCAGCAGGGCTGGTAGTGCACCCGGCCCCTGGTAACTGGAGCGGTACCCTGCTCAACGGCCTGCTGGCGCACGACCCGCAAGCCGTGTTCCTGCCGCGCGCCGGCATTGTCCATCGGCTCGACAAGGACACCAGCGGCCTGATGGTGGTCGCGCGCCAGCGGACCGTGATGGACCAATTGGTCGGCCTGATCGCCGCCCGCGACGTGAGCCGGGAGTATGTGGCTCTGGCCCACGGCGCCTGGCAGGGCGCGAAGACCCGCCAGGTTGACGCCCCCATAGGCCGCGACCCGCGCAACCGGCTGCGCATGGCGGTGGTGGATTTGGAGAAAAACGCCGGCAAGACGGCCTCCACCGTGGTGTCGCTGTTGCAAGCCGCCGGCAAGCACTGCCTGGTGAAGTGCAAGCTCCACACGGGGCGTACCCATCAGATTCGGGTCCATATGGCGTTTCTCGGGCATCCGCTGGTGTCCGACGAACTCTATGGCGGGGCACCCGCGGCGGGCTTGGGCCGGCAGGCTCTTCATGCCTGCCGCCTGGCCTTTGAGCACCCGGTGACCGGAGAGGCCATGGAATTCAGGTCCGGGCTTCCTGGCGACCTCCAGGCCGCCGTGGCCGGTTTGGGGCTGATATACAATCAAATTCAGTAGTTTTCAGCTACCTGCACCATGGCTCCTGACGGGAGATTGCGCATGGATGCATGCGCGAACTAGCGCCGAACTCACGTTTTCCCTGCCTTTTTGTCCGCCCTTTTTCGGAACGACCACAATCATGAATACGACGGATGCAAAGCGCGTCCTCGAAACAGCACTTATTTGCGCGCAGCAGCCGCTGCCTTTGCGTGAGATGGGTGTCTTGTTTAACGGGGTACTGACTGCAGACAGCCTCAAGCTGGTACTTGAAGAATTGCAGAACGACTGGTCCGGCCGCGGTGTCGAACTCGTGCACGTCGCGACGGGCTGGCGTTTTCAGAGCCGGCCCCAGATGCGCGAATACCTGGACAGGCTGCATCCCGAAAAACCACCGCGCTACAGCCGCGCCACGCTGGAAACGCTGGCGATCATTGCCTATCGCCAGCCCGTAACGCGTGGCGACATGGAAGATATTCGCGGCGTGACGATCAACAGCATGATCCTCAAGCAGCTTGAAGACCGCGGTTGGGTAGAGGTCATCGGTCACCGGGAGACTGTGGGGCGGCCCGCGCTATACGCGACCACCCGGCAGTTCCTTGACGACCTGGGTGTTGAGTCGCTTGACCAGCTTCCCGTTATGGACAGCAACGCCTCCACACCGGTCGCGATGCTTGAGCAGATCGAATTCGGTATGGCCGGACTTGCGGATAGCGGGCCGCAACTGGATGGACTGGAGCTTGCGGCGCGGGACGCGGACCCCGCGGAGGATGGTGCCGCTGTAAGTGAACATACTGAATCGGCCAGCACCCCCGAAACTGCTGCCACGCCCGAACCCGCAGAGGCCCCGCTTTCCGACTCCACCGAGGACGGCGACTCTGAACTTTCCGGGCAAGACGACGGCGATTTTCCCGTACGAATGTAAAAAATGACCCAACAAGATCCCCCCGCCTCTGAATCCGTGGACATGCCCGCTGGTGAAGACCAGACCAAGACGCTGTCCCAAGAGCCGCTCGTGCAGGATGCTCCCGAGGTGATGATGCCGGTGGAAGCCGACGCGGTGCGGCCGCCACGGCCCGCCAAGGGGCGCAACGCCGCTGGCGCCGTCGGGGCGATACGGTTTGAAGACGTGGTGACGGGACAGTTTGACGCCGACGAGGAAGATGTAGCCCTCGCGCCTCCCAAGCGCGTGCTGTCGCCGCAGCCGGAGACACCCAAGCTGCACAAGGTGCTGGCGCAGGCTGGTCTGGGCTCCCGCCTGGAGATGGAGCAGCTGATTCTGGAAGGGCGGATTTCGGTCAATGGCGAACCGGCCCATATCGGGCAGCGCATCCAGTTCGGTGATACGGTCAAGGTCAATGGCAAGCCGATCCGGGTGCGCATAGACCCACCTCCGCCGCGAGTGATTGCGTATCACAAGCCCACGGGCGAAGTCGTCACGCACGACGACCCGCAGAACCGCCCGACAGTTTTTCGGCGCCTGCCAAAGCTGTTCCAGGGCAAATGGCAGTCAGTGGGACGCCTTGACCTGAACACCGAAGGCTTGCTGCTGCTGACCAGCTCCGGCGAGCTGGCCAACAAGCTGATGCACCCGCGCTTCGGCCTGGAGCGCGAGTACGCGGTTCGCGTGCTGGGCGCCCTGAACAATGAAGAGAAAAAACGCTTGCTTGAAGGCGTGACCCTGGATGACGGCGTTGCCCAATTCGGGTCAATCGAAGCTGGCGGGGGCGAGGGAGCCAACTGCTGGTACCGGGTAACCATCTCTGAGGGGCGCAACCGCGAGGTGCGACGCATGTTCGAGGCGGTCGGTCATGCTGTCAGCCGCCTGATCCGCATCCGCTACGGGGCCATGGTGCTGCCGCGCGGCCTCAAGCGCGGTGCATTTGTCGAACTCGACGAGCGCGATATCTGGGCCTTGACCAGCGCGCTGACGCGTTCCGAATCGCGTGCCGACCCGCGCGCGGCCGCTGGAGGCCCGCAGGCAGGTGCGCCCGGCAGCGAGGGCGGCGAGCCGCGCCAGGGTCGGGGCCCGCGCAGGAACGAACGGCCTCGCGGTGGGCGTGACCGCTTTGCGGCACCGCCAGCCGACGCGAATGCCTCCAATGCCGCGCCGCAAGACGGCGCCGAGCAGGAACCTGATGATTCGCAGCCGCCGCTTCCGCGTAATGACTCCGCGCCGCGGGGCAACAGGCGCCGTGGCGGAAAAGGCCGGGGGCAGGGGGGCAACGCAGGCCCGGGCCCCCGCAGTGGGCCGCCTCCCGGCAACGGCATGCAGGGGCAAAAACGGCGTGATGACCGCGGAGATCGCGGCGACAAGCTCCCCGGCGGCGCCCAGCCCGACCCCATGAAAACCTCGTTTGGTTATATCGGCGCGGACACCTTCACGCGGCAACGCCAGGGTCAGGGGCAGCAGCGTCGCGGCGGCCCTGGCATGGGCGGCGGCAACAATGCCGGCGGCCCGCGCCGTGGCGGTGGCGGTGGCGGTGGCGGTGGAAACCGCGGAGGCGGCAATCGCGGCGGTGGAAACCGTGGCGGAAATCGCTGAGCGACCGCAGAAGCACTCCGGATCACAAGGTTGATCTGAAGCAGAGAGCCCACAGGTTAAAATCATAGGCTTTATTCAATTTTTGAATAATTTAAAAATCCAAAAAATCCCAGTTAAGGAACTCACATGGCAATCGAACGCACTCTCTCCATTATCAAACCCGACGCAGTGGCCAAAAACGTGATCGGCCAGATCTACGCCCGTTTTGAAGCCGCCGGCCTGAAGGTCGTGGCCGCCCGCATGGCCCACCTGTCGCAAGGCGAGGCTGAGGCTTTCTACGCCGTACACAAAGAGCGTCCTTTCTTCAAGGACCTGGTTTCCTTCATGATTTCCGGCCCTGTGATGATCCAGGCGCTGGAAGGCGAAGGCGCCATCCTGAAGAATCGCGACCTGATGGGCGCCACCGACCCGAAAAAGGCCGCTGCAGGCACCATTCGCGCAGACTTCGCAGACAGCATTGACGCCAATGCCGTGCACGGTTCTGATGCCGCAGAAACCGCCAAGGCGGAAATCGCCTTCTTTTTCCCCGGCATGAACGTCTACTCGCGTTAAGACCATGTCCGACCCCATGCCTTGCTACCCCTTTCCAGGGCCGTCGCTTGCTTGGGGCGGTTCAGCCGGTTGCCTGCTGCGATGACCGCCAATCTTCTTGACTTCGATCTGGATGGTTTGGCCGCCTTCTGCGAGCGGCTCGGTGAAAAACGCTTTCGCGCTACGCAGCTCTTTCGCTGGATCCACCAGAAGGGGGCGACGGATTTCACGCAGATGACGGACCTCGCGAAGTCCCTGCGCGAAAAGCTCAGCGGCTCGGCCCATATCCAGGGACCCAAAGTGGTCTCCCGCCACGACTCTGCCGACGGCACCATCAAATGGCTGTTCGACGTCGGCGCCGGCGATGTCATTGAAACCGTTTTCATTCCCGAAACCGATCGCGGAACCCTGTGCATCTCCTCGCAGGCCGGCTGCGCGGTGGGCTGCCGTTTCTGCTCGACGGGTCATCAGGGCTTCAGCCGCAACCTGACCACCGGAGAGATCATTTCCCAGTTGTGGTTTGCCGAGCATTTCTTGCGCCAGCAATTGGGCAGGGACGAGCGGATTATCTCCAATGTGGTGATGATGGGCATGGGCGAACCCCTGCAGAACTATTCGCAACTGGTTCCGGCCCTGAAAATCATGCTGGACGACCATGGCTACGGCTTGTCTCGCCGGCGCGTGACCGTGTCCACCTCAGGTGTTGTCCCGATGATTGACCGTCTGGCCAAAGATTGCCCTGTAGCTCTGGCCGTGTCGCTGCACGCACCGGAAGACGCGTTGCGCGATAACCTGGTTCCACTGAACAAGAAATACCCCATTGCCGAGTTGCTGGAAGCCTGTACACGTTACCAGTCATCCGCTCCCAGGGACTTCATCACATTTGAGTATTGCATGCTGGATGGGGTGAATGACCAGCCGGAACATGCGCGACAGCTGGTGTCGCTTGTCCAGGCGCATGGGCAGCAGGGTTTGTCCTGCAAATTCAATTTGATTCCTTTCAATCCATTTCCGGCCTCCGGTTTGAAGCGTTCCGATATGCCTCAGGTGACGGCTTTCGCAAAAATTCTGATGGACGCGGGCATTGTGACCACCGTCCGGAAAACCCGCGGTGACGACATTGATGCGGCCTGTGGGCAGCTCGCGGGTGATGTGCAGGATCGCACTGGCGTGGATCAACGCATGGCGGCACAGCGGCAAGGTATGCTCGGGGGAATCAAGGTCGTTGTGGCCAAAGGGATGGGTGTATGAGGTTCTTTTCCAATGTGATCTGGGTGCCGGTCTGCTGGTTGGCCGTGTTGCTGGCGGGATGCGCCAATCAGCCGCATGCTCCCGGCGCTCCCGGCAATCGCAACGATGTTGTCACCGAATCGGATGAATCCGACCAGCGTCGCCGCGCGCGGCTCCGGCTCGAATTAGCCACGGGTTATTTTGAGCAAGGGCAGACCAACGTGGCCCTGGACGAGATCAAGCAGTCGTTGGTGACCGATCCAAATTTCGGTGAGGCCTATAACCTGCGCGGCTTGGTGTACATGCGCATGAACGACATGCCGATGGCTGAGGACAGTTTTCGCCGCGCACTTGCACTGAACCCGCGGGATGCGGATGCCGCACACAACTACGGCTGGTTGATGTGTCAGCAAGGGCGGTACAACGACTCCACACGTCTTTTTTCCCAGGCCGTGGCCAATCCTGCATATGGCGGTACAGCCAAAACGCTGATGACGCAGGGCGTTTGCCAGGTTCGTGCCGGGCAACGGGCGGAGGCCGAACAAAGCCTGATGCATTCTTATGAACTGGATGCCGGAAATCCAGTGACGGGCTACAACCTGGCCAATCTGCTGTATGAGCGCGGAGACTTTACGCGCGCGCAGTTTTACATACGCCGCCTGAACAACAGCGACCTGGCCAACGCTGAGACCTTGTGGCTTGGCATCAGGATCGAGCGAAAACTGAACAATCGCGATGCAGTGCTCCAGCTGGGGGAGCAGTTGAAGAAGCGGTTCGCCCAGTCTCGCGAGGCGGCTGCCTACGAAAAGGGAGCCTTCAATGAGTGACCTTGATCCTATGCCAGCCGGTCAGCCTGTCGGTGAGTCCGGTTTCAGTCACAGCGGCATTGCAGCTCCCGACCTGACAGCGGGAGCACTGCTACGCCAGGCGAGGGAAGCTGCCGGGATGCATATTGCAGCCCTTGCAGTGTCTCTCAAGGTCCCCGTTAAAAAGCTCGAGGCGCTGGAGCAAGACCGTTTTGATCTATTGCCGGATTCGGTTTTTGTGCGGGCCCTTGCGTCCAGCGTGTGTCGCACCCTGAAACTGGATGCTGCTGCGGTGCTTGAGCGTTTGCCTCAAACCAGTGCCCCCAAGCTGACTTACCAGGGAGCGGGCATCAACGCACCGTTCCGATCTCCCGGCGAGGGCCCGCGGCCTTCTATCTGGACACAGGTTTCCAGGACGGCTGTTCTGGCTGGCTTGGCCTTGTTGCTTGGCGCTTTGGTTCTGATTTTCATGCCTGCTGCCAAACAGGATTCCCTCAGTGGCAAAGCGGAAGTCGACGGCATGCCGACGGCGGGCAGCACTGAAATTGCCAAACCTTTGCCGGCTGTAGTGGCGATGACGACTCCAGGCCTTGCCGAGACTCCCTCGCCCATCGCGCAAGCTAACGAGCCGACCGCAGCGGCCAGTGCAGCCTCGGCTGGCCTTCCGTCGGTGACAGCGGCGGTTCCCTTGTCGATCTCGAGCCCTCCGTCAACGACGCCATTGGCAGCGCGTGCTTCCGCCAGTGCCGCCGTGCCGGCTGTTATGGCCGCCGCACCTTCTCCAGCTCCGGCCGCATCGCAGGCAACTCCATCGGGAATCGTGACTTTTCATGCCAAAGGCGAATCCTGGGTGGAAGTGACGGACGCCAAGGGAACTGTGGTGTTGCGCCGGACGCTCACTGCAGGCGAGGTCGCAGGTGCATCTGGTGTTTTGCCGATGGCTGCGGTCGTTGGTCGGGCGGACGCCACGCAAGTGCAGGTGCGTGGAAAAGCCTTTGACCTCAGTGCGGTAGCCAGAGATAACGTAGCCCGATTTGAGGTGAAATAGTGCCGCAAGGTTGCCTTCCCATTGAGTCTGCCTTCCCCAAGCCGCGCCGGTCTCTTCAGGCGCAGGTCGCTTGGGGCCAGCGAATTGTGACCGTTGGCGGCGATGCGCCGGTACGTGTCCAGTCCATGACCAATACCGACACGGTGGACGCCATTGGTACAGCCATCCAGGTCAAGGAGCTGGCACTCGCAGGCTCTGAAATGGTCCGCATCACCGTCAATACGCCCGAAGCGGCCGCAGCCGTGCCGTATGTGCGCGAGCAGCTGGACCGCATGGGCATTGATGTCCCGCTGATCGGTGATTTTCACTACAACGGGCACCGGTTGCTCACGGATTACCCGGCCTGCGCGGAAGCGTTGTCCAAGTACCGCATCAACCCGGGCAATGTCGGCAAAGGCGACAAGCGCGACCGCCAGTTCGGCCAGATGATCGAAGTGGCCATGCGCTGGAAAAAGCCCGTGCGCATCGGCGTGAACTGGGGCAGCCTCGACCAGGAACTGCTGGCCAGCCTGATGGACGAAAACAGCGCGCGCGCGGTGCCCTGGGATGCCCGCCAGGTGATGTACGAAGCGCTAATTACTTCCGCGGTCGACTCTGCTCAACGTGCCGAGGAAATGGGCATGTCCCGTAGCCAGATCATCCTGTCCTGCAAGGTCAGCGGTGTTCAGGATCTGATCTCGGTTTACCGGGAACTGGCCCGGCGCACCGATCACGCGCTCCACCTCGGCTTGACCGAAGCTGGCATGGCCACGAAAGGAACGGTGGCTTCTGCTACGGCCCTGTCGATCTTGTTACAAGAGGGCGTTGGCGACACGATCCGTGTTTCCCTGACACCGCAACCTGGCGAGGCGCGCACCCAGGAAGTGGTCATTGCGTCCGAAATTCTCCAGGCCCTGGGCCTGCGTACTTTTGTGCCCAGTGTCACGGCATGCCCTGGATGCGGCCGTACCACCAGCACGACCTTCCAGGAACTGGCCAAGCAGATCGACGATTTTCTGCGTGCCCAGATGCCTGTCTGGCGCAAGCAATATCCCGGGGTTGAAGGCCTCAAGGTTGCCGTGATGGGCTGTATCGTCAATGGCCCGGGTGAGAGCAAGCATGCGGACATCGGCATCAGCCTGCCTGGCTCCGGCGAAGCACCGGCCGCGCCGGTGTTCATTGATGGCGAGAAAAGACTGACCCTGCGCGGCGACAACATTGCCCAGGAGTTCCAGGTCATTGTTGAAAACTACATTGAAAAGCGCTTTGGCACGCACCCCGTCGCCGAGGCCGTCTAGCCCCCATGGTTGAAAAAACAGTTGCCGCTGTGGCGGAGAAGCCTCCTTTGGCGAGGATGGAAAAACTCACTGCCGTCAAAGGCATGAACGACATCCTGCCACCCGAATCGGGCCGCTGGGAATGGTTCGAGGCCAAAGTCCGCGCACTGATGGCGCGCTATGCCTACGCCAATGTACGCACGCCCATCGTCGAGCCAACGGCGCTGTTCGTGCGTGGCCTGGGTGAAGTGACCGACATTGTCGAGAAGGAGATGTATTCCTTCGTCGACTCGATGAATGGCGACAAGCTGACGCTGCGCCCTGAAGCGACGGCAGGTATTGTTCGCGCGATGGTCGAGCACAACGCGCTGTACAACGGGCCGATGCGAGTTTGGTCGGCAGTACCTCTGTTTCGCCACGAAAGGCCGCAGAAGGGGCGTTACCGCCAGTTTCACCAGATCGATGTCGAAGCCTTGGGTTTTGCCGGCCCCGATGTAGACGCCGAGCAGATACTGATGTGCCGCGCGCTGCTGCACGACCTGGGCATCCCGATGGAGCATGTGAGGCTTGAGTTGAACAGTCTGGGCCAGCCCAGCGAGCGCATGGCGCATCGCGCTGCGCTGATTGCGCACTTTGAGGCGCATGCTGACATACTGGACGAAGATGCCAAGCGCCGTCTGCACAGCAATCCGCTGCGTATCCTCGACACGAAGAATCCCGCCATGCAGGCGATTGTCGAAGCGGCCCCGCAGCTGATGGACTTCCTGGGCGAAGCCTCGCTGGCTCACCTGAATGCGGTACGGGCAGTACTCGATGCGGTGGGTGTGGCCTATCGAATCAATCCCCGGCTGGTGCGCGGCATGGATTACTACAACCTGACCGTGTTTGAATGGATTACCGACAAGCTCGGCTCTCAAGGCACGGTCTGCGGCGGCGGCCGTTACGACGGCCTGTTTGAACAGCTCGGCGGCAAGCCTACGCCCGCCGTTGGCTGGGGTATGGGTGTGGAGCGTATGTTGCTGCTGCTTGAGGCTGTCGGGGTGATGCCGCCGGCGGGCGCGCCCGACGTCTACGCTGTTGTGCCGTCGCCGCAGGAGATGCCGGCCGCGATGGTCGCTTGTGAAGCCTTGCGTGCCGTGGGCGTCAACGTGCAGATGCACGCCGGCACAGGGGAGGGCATGGGCAGCATGAAATCCCAGTTCAAGAAGGCTGATGCCAGCGGCGCACGGTATGCGTTGATTTTTGGTGAAACCGAACTCGCCCAAGGCTGTGTCGCCGTGAAACCCTTGAGGGGTGAAAAAGAGCAAGCCCAGCAGGCCCAAGTGCTCCAGCCGCTGAGTGATGTGGCAGCCTGGGCCCATACCCTGCACGGCTAAGCCGGCAAGCTGTAGGTCATCCGGGCGCTCGTCCCGGGCCTCTACAATCACCCCAACTCAATCCGCGCCGTCACAGGGCAGAACAAGAAGACTTTTATGGCAAAACACCTCGATTTGGAAGAACAGGAACAGCTTGATGAGCTCAAGCATTTCTGGAAGCAGTACGGCGACCTGATTACCTGGACGCTGATTGTTGTGTTCGGCGCTTTTGCGGCCTGGAACGGGTATCAGTACTGGCAGCGTGACCAGGCTGCGAAGGCCTCCGTCATGTTCGACGAGGTTGAGCGCTCTGTGGGGTCGGGTGACATGGCAAGAATTGATCGTTCGCTGACGGATATGAAAGATCGTTTTGGCGGCACCAGCTACGCGCAGCAGGCCGCCTTGTTGGCGGCCCGGGCTTATTACGACAAGGGAAACATTGACGCCTCACGCGCTGCTTTGGCCTGGGTGGCCGAAAAGTCATCCGACGAAGGCTACAAAGCTGTTGCCCGCTTGCGCCTGGCTGGTTTGTTGCTTGAAAAGAAGGCGTATGACGAAGCGCTTCAGCAGGTTTCTGGCGCTTTCCCCAAGAGCTTTGCGGCGTTGGCGGCTGATCGTCGCGGCGACATTTTTTCGGCCCAGGGGAAGAAGGCCGAAGCCAAGGCAGAGTATGAGAAGGCCTACAAAGAACTTGACGAACGTACGGAATACCGGCGTCTTGTCGAAGTCAAACTGAATGCGCTGGGCGTCGATCCTGCGCAGGCTAAACCCACAACTACAGTACCGAACTCCGAGGTGAAGAAATGATTTATCAGTCTTTTAGGCCTCTAGCCCAAGTGGTACGTGCGTACCCAGCTATTATTTTGATAGCGGCTCTGGGCGGCCTCGGTGGATGCTCTTTTTTTGGCGGCGGCCCTGCCAAGCCACAGCCGGCCGAACTTCAACCGGTGAGCGGTCTCGTATCCGCACGCCAGGTTTGGAGCAGCCGCGTAGGAAAGGTCGACTTCCCGCTGGAAACCGGCGTTTCGGGTACCAGCGTGGCGGTTGCAAGCGGCGACGGCACCGTGGCGCTGCTTGATACCCAAACCGGCCGCGACTTCTGGCGCCTGGCACTGAACACTTCGCTGGCCGCAGGCGCGGGTAACGATGGCAAGGTTGTTGCCGTGGTGAGCAAGGCCAATGAAGTGATTGCCTTGCAGGACGGCAAAGAACTGTGGCGCCAGAAGCTGGCGGCCCAGGCCTTCACGGCTCCTTTCGTCGCCGGTGGCCGCGTTTTTGTATTGGCGGCAGATCGCTCGGTCAATGCATTTGACGGGCAAACCGGTCGCAAACTCTGGACGCAACAGCGCCCTAATGAGCCCCTTGTCCTGCGCCAGTCCGGCGTGATGCTCGCGGTTGGAGACACGCTGGTGGTTGGCCTCGGCGGCCGGCTGGCGGGCCTGAATCCTTCCAACGGCGGTATTCGCTGGGAAGCCCCCATCGCCACACCACGCGGCATCAATGACGTGGAGCGACTTGTTGATCTGGTCGGCCGGGTGAGCCGCCAGGGCGACGTTGTCTGCGCCCGGGCTTTTCAGGCCAGCGTCGGATGTGTCAACGCCGCGCGCGGCAACCTGCTCTGGACCAAGCCTGCCAACGGCGTGCAGGGTGTCGATGGCGATGACCGCTTTCTGTTCGGTACCGAGGCAGATGGAACAGTCAATGCATGGCGCCGTACCGATGGTGAGCGCGCCTGGTCCACGGACCGCCTGCGCTACCGCAGCCTTTCCGCTCCGCTGGTCATCGGCCGGTCGATTGCCATTGGCGATTTTTCGGGCTATGTCCATCTCCTGTCGCGTGAAGACGGCTCCCTGCTCAACCGACTGCCAACCGACGGCACGGCCATTGCCGCTACACCCGTGCTGGCGGGCAATACGTTGATTGTTGTTACTCAGGGCGGCGGCATTTACGGCTTTCAGCCCCAATAAGGACTGCGGTCCACCCAGAAACTGATTGATGAAACCTGTCATTGCGCTAGTCGGCCGCCCCAATGTGGGCAAATCGACGCTTTTTAACCGGCTGACCAAGACGCGGGATGCGATCGTGGCCGATTTCGCCGGTCTGACACGGGATCGTCATTACGGTAACGGAAAGCTGGGCCCTCACGAATACATCGTGATCGACACGGGCGGATTCGAACCCGATGCGACCACCGGCATTTACAAGGAAATGGCCAAGCAGACCCGTCAGGCGGTCGCTGAAGCTGACGTGGTGGTCTTTGTGGTGGATGCCCGAGCCGGCATCAGCGCGCAAGACCACGACATCGCCAACTACCTGCGCAAGCTGGGCAAGCCGACCGTGCTGACGGCCAACAAGGCTGAAGGCATGACCGAAGGCGTGCAGCTGTCCGAGTTTTTCGAGCTCGGCCTGGGTGAAGTGCTGGCAGTGTCTGCCTCGCATGGTCAGGGTATGCGTACGCTGGTCGATATGGCGCTGGAGCCCCTCGATCTGCCTGACCCCGACGAAGAGGTTGAGCCGCAAGATCCTTCCGTCATTCGTCTGGCTGTAGCGGGACGCCCGAATGTGGGGAAATCGACGCTGATCAACACCTGGCTGGGCGAAGAGCGGCTGGTGGCGTTTGACCTACCTGGCACGACCCGTGACACCATTTCGGTGCCTTTTGAACGGGCAGGGCAAAAATTCGAGCTGATCGACACCGCCGGGCTGCGCCGCAAAGGCAAGGTTTTCGAGGCCATCGAGAAGTTTTCAGTGGTCAAGACGCTTCAGGCTATTGAAAATGCCAACGTCGTTCTGCTGTTATTGGATGCGACCCAGGGCGTGACGGACCAGGACGCGCATATCGCCGGTTACATCCTTGAAAGTGGCCGCTCCGTGGTGGTCGCCGTCAACAAGTCCGACGCGATTGACTCTTATCAGCGTGAACTGCTTGAGCGCTCCATCGAAACCCGGCTGGGGTTTCTCAAATTCGCGTCAATTCACCCCATCTCAGCCATCAAGCGGCAAGGCCTGGGGCCGGTCTGGAAGTCCATCGTGCAGGCCCACGCATCGGCCAACCGCAAGATGTCAACCCCGGTGCTGACGCGGCTGCTGCTGGAGGCGGTTCAGTTTCAGCAACCCCAGCGCTCCGGCGTTTTCCGTCCCAAGATGCGATATGCGCACCAGGGCGGCATGAATCCGCCCATCATCATCATTCACGGCAACTCGCTTGAACACGTGACCGAGTCATACAAACGCTACCTTGAAGGGCGCTTCCGCAAAGAGTTCGACCTGGTAGGAACCCCCTTGCGCATCCAGATGAAAAGCTCCCACAACCCTTTTAAGGACAAGGAATCGGCCTAGGACTACATGACCCGGCCCACGCCCTGTGGTAAGGTCAAGTTCTATTAACTTTTGAACACGGAAAATATCGTGAGCAATAACAAAGGTCAGCTCTTGCAGGACCCATTTCTCAACACCTTGCGTCGCGAGCATGTTCCTGTTTCCATTTATCTCGTCAACGGGATTAAATTGCAGGGCCAGATCGAGTCCTTCGATCAATATGTGGTTCTGCTTCGCAACACTGTGACCCAAATGGTCTACAAGCATGCGATTTCCACCATCGTTCCAGGCCGCGCCGTGAATTTCGCGACCAGCGAGTCTGAAGAAAGCCCCGCCAGCTGAGTTCGTATGATGCGCCGGTGAAATCCAAACCCCTCGTTCTTTTGGTGGGGGTCGATTTGGGGCTCCCGAACTTTGATGCTGATCTGCAGGAACTGGGGTTGCTCGCGCAAACAGCCGGTCTGCTGCCTGTTGCGCGCGTCACCTGCAAACGCCGGGCTCCTGACGCGGCTCTTTTTATCGGAACGGGCAAGGCAGACGAGATCAAGCTGCTTGCGCTGGACACGGGGGCGACCGAGGTCTTGTTTGACCAGTCCCTGAGCCCTGCGCAGCAGCGTAATCTTGAACGGCACCTGGACATGCCGGTCAATGACCGGACGCTGCTCATCCTTGAAATATTTGCCCAGCGGGCACGTAGCCACGAAGGCAAGCTGCAGGTGGAGCTGGCCAGGCTGCAATACATGTCCACACGCCTCGTACGCAGGTGGTCCCACCTGGAGCGGCAGACGGGCGGCGCGGGTGTGCGCGGCGGCCCCGGTGAAAAGCAGATCGAGCTCGACAAGCGCATGATCGGAGATGCCATCAAGCGCACCAAGGAGCGCCTGGCAAAGGTCAAAAAGCAGCGGCAAACCCAACGAAAGCAGCGGGAACGCCGTAACTCTTTCACGATTTCCCTGGTCGGCTATACCAATGCCGGCAAATCAACCTTGTTCAATGCGCTCGTCAAGGCACGGGCCTATGCCGCAGACCAGCTGTTCGCCACGCTGGACACCACGACAAGGCAGCTCTACCTCGGGGACGCCGCGCGTTCTGTCTCCCTGTCGGACACCGTGGGCTTCATACGGGATTTGCCGCACGGGCTGATAGACGCCTTTGCCGCGACGCTGCAGGAAGCGGCGGATGCCGATCTGCTGCTGCATGTGGTGGATGGCGCCAACCCCGAGTACCTGGAGCAAATCGAGCAGGTTCAGCGTGTGCTCTCAGAGATCGGAGCCGCCGATGTGCCGCAGATACTGGTGTTCAACAAGCTGGATGCTATTGAAAAGGACAGCTTGCCCCTGCACATGAAAGACCTGTTCGATCTGAGGGATGCATTTGAAGGCTCCAGCCGAAGTGTGGACCGCGTCTTCGTGAGCGCCCAGACGGGCGAAGGACTGCCGCTTCTGCGGGCATTGCTGGCTGACTGCGCGGCAAGTCCGCCGATTGAGGAAATACCCCAAGCTATTGAGGACCTTGCCTGATCCGGCGGTTTCATTAGGCACAATGTCGGTTACTGAAAAAAAGCGAGTTTGATCCCATGAATCTGAACCCCGTGCTGCAGACGCTGACGGCCTTGCCAGGCCGAATCCGGCAACGCGCCCAAGGCATGTTCAACCTCAACGATCCGCGCTGGGGCCGGGATGAGGATAAGCCTTCGCCTGATGAGGCCAAGCCCGAAGTGCCGCGCGAGGACAAGGAGCCGCCCAGGCAAGCCAATCGTCCGCAAGGGCAGGGGCCCAATCAAGGCCCGCCTGACCTGGATGAACTCTGGCGGGATTTCAACCGCAAGCTTGGCGGCCTTTTCGGCGGGGGCAAGAACAGCGCCAGCCGCGGGGGTTTCGGCCGCGGCAACGGCGGAAACAACGGTGGCAATGGCGGCGGGTTTCAGCCTGACATGAAAAGTGCCGGCATTGGCGTGGGGCTGATTGGCAGCGTCGCCGTGTTGATCTGGCTGGGAACTGGCTTTTTTATTGTCCAGGAAGGCCAGCAGGCCGTCATCACCCAATTCGGCAAATACCATTCGACCGTGGGCGCAGGTTTCAACTGGCGCATGCCTTATCCCGTTCAGCGCCATGAAATCGTGGTGGTCACGCAGATCCGCTCTGTGGATGTAGGCCGTGACGTCATCATCAAGGCCACGGGGCTTCGCGATTCCGCCATGCTGACTGAAGACGAGAACATCGTCGAGATCAAGTTCGCCGTGCAATACCGCCTGAACGATGCACGCGCTTATTTGTTTGAGAGCAAGGATCCGGCCGCCGCCGTGGTTCAGGCCGCAGAAACAGCCGTTCGTGAAGTGGTCGGAAAAATGAAGATGGATCTGGCTCTTGCCGAAGAGCGCGACCAGATCGGGCCGCGCGTGCGCGCATTGATGCAAACCATCCTCGACCGCTACAAGGTCGGCGTGGAAGTCGTCGGTATCAACCTGCAGCAAAGCGGCGTACGCCCACCCGAGCAAGTGCAGGCGGCCTTCGACGATGTTCTCAAGGCCGGCCAGGAGCGCGAGCGCGCCAAGAATGAAGCGCAGGCCTACGCCAACAACGTGATTCCGCGTGCTGTGGGCTCTGCCTCCCGCCTCAAGGAAGAATCCGAGGCCTACAAGGCCAAAATCGTTGCGCAAGCCCAGGGTGATGCACAACGCTTTCGCTCTGTGCTGGCCGAATACCAGAAGGCGCCGCAGGTCACACGCGACCGTATGTACACCGACACGATGCAACAGGTTTATTCCAGCGTCACCAAGGTGCTGGTGGAATCCCGCCAGGGCTCCAACCTCCTGTACCTGCCGTTGGACAAAATCATGCAAATGACAGCGCAAGGTGACGCGGCCATCACTGGTGAAGCGTTACTTGCGCCCGGTTCGGCGGCTGCGCCCGCTGCACCGTCAGCACCGATTTCCAGCCTGCCCCTCGATGCCCGCTCCCGCGACGCTGCCCGCTCGCGCGATCGTGAAACACGCTAAGGAAGACGATCGTGAATAGAGTTGGATTTATTGTTTCTTCGCTGCTGGTCATCCTGGCGTTGCTCAGTTCCACGCTGTTTGTGGTCGACCAGCGCCAGTTTGGCGTGGTTTATGCCTTGGGGCAGATCAAGGACGTGGTGACTGAGCCAGGCCTTCACTTCAAGCTGCCGCCGCCGTTCCAGAATGTGTCGTACATCGACAAGCGCCTGCTGGTGCTCGACAGCGTTGATGCCGAACCCATGCTGACAGCTGAGAAGCAACGTGTCGTCATTGACTGGTATGTGCGTTGGCGCATCACACAGCCAAGCGACTACATCCGCAATGTCGGGCTGGACGAAAAGGCCGGCGCCAACCAGCTCAACCGCGTGGTTCGCAATGCCTTCCAGGAAGAAATCAACAAGCGGACCGTCAAGGATCTGTTGTCGCTCAAGCGTGAGGCGCTGATGGCCGATGTCAAACGCGAAGTGCAGCAAGCCGTGCAGGGAGCCCAACCATGGGGTATGGATGTGGTTGACGTGCGCATTACGCGTGTGGATTATGTGGAAGCCATCACCGATTCCGTCTATAAGCGCATGGTGGCCGAGCGCCAGCGCGTGGCCAATGAGTTGCGCTCCACCGGCGCTGCCGAAGGCGAAAAAATCCGCGCCGATGCTGACCGCCAGCGCGAAATCACCATTGCCAACGCTTACCGCGACGCGCAAAAGGTCAAAGGCGAGGGCGATGCCGAAGCCGCTCGTGCGTACGCCGAATCATTTGGCCGCGACCCGCAGTTTGCCCAGTTCTACCGCAGCCTTGATGCCTACAAGGCCAGCTTCAACAAGAAAAGTGACGTGATGGTGCTCGACCCGTCGTCCGACTTTTTCAAAGCCATGCGTGGCCCTGGCTCCGGCAGCGGCGCGGCACCCGCCAAAAAATAACAGGTGGACGGCAACACCTTTTGGCAGGCACTGGCCCTGGTGCTGGTGATCGAAGGGCTTTTGCCGTTTATCTCTCCCGGCGGATGGCGCCGCATGTTTGAGCAGATCCTCGCTTTGGGCGACGGCCAGATTCGCTTCTTCGGGCTCTGCAGCATTGTGATCGGCGTGGTACTACTGGCCGTGCTGGCCTGAACTGCATTTTTCATGTCAACGCATAGGGCTTATCAGGCCTGTATTTCTGCCTGAGGGCGTTTCCTGTCCTGGGTCAGCCGAAAACCGGCTTCAAGCCCGGTAAAATGCTGTTTTTAACAGCCCACGAAAATCACAATGCCCGCCTGGTCGTCATCATGGCAATTGCCCGATCAAATTGCCGATGTCCTGCCCTCCGAGGCGCGTCACATCGAGGAGCTGCGCCGCCTGTTTCTGGACACGGCCCGCAGCTACGGCTATGAACTCGTCATGCCGCCGCTGCTGGAACACCTCGAGTCGCTCTTGACTGGTACCGGCGAGGCCCTGGATCTGCAGACTTTCAAGCTTGTCGACCAACTCTCTGGCCGCACTTTGGGTTTGCGCGCCGACACGACGCCCCAGGTGGCCCGCATTGATGCCCATCTGCTCAACCGTAATGGCGTAGCCCGGCTTTGCTATTGCGGCCCCGTGCTGCATACCCGTACTGATCGTCCCCACGCCACCCGTGAACCGCTGCAGTTCGGCGCCGAGATCTACGGCCATGCCGGCCTGGAAGCCGACCTTGAGGCCCAGCAACTGGCGCTTGAAGGACTGAGGGCGGCTGGCGTGACTGAATTGAGCGTTGACATGGCGGACGTTCGCATCGTCAACAGTTTGTTGGCCGGCGCGACCGTCAATACCAGGACACTGGCGCTCATCCACGCCGCACTTGCCGCCAAAGACGCCAGCGAGCTCGGCAGCCTCGTGGCCGGCCTCAAGGATGGTATTTCCGCCGATGCGCGTGAGGGCCTCAAGGCGCTATTGCAGCTTTATGGCGATGAGAAGGTATTGGCCGAGGCCGAAAGAGTCTTGCCGCCCTCAACGGGCCTGAAGGCCGCCTTGCAGAATCTCAAATGGCTGGCCGCCCACACCAGCGGCGAAAAGGGCGACGTCAAGGTCAGCTTTGACTTGGCCGATCTGCGTGGCTACGCTTATTACAGCGGCACCCGCTTTGCTATCTACGGGCAGGGCGCTGAATTGGTCCGCGGCGGCCGTTATGACGAAGTCGGCGCCGTGTTCGGCCGTAACCGTCCGGCGGCAGGTTTCAGCCTGGATTTGAAGGAACTGGTTAGTGTGCTGCCGCCCCGGCCCCTGAAGGCTGCCATTCGCGCGCCCTGGGGTGAAGACGCAGGCCTGCGCGCGGCCATTGCCCGCTTGCGTGCAGATGGCGAAACCGTAGCTTGCGTGTTGCCAGGCCACGAGCATGAAGTCAATGAATTTGATTGCGACCGCGAACTGGCCCATGCGGCCGGTCAATGGGTGGTCCAGCCCCTCAAGAAAGCCGCGTGAGGCCCTGTGCCCCGCCAGGCTTGATCCCAACAAACCTTAACGAGAGTTGAAGATGACAAACAAACAAACCGCAGCCGCGGGCCGCAATGTCGTGGTCGTGGGCACCCAATGGGGCGACGAGGGCAAGGGCAAGCTGGTCGACTGGCTGACCGAGATGTCGCAAGGCGTGGTCCGCTTTCAGGGCGGCCACAATGCAGGCCACACGCTGGTGATCAACGGCGTGAAGACAGCGTTGCACCTGATCCCCAGCGGCATCATGCGTCCGGGCGTGAAGTGCTACATCGGCAACGGCGTGGTGCTGTCGGCCGCCAAGCTGTTTGAAGAGATTGAGGGGCTTGAAAAAGCCGGCGTTGAGGTGCGTTCGCGCCTGCGCGTCAGCGAAGCCTGCCCGCTGATCCTGCCTTTCCACGTCGCGCTGGATGTCGCTCGCGAAGCCTATCGCGAGAAGGGCGGCACGAGCAAGATTGGCACCACTGGCCGCGGCATCGGCCCCGCCTACGAAGACAAAATCGCCCGCCGTGCCCTGCGCGTGCAAGACCTTAAGTATCCTGACCGCTTTGCCGCCAAACTGCGCGAGCTGCTGGACCTGCACAACTTCGTGCTGACCGGCTACCTGCATGCACCCGCCGTTGATTTTGACACCGTGTACGCCGAAGCTATGCGCCACGCCGAGCTGCTCAAGCCCATGATGGCGGACGTCTCGCGCGAACTCAACGACGCCAACGAGGGCGGCGCCAACCTGCTGTTCGAAGGCGCGCAAGGCACCTTGCTCGACGTTGACCACGGCACTTACCCTTATGTCACTTCCAGCAACTGCGTAGCCGGCAATGCCGCCGCCGGCGCCGGCGTGGGCCCGGGCATGCTGCATTACATCCTGGGCATTACCAAGGCCTATTGCACCCGAGTGGGCGGCGGGCCTTTCCCGACCGAACTCGACTGGGAAAAACCGGGCACCGTGGGTTATCACCTCAGCACCGTGGGCGCTGAAAAAGGCGTAACCACCGGACGCAGCCGCCGCTGCGGCTGGTTTGACGCCGCGCTGCTCAAGCGCTCGGCCCAGGTTAATGGACTGTCGGGCCTGTGCATCACGAAACTCGACGTGCTCGATGGCATCGATGAACTCAAACTTTGCACTGGCTACGAGCTTGACGGCCACATCACCGACATCCTGCCCATGGGCGCCGAAGAGATCGAGCGCTGCAAGCCGATTTACGAAACCCTGCCAGGCTGGAGCCAGAGTACGGTGGGTGTGACGCAATACGACAAGCTGCCGGCGGCCGCCCAAAAGTACCTGCACCGGATTGAAGAGGTGACGGGCGTACCTATCCACATGGTCTCCACCAGCCCGGACCGCGACCACACCATCCTGCTGCGCAATCCCTACGCGGCCGCCTAGGCAGACGGCCAGAAATTTAGCCAAAAAGGCTTGTAGCCAAATACGCACGAGCACCGGCAGCTATTAAATCAGGAGCAACCCCATGTTGACAGAAGACGGCAAGCATCTCTATGTGAGCTATGACGAATACCACAACCTGATTGAAAAACTGGCGATCAAGATCCACCAGTCCGACTGGAAGTTCGACACCATTCTGTGCCTGGCCCGTGGCGGCCTGCGACCCGGCGACATCCTGTCGCGTATCTTCGACAAGCCGCTGGCCATCATGTCCACCAGTTCGTACCGTGCTGACGCCGGCATGACACAGGGCAACCTCGACATCGCCCGTTTCATCACCACCCCCAAGGGCGAGATCGCCGGCAAGGTGCTGCTGGTTGATGACCTGGCTGATTCGGGCCACACGCTCAACGCCGTGATCCACCAGCTCAAGAACAACTACAAGCCCATCACCGAGCTGCGCAGCGCCGTGATCTGGACCAAAGGCGTTTCCACCTTCCAGCCCGACTATTCGGTCGAGCTGCTGCCCACCAACCCGTGGATTCACCAGCCTTTCGAAGGCTATGACTCGCTCTCGCCTGAGCAGCTCATGGCCAAATGGAAGATTTAGCGGCGTCGGATACGTCGGTTTGACACCGATCAGCACCGCATGATGCAAAGTCCGCCGGCCTTGCCGTCTGTTGACGGACCGCAGAACTGGAAATCGCTTCAAACTGGAGCACCCGCTGGTTTGGCTGCTTGGCTTTTCATCATTCTGGCGATCCTGTTCATGATTTGCAGTGGCGGGTTCTTCGCTTTTCTGGGCCGTGGGGCGCGCGATCCCTGGCTATCAGCGCTTCTCCTTGGCGGCGGCGCATTCATGGCGATTTTCCCTATATGGATAACGCTATGGGTTTCCCAGCATGGCAGTTTCAATTTCGACATCAATCAAAAGACACAGCGCGTTCGCAAGTGGAAAACTTCTCTCTTTCTCAAGAGAAGTTTTGACGAGTACGCTTACGATGATTTCCGTGCGGTTCGATCAGTGCAAAAAATCGAAGAGGACACGTGCCGGGTGGTCGTTGAGCTGCTTTTCAAGGCAACGAAGCCAGCCCTAGACGTTGGACGCTTCAATGCGATACCCCCTGGTGCATCCCTCTGGCGAAGGTACTCCAACAAAATGCACGGCATGTACACCGAAAGTCCAAGGGGTAGGGCCTTGCGCCAGGAGCTGGCGAAGTTGATGGGCATCACAGATGCCGGCTATTTCGACCGGGAGCAATGAGGTGACGCAGGCCGCAAATCCATGCGTCCTGGATGGTTGAACGACCCTCAAACGAAGCATTGAGCAAGATCGGAAAACTGCCGTAATATCGCTTCATGAGCGATTCTTCATCCGATATTTCCACCCAACTGATCCACCATCCCTACAAGCCCCCCGCCGGGTTTGATTCGATTCCGCCTGGGGTCTACAAGGCTTCCACCATCGCCTTTCCTTCCGTCGCCGCGCTGCGCAGCCGCGATTGGAAGCACAAGACCGGCTACACCTACGGCCTGCACGGCACGCCGACCACCTTTACGCTCGAAGAGCGTATTGCGACGCTGGAAGGCGGCAAGCACTGCACCCTGGTGCCCAGCGGTCTGGCGGCAGTGGTGCTGGTGGGCATGGCGCTGCTCAAGGCCGGCGACGAGCTGTTAATCCCCGACAACGTCTATGGGCCCAACAAAGCTTTCGCGCAGGGCGAGTTGGCCGCCTGGGGCATCACGCACAACTTCTACGATCCCATGAACCCCGCCGATCTGGCCACCAAGCTGAGCGCCAAAACCCGGCTGGTGTGGATTGAGGCGCCGGGCTCCATCACGCTGGAGTTTCCCGACATGCCCGCGTTGATTGCAGCCGTCAAGGCGCACAAGGATGCTCACCCTGGCGGCATTGTGACCGCGCTGGACAACACCTGGGGCGCGGGTCTGGCCTTCAACGCGTTTGATCTGGGTATCGACATTTCGGCCCAGGCCCTGACGAAATACCCCAGCGGCGGCGCCGACGTGCTGATGGGCTCCGTCGTCACGCGCGATGAGGCGCTGCACCACCTGGTTCACTTTTGCCATATGCGGGTGGGTTACGGCGTGAGCGGCAATGATGCGGAGCTGGTGCTGCGCGGCCTCAACAGCATCGCTTTGCGCTATGCGGCCCAGGATGCCGCCACGCGCGAGCTGGCCGGCTGGCTGCAAACCCAGCCTCAAATCGCCGCCGTGCTGCACCCGGCCTTGCCCGGCTCGCCCGGCCATGAGGCGTGGAAGCGCGACTGCACGGGCGCCGCCTGCCTGGTGAGTGCCGTGTTCAAGCCCGAATTCACGCAGGCGCAGATTGACAGGTTTTGTGACAGCCTCAAGCTTTTCAAGCTGGGTTACAGCTGGGCTGGCCCCATGAGCCTCTGCGCGCCTTACGACATCCCGGCTCTGCGTACGATGCCGTGGCCTTACAAAGGCGGCCTGGTGCGCTTTTCGGTGGGGCTGGAGGCCGTAGCGGATCTGCAGGCTGACATTACGCAGGCCCTGGAAAAAGCTTGATATTGGCTGAGAACCTGTTGACGGTCTAAACGGGGCCGCGCAAGCACCTTCTCGGGATGGGGTGCAAGGCGCGGTGCGACGCCCATAGTTCATCTATGGGCTAGCGCCGCAACGCCGCAGACCGCCCGAGAAGGCGCTTGCCCTCCGGGTTGGGGTGAAATCGGGCGATTGAGCCAGCCAGGCCCTTGCATGGGCATTAGCCCATGCGGCGTGCCCGGTCGGCCCACTCATCCCGATTGCACCCCAACGCGGCCCCGTTTAGACCGTCAACAGGTTCTCCAATGCAGTACAGTAAGGGCTACTTATTCACGAAAGCACGCAGTGGCAACTCCCAATTACTCTTACGAAAAGCGCCAGAAAGAGCTTGCGAAAAAACGCAAAAAAGAAGAAAAGCTCAAGC